>NZ_CP041335.1:3398968-3707965 GCF_008033135.1 Chitinolyticbacter meiyuanensis
CTTCAGCGAGGTACGGATCAGGTGGCGCTCGCTGGCGGTGACCACGTCGGTGTACTTGTTGCTTGCCTCGAAATACACCACCTCATCCACATGGACGAGTCGCGTGGTATCGGCAAGGCCCACGGTCAGCCAGGCGAGGCCCGGGGCGGCCGGGCGCTGCAGCTGGGCCAGCAGGCTGGCAAGATCGATATCCGGGCGCACGGTCTGTTGCAGCCGGGTCACGCATTGCGCGAGGCGCACGTCGTCCACCGGCTTGGTCAGGTAGTCGACCGCGGCGGCGGCGAAGGCGGCAAGCGCGTATTCGTCGTAGGCGGTGACGAACACCACCCGGGTGCGGCCGGCAGCCGAGGCCACCTGCAGGCCGGTGAGGCCGGGCATGCGGATATCGAGGAAGGCAAAATCCGGCTGGCACTGCGCCAGCGTCGCCACAGCATCGATGCCGTTGTGCACGATGGCGACGAGCTCCAGCGCCGGCCACAACTGCTGCAGCCGGCTGGCGAGGTGACTGGCCAGCAGCGGTTCGTCGTCGGCAATCAGCGCGGTCGGCATCAGGGCTCCCGGTAGGGCAAGGTCAGTTCGGCGATCACGCCGCTCGGGCTGTTGGGCTGCAGCACCAGCTGCCCTGCTCCGCCATACAGGCTGGCAAGCCGCGCCCGCACATTGGCCAGACCCACGCCGGCACCACCGGCGGACTGCCCCAAGCCGGCACCGCTGTCGGCCACCCGCAGGCACAGCGAGTCGCCGTCGCGGCGGGCCGAGACGACCACCTCGCCGCCCGCCAGCGCCGGTTCGATGCCGTGTTGCAAGGCGTTCTCCACCAGGGGTTGCAACAGCAGCGGTGGCAGGCGCGCACCCCGCAGCGCCTCGGGGATCTCCAGCCGGTAGCGCAAGCGCTGCTGCAACCGGATCTGGCCGATGGCGAGCAGTGCCGACACCAGTTCCAGTTCGTCCGCCAGCGTCGATACCGACTTGCGGGTGCGATCGAGGCTGGCGCGCAGGTAGCCGTTCAGATGCCCCAGCAGCGTTTGCGCCAGTGGCGGATCCTGCGCGATCAGGCTTTGCACGTTGGCCAGCGTGTTGAACAGGAAATGCGGCTCGATCTGCGCCTGCAGCAGGGCGAGCTGCGCATCGGTTTCGGCGGCGCGCGCTTCGCTGGCGCGCTGTTGCTCGGCCGCAAGCTCGACGCGGTATTCGGCATTGCGGATGGAGAGCGAGATCACCACGGTGGCGGCCACCGCGATCACCATGCAGCTCAGCAGCAGCCGCCATTGCGCCAGCGGGTTCACCAGCAGGTGCGTCACGTCGTACACGCCAAGCCAGGCCGCAAGCTTGAAGCCGATCCAGATGCCGATCGGCACGGCGATCAGGTGCATGGCCAGGCGCGGCAGGCGCGGCACCAGTTCGAGCACGCCATAGCCGCACCAGATCGAAACACCGATCGCATTGGCGATGATCAGGTTGTCGAGCACGCCGACATGCGGATTGGTGCCGATCAGCAAGGCGGCGACCACCTGGTTCACCACCAGCAGCAGCGTGATGCCGCTCCACCGGTCCATCCCCGGCTTGCATTTCAAGCTCGCCCGCAATTTGCTCAGGCTCATGCCGTATCCGATCAAAAGTAGTGGGTCAGCGCCAGTTGCCAGCGCTGTGTTGCCGGTGCGGCGCCATAGTTGCTGAGGGCCGTGCCGTGGTTGTACAGCCATTGCGCGGTCAGGTCAGCCCAGCGGCCGCGCCAGCGCGCCTGCAGCCAGGATTGCCAGCTGGCATCGACCAGATCGCGCCGCCAGTAGCCGGCCAGATCCAGCCCGGCCACGCCGGCATCCTGCCAGCTGGCGTACAGCATCAGTCCTTCGCGCGTGGTCAGCGCCTGGCGCGTGCCCGCTAGTTGGCGGTAGCGCGCGTAGTCGTCCGCGCTGCCCCGTTGTGTACCCAGTCGCACATCATTCTGCAGCGCTTTCCATTCATCCGCATCCACCGCGCTGTTGTCGCGCTGGTATTCAGCGGAAACGGAAAGCTTGAACGAGGTGGTCCAGGTGGCGCCCACCGTGTAGGCGGCGCGAAACGCGCTGTCGTCCTCGCCACGCGCGCGCGCCAACAGGCTGGGCTGGTTGCCGCCGGCCCATTCCACATAGCCGACCAGCGCATCGCTCAGCAGCACGCTCCAGTTCACACCGGCCTGCACGCTGCCGGGTTCGCCGTAAAGCAGCCACTGCGGGTCGAACCAATCGTTCAAGCGCTGGCTGGCCACCAATAGCCAGCGATCGACCGGATTGGTGGCCCCGAGGTCGAGATCGAAGCCATCGTCGCTTGGGCTATCGGCCAGCTCGGGCGACCAGAGTGCCGTCAGCGCGCCGCCTTGCCACAACCGCTGGCCGCGCAACATCACGCTGCCCTGGCGGTTCTCGCGCAGTGCCTGCGGATCGGCGCTGGTGACCGAGCGCAACGCGCCTGCCTTGAAGAAATCGGTCGGGTTGTAGCCGAGGCCGGCGCCGTAGCGCACGTTCACTCGGCCGAGGTCGACCACGGTGCTCGCATCCGGCTGCCAGCCGACATAGGCCTCGCGCAGTGTGTTGATCGCCCGGTCTGCCCGCCCCTGCCAGGCCCAGCCGTCGAGCCGGTCCGACAGCACCAGCCGCCAGCCCGGTGCCAGCGTGGTATCGAGCACCGCGTCGAGCGACAACCGCGCACTGTCCGGCGCCTGTGCGCCATCGCGCGGCCGGGCGATGCCGGCCGCGAGCTCGGCATGGGCGCGCCAGTCGCGCGTTGGCACCGCGGCGGCCGGGGCGTCGGGCAGGTCCGCCAGTTGCAGCGCTGCCGCATCGGACTCGATGGCGTGGGCAGCCGGGGCAAGCAGCAGCACCAGCCAGAGATGCCGTGGCGCCATCGTCATTCGGGCTTGAAGCGTGGCAGGTAATCGCGCTGCAGCCAGCTCTCCGGCACATCACGCCAGGCATAGTCGGCAAAGCGCATCACGGTGACCCAGTTCGGATCGAGCCCGTCGATGATCACCGTTTCGGTCGGCCGCTCCACGCCGAGCTGCGACTGGTAGCGCCGGTAGTAGGCGGTCTTGAGCAGGCTGCCGCTCTGGGCATAGAAGCGCGCCTTGATCGGCCGGTTGTTGCTGCGGTCCAGCCAGTACTCGATGCGGTGGTAGGTCACATCCGGCGCACGCGCGGCCAGCTCCAGCCGCCACGCACGGCGCGGCTGGCGATCACCATCGGTGATGTCCTCCTCGCCGGCGAGCCGCGCGCTGTAATCGCCCGCCAGGTTCACCGTCACCACGTCACCATTGGCCGCCTGGCCCAGCAGCCGCTGCTGCGGCGAGATGCGGATGGTGGCCTGGTTGGCCGGATCGTGGAACCACAGGTCGTTGCCGCTTTTCAGCATCAGCTTGCCGGTATCGCGTGCCGGGGCAAGGAAGCGCAACAGGCTGCGGAACTGCCCGGAGCCGCGTTCGCTGCGCGAATACACGGCAAGCGACGTGGTTTCCTGCTGTTTGCCGTTGCGGTACTCGATCAGCGTGGTGGTGAGGCCAAATGGTTTTTCCGGATTGCGGATCGCGTCGCTGGCGGCGAGCAGCGCCTGCGCTTCGGGTGCCGCGTGCACGGCGCTTGCCAGCACCATGACCAAGGCGGGAAGGAATGTACGCATGGCGCTCTCCTCAAACATGGCGCAGGGCATCGACGATCTCGAGCCGTGCGGCGCGGCGCGCCGGCCACCAGGCGGAGATCACGGCAACGACGGTGAGGCCGATCATGGTGCCGAATACCATGCGCCACTCGCCCGCCACCCGCACCAGCAGCGCCACCGATTCCACGTTGCCCGGCGGCGTCCACGACAGGCCGGCGTGGTTGATCAGCCACGCCAGGCCCAGCGCAGTGAGCACCCCGAGCGCGCTGCCGACCAGGCCCAGCAGCAGGCCTTCGGTGACAAACAGCCGGCGGATGCCGCCGCGGCGCAGCCCCAGCGCCCGCAAGGTGCCGATCTCGGTGGTGCGCTCGACCACGGCCATGCTCATGGTATTGCCGACGGTGAACAGCACGATCACACCGATCAGCAGCGAGATGAAGCCGAAGATGGCGGCAAACATCCCGGTGATCTGGCCGTACTGCGGGTTGAGCGTGGCATAGTCGACCACCGCGAGCGGCATTTGCGGGAAGCGCTGCTTGAGCAGGGTTTCCAGCCGCTGCTGCGCTTCGGCCAGCTGGGCGGTGTGGCGCAACTGCACCACGATGGCGGTGGCGCGCGGCGCCTCGCTGCCGTAGACCAGCCGCTGCGCCGCCGGCAGGTGCAGCTGCACGAACAAATCGTCGAGCTCCTTCACGCCCTGCAGCTCGGCGGCGACCACGTTGAGCCGCGCCACATTGGGCGCGCCGTGGACATTGGCCGCGAGCAGCTCGATCTGCGGCCGCGCTGCCTCCGCTGTCGGGCGGGTGTCGGCCACTGCCAGCGCGGCGACATCGCCCGGCATGGCCGCACCGTCCGCCAGCACCGGTTGCGGCAGCGGGCAATTGCGCACCTTGAGCGGCCCGCACAGCTGCAGCACCCGGGCCACACCGGTGCCGATCACAGCGGCCTGCGGTGCCGACCCGGTCAGCGCCAGCGTGCGGGTACGGTTGGGGAAGGCATAGTCGTTCCACTGCCGCAGTCGGTTCTGGTCGGCAACGATCACGCCGCTGCCGAGCACGGTGCGCGAGACGCCGGCCGCATAGTTGCCGGCGATACCACCCAGGCTGAGCGTTGGCGTCACCACCGTCAGCATGCTGGCAAGCACAGGGTCGGCCTTGATCGCGGTGATCAGCGCATCCGGATTGGCGATGCCGAAGGCCGCAGGGTTGCCGCTGCCAAACAGGAAGTAATCGCGGTGCTGCACCTGCAGGTGGCCGGCACGCTGCACGAAATCGGTCTGCAGCCCCAGGTTGATGGTGCGGATATAGCCGCCGAACAGCAGCACCGCGACAACACCGACCACCATCGCGAACAGGGTGGTGGCAGAACGACGGCGATTGCGCGCAAGGTTGCGCGCCGCCAGTAGCATGGTTTTCATGTGTATCCCCAGATCGAAGTCAGCCAGAGGTTGAGCCAGCGGCCAGGTGCCAGCGCGGCCAGCAGGCCGGCGATCACGGCGCCCCAGTAGGCGCCCACCACCCAGCGGCGGTGCGCGGCAATCTGCCCCCGCCGTACCGTGACCAGTGCGGCGCCGATGCACCACAGCACCCACAGTGACAGCAGGTGGATGGCGCTGAAGCCGTGCCATTGCTGCGCCATGGTGTGGATGCCGAACGACGACAGCGCCACCACCCCCATCGCCAGCAGCCAGGAGCGCCCCAGCCAGCGATGCACTGCCCCGCCCTTGGGCCGCGCCAGCTGCATGCCGCCGGCCGTCAGCACCCAGGCCGCGGCGGCGAGGTGCGCGGCGGCCCAGGGCCCGAGCACCGCGCTCATGCCGCCACCTTGCTGCGCTCGATCCGCACGATGGCGCCGTCGCGGATGTGCACGGCGTCGTCGGCCTGGGCCAGCACCTGCGGATCGTGCGACGAGAACACGAAGCTCACCTGATAATCGCGCTGCATCTGCCGCATCAGCGCCAGGATGGCGGCGCCGGTATGGCTATCGAGGTTGGCGGTGGGCTCGTCGGCCAGCACCAGTTGCGGGCTGGTCGCCAAGGCGCGCGCGATGGCAACGCGCTGGCGCTGGCCGCCGGAAAGCTGGCCCGGCCGGTTGCGCGCCCGGTCGGCAAGGCCCACCGCGGCGAGCAGTTCGGTGACGCGGGCGCGCCGCTGGTTGACCGGCGCGCCGGCCAGGATCAGCGGGTACTCGACGTTCTCGTACGCCGACAACACCGGCAGCAGGTTGAAGTTCTGGAAGATGAAGCCGATGTGCCGCGCACGGAAATCGGACAGCGCATCGTCGCGCAGCGTGGAAAGATCGGTGCCGTGAATGACGATGCGGCCAGTATCGGCGCGATCGATGCCGCCGATCAGGTTGAGCAGCGTGGTCTTGCCGCTGCCCGATGGCCCGGACAGCACGGTGAAGCAGTCGGCATTCAGTTCGAGGTCGACGCCGGCAATCGCCGGCACATCGAGCTCGCCCAGCCGGTAGTGCTTGCTGACGCCGGAAAGGACGACAGGGTGCATGGTGGTAGTCTCCGCAATGAGCACACCACGCAATCTATGACGCTGGCTTCACCCGCTCCCGGGCCTGCGACGAGCCGCCTGCGGCCGCGATGAACCGCAGCCGGCGGCGACGAGATGCATCAGCGCTTGCCGAGCCGCAGCGGCGTCTTGGCCAAGCGGTGGGCATTGGCGCTGACCTTGCGGTGAATCGGCGCGATGCCACGCCCCAATGCACGCTGCCAGTGCACCGCCTGCGCCGGGCGCCCCGACCAGAGCGAGCGCCAGGCCGAGAGCCAGAACGTCAGCCACATCGACCAGCCGCCGCTGCTGAATGCCAGCAGCTTCTCGCTGACCATGCCGTGGAATTCACGTCGATCCCGCGCATCGGGCTTGGGCCCCGCCAGCGCCATGCGCGTGACCCGGTGCGCGATCACCTGCGGCGCGCGCCAGCAGATCTCCGCGAGCTTGAGTGCGTTGCCCCACCAGCTTGTCCACCATTGCAGCATGACGTGCCTCCTTTTGTGCGACGCAACAATTGTGCGCCCCCCCGGCAGGCTGCGGGTGACAATCGACCGACGGCGGCAGGCCTACAGCAGCTTCACCTGGCCGCCGCGGCGCTTGAGCTCGGTCTGGATCAGCTTGTAGCTGTCGATGTCGAAGCCCGGGCGAGTGGCCAGCAGCAACTCGGGCAATTCGGATGGATCGTGGATGGCGCCGAGGTAGCGCCAGCTGTCGATCACGTGCAGCTGTGGCGCCCACGCGTCGCCCTCGGGGATGCCGATCGGCCCCGGATACGGCCAGCTGGCGAAGCGGTGCTTGGCAAGCGCCGCCAGCAACCGCGCGTTGTGCACGCCCGGCGCCTCCTTGCCGATGCAGGCACCCTTGCAGCGGCCGATCTGCACGCCGAAGCAGGCCCGCGACCCCTTGCCGGCACGCGGCTCCAGCCGGAGCACCTGGCGGCACAGGTTCAGGCCGTCGGCAAGCTTGTCGAGCAGCTTGTTGGCCTCGCGCTTGCTGCGGAACGGGCCGAACACATAGGCCGCGTCGTCGCCGACCTCGAGCTCGTCGAGCCCCGCCAGCCTTGGCTGCAACAGGCCCTCCTCGCCCGGCTCCAGCACCCAGGCACAGAGCTCGCGGGTGGCGCGCAGTCGCGTGTTGTAGACCGGCTGCAGCTCTTTCACCAGCCGGGTTTCCAGCAGCAGCGCACCGAAATCGCCGGCGCTTGGCCGCCAGTCTATGCGCCGCACCAGCTGCGCCAGCTGCATTTCCTTGTGCGCCTTGTGATCGCTGGCGAAGTGGCTGAGCACGCGCTTGCGGATGTTGTTGCTCTTGCCCACATACAGCGGCGTGTCGTCATCGCCGTAGAACAGGTAGACCCCCGGCGTCTCCGGCATCTCGTCGAGCAGGGCCGGATCAAGCCCGGCCGGCAGCGTCGGCTGGCGGGTCAGTTCGGCAATGGCGGCGTGGATCTGCTCGGCCGGGTGATCGCCATGGGCAGCCTGCAGGAACTGCAGCAGCAATTCGGCATCGGTCAGCGCGCGGTGGCGCTCGCCTTCGATCTTCAGACCGTGCCGCGCCACCAGGCTATCGAGATTGTGCTTGTACTCGTTTGGATACAGCTTGCGCGACAGCTTCACCGTGCATAGCACCCGCGCGCGCAGGCTCAGCCCCACACGCCGGAACTCGTTCTTGAGGAAGCCGTAGTCGAAGCGTGCGTTGTGCGCAACGAATACCCGGCCTTCCAGCTTGAGCAGCACCTCCTCGGCGAGCTCGGCAAAGCTGGGAGCGCCCGCCACCATCTCGTCGTTGATGCCGGTCAGGCTCTGGATGAAGCTGGGAATGGGGATGCCGGGATTGACGAGGCTGGACCAGGCGCGCGCTCCGCCCGCATCGAGCTGGACGATGCCGATCTCGGTGATGCGGTCATGCGTGGCATTGGCGCCAGTGGTTTCCAGGTCGACGAAGACCAGCGGTTCAGGGTAAAGCGGCGTCATTGCGGCAATCGGGCGCGGCTCAGGCTTTGACGAAACGGAAGCACTGGTGGATGCGCTTGTTGCGGAAATCCTCGGGCACCGATTGGGCCGAGATGTCCTCGCACAACGGTGCCAGTGCCGGATCGAGCTTGAAGGTACGCAGGTTGTTGGAGAAATATAGCGTGCCGCCCGGTGCCAGGATTTCCAGGCAGGCTTCGACCAGCCAGCGATGATCCTTCTGCACGTCGAGCACGCCCTGCATTTTCTTGGAATTGGAGAACGACGGCGGATCCATCACGATCAGCTCGTATTGCGCGCCATCGTCGATGGCATCGGTCAGGAACTGGAATACGTCCTGCCGCACGCGGCGGTGCAGGCCGTCGGCAAGGCCGTTCAGCGCGAGGTTGCGCACGGCCCAGTCCAGGTAGGTGTTGGACAGATCGACCGACATGGTTTCGCGTGCGCCGCCGGCCGCCGCGTACACCGTGAACGCGCCGGTGTAGCAAAACAGGTTGAGGAAGCGCTTGCCGGCCGCCTCGGCCCGCACGCGGGCCCGGGTGTTGCGGTGATCGAGAAAGAGGCCGGTATCGAGATAGCTGTCGAGGTTCACGCTGAAGCGCAGTCCCTGCTCCTCAACGATGAAGGCCTCACCCTCGCGCCCGGTCTTCTCGTACTGGGCATCGCCTTCCTGGCGGCGGCGCGTCTTCACCGCCACCAGCTCCTCGCTCACGCCCAGCGCCTGCGCGGTCGCCTCCCAGATCTCGGCAAGCCAGGCCTCGTGGTCCTCGTCAGTTTGCACCCAGCCGGTGTCGTATTCCTGCAGATGGACGCGACCGTCGTACCAATCGACGATGACCGGGAATTCCGGCACGTCGCGGTCGTAGAGGCGGTAGCAACTCACGCCCTGGCGGCGCGCCCAACGCCCCCAATGCTTGGCGTTCTTGGCAAGGCGGTTGGTATAGCTGGCGATTTCGGGCATGGCATAGGCTGTCGGGCAAAACCCGAGTTTACCAGCCCGGCCTGGACTGCCGGGAACTGAGCGCTCAGCCGGTGCGCTGGCGCTCGCGCCATTCGACGAGGCGCAGGAACACGGGGGCCGGCACATACTGGCTGACCACCTTCTCCCAGCCTTCCGGTCCGACCAGGCCCTTGACCATGGTGGAGCTGATCTCGGCGATCTCGCGCGGCGGCATCAGGAACACCGTGTCGATATGCGGCGCAAGATCAGCGTTCACGTAGCGCATCTTGCGCTCGAACTCGTAGTCGGCCGCTTCGCGGATGCCGCGCAGGATGAAATCCGCGTTTTCCTCACGGGCATAGTCGACGAGGAAGCGGTTTTCGAACGTTTCCACCCGCAGATTGGGAAGATGGGCCGTGGTTTCCTTCAGCATGGCCACGCGTTCGGCTACGCTGAAGGTGTATTTCTTGTCCGGATTCTCGCCGATGGCGACGATCATCTCGTCAAAGACGCGTGTGCCGTGTTCGATCATCCAGAGGTGACCATGGGTGACCGGATCGAAACTGCCGGCGTAGACTCCGCGACGCATGCCGTATTCCCCAATGAGGCGGACGGCCACTATACCATCAGCGGGCATTAATTTAAGATGCCCCGAACATAGCGAACCGGCGCCGCGAGACGCGCCTGCGCAAGGGAGGAGATCGAGATGCTGCGTAAATTCCTGCTGCCCTGCCTGATGCTCGGCGTGTTGTCCCAGGCCATCGCCGCCCCCGAAGACGAAGAGGTCGAAGCGGTCGACCGCACCCCGGAATCCGAGATCGTCGTCGGGCAATCGGTTCCCACGTCCGGCCTCAATGCCGACACCGGCAAGGCGCTGGCGCTCGGCGCCTCGCTCTACTTCGGCCGGATCAACGCCCGTGGCGGCATCAACGGCGCCGTGATCAACCACAAGGTGCTCGACGACGCCAGCGACGGCAAGCGCGCGCTCGCCAATACCCGCACACTGCTGGACAAGGAAAACGCGCTGCTGCTCGTCAATTACTACGGTGCGGCCGCCGCCACCGAGGTAGCGAAGTCCGGCGTGCTGACCAGCAACAATGTGGCCCTCGTCGGCGTGCACAGCGGCGCCGAATCGCTGCGCCAGTCGCCCAATCCCAATATCTTCATGACCCGCACCGGATACGCGCAGGAGCTGGAAAAGACGGTACAACTGCTGACCGGCAACCTCGGCATCACCCGCGTTGGTGCGCTGGTGCAGGGCGACGCCGATGGTGAAGCAGCACTGGCCTCGCTCAAGGCCGCGCTGCAGAAGCGCCAGATCACGCTGGCGATCGAAGCGCCGTTCGACGCGAAAAGCGGCGATGTCACCAAGGCCACCGGCCAGCTTGCCAAGGCTAACCCGCAGGCGGTGATCATCCTCGCGTCGTCCAAGCCCGCCGCAGAGTTCGTCAAACGCTACAAGGCCGCAGGCGGTACCAGCCAGCTCTACGGCATCTCGTTGATCCAGTTCGAGGATGTGATCCGCTATATCAGCGCCAAGAATGCCCATGGCCTCGGCATCTCGCAGGTCTATCCGTACCCGTCCAACGTGCAGGTACGCCTGATCCGCGAATTCCAGGAAGACGCGGGCCCGGTGCTGCGTTCCGGCGAATTCCCGACCTACGCCGTGCTGGAAGGCTACCTCTCTGCCCGCCTCGCCGTGGAAGCGATCCGCCGCGCCGGCAAGAACCCCACCCGCCAGGCGATCTACAACGCCATGGCTGGCCTCGGTCGCGTCGATCTGGGTGGCTTTGCCATCGATTTCAGCAACAACCAGCGGCTGGGCTCCAAGTTCGTGGAGCTGACGATGATCTCGCCGACCGGTACGCTGACGCGCTGACGGGTATTCCCACCAAAAAGCCGGCTCACTGCCGGCTTTTTTATTGCCTGGCTCACACCGGCATGTCGCGAATTTGACCCCCGCTTTGGCCGGGCACTAAGATGGCGCGGCAGCATGCTGCGTCATCCAAACAAACAGGGGAACATAGATGAGCGAAGTCCAACCGGTACCTCCGAGCCAACCGTCCAACGATTCGACGACCTTTGCCGTGCTGACCTGGATCGGCACTTTGATCTTCGGCTTCATCCCGCCGCTGATCGTCTTCCTGGTGAAGAAGGACGATGCGCTGGTTCAAGACCAGGCCAAGGAAGCGCTCAACTGGTCGATCACGGCCATCATCGGTTACGTCGCCGGTTCCATTCTCAGCATCATCCTGATCGGTTTCCTGGTCATCATTGCTGTCGGTATCGTGCATCTGGTGTTCTGCATCCTGGGCGCAGTGAAGTCGAGCAAGGGTGAGTACTATCGCCTGCCGTTCAACATCCGCCTGATCAAGTAACGCCTCCGCCGTCGGCGGACGCGAGCAACAAGGCTGCCTCTGGGCAGCCTTGTTCGTTTCCGGCGACCGCTTAACCATCCACCGTCCATGACATGACCAGCGGCACGCCTGGATTCGCTTGTCATCGCTTGTCAGCAACACATTATCCGCGCCCGAGCCAAGCGCCTGGATACGCGGCATCGCTCAAGCAATGCCGCAAGCATCCCTGCCCACTCCTGTACAGCGCACCACCCTGCCACTCCTGCCCTGACCTCGACAGCGCAAACATTCGTACATTCGAATAGTTTCAAGCACAGACATACCGGAACTTCTGCAAAACACGCTCTAGCCTGATGACGCCCTCATTCCGCACATACCGGAGGTTGTCATCATGCTCGTACGCCGTATCCTGCCCGCGCTGGCCTGCGCACTGCTGTCTCAGGCCGCGCTTGCCATCCCCACCACGCTCGATGCCGGCCAGGTCACCGTCGATTTCGACGCCGACCTGTTCAACTTCGGCATCGACTACTACGACTACGGCTACACCAGCTACATCGATCCGAACAGCCTCGGCTACAGCGCATCCAGCAACGGCGTGAAGATCGATTTCGGCAACCAGATGGCGCTGTACGACTACGCCACCAATGAAAGCGATCCGCTGTTGCCGGTGCATGGCTTCTTCGACGCCGGCTTCTCCTTCAACGCCAAGCCCGGCCATCGCATCGTCGGCTACACCATCGATTTCGCCGGCAGTTACAACACCGAATATCCGGGCGGTGTCGGCATGGGGGTCGATGGCGTGGGCTGGGGCAGCTACAGCACCGGCTCGGGCTCGTTCGTGCAGCAGCTGCACCACGCCGATTCCACCACGCCTGCACTGCGCGGCTCGCTCGAGGCCATGGGCGGCGTCGACTACGTGCAGGTGCAGATCGGTACCGAACTGATCCAAGTCGGCAGCGAATGGCAACAGGATCCGGGCTGCGTCGGCGAGCCCGATTGCCAGCTGATCGAGGTGCCGATCTTCGAGGAAGTGCCGATCTACATGTATCAGGGGGACCTCGGCGCGGCCGAGCTCTACCTGCAGAGCATCACCTTCAACGCCATCACCGCCCCGGTGCCAGAGCCCGAGACCTATGCCTTGCTGTTGGCCGGCGGCGGGCTCGTCGGCTGGGCCAGACGGCGCCAGATGCGGGCGAAACGGCAAGCGGGCTGAGTGCTGCCACCGCAAAAAAAAAGGAGCGCCTGGCGCTCCTTTTTTTTTGGCTTGCCAATCCAGGCCCGCGATCAGCCCAACCAGCGCCGCGCGTTGCGGAACATGCGCAGCCACGGGCTGTCCTCGCCCCAGTGTTCCGGGTGCCAGGAGAGCTGCGTGGTACGGAATACGCGCTCCGGGTGCGGCATCATGATGCTGAAGCGGCCATCCGGCGTAGTCACACCCGCCACGCCCTTGGGGCTGCCGTTCGGGTTCATCGGGTAGGCTTCGGTCGGCTTGCCGTGGCTGTCGACATAGCGCATCGCCACGATGGCCTTCTTCAACTCGCCCTGCTGACCGAAGTTGGCAAAGCCCTCGCCGTGGCTCACCACCACCGGCAGCTTGCTGCCGGCCATGCCGCCAAAGAACAGCGACGGCGATTCCGGCAGCTCGACCATGGTCAGCCGCGCCTCGAACTGCTCACTCTGGTTACGGGTGAACTTCGGCCAGGCCTCCGCGCCCGGGATGATGCCGGCCAGGTTGGCCATCATCTGGCAACCATTGCACACGCCGAGGCCAAAGGTATCGGCGCGATGGAAGAACGCGTCGAACTCGCTGCGCGCGCGCTCGTTGAACAGGATGCTCTTGGCCCAGCCTTCGCCGGCACCCAGCACATCGCCGTAGCTGAAACCACCGCAGGCCGCGAGGCCCTGGAAGTCGGCCAGGCTGACGCGCCCTGCGATCAGGTCGCTCATGTGCACATCGACGGCGGTGAAGCCGGCGCGGGTGAACGCGGCGGCCATCTCGATCTGGCCGTTCACACCCTGCTCGCGCAGGATGGCGATCTTGGGGCTCACGCCGGTATTGATGAACGGCGCGGCAACGTTGTCACCCAGCTCGAACGTCGCTTGGGCGAACAGGCCCTTGTCGTGGCGATCCTCGATGCGGGCGAACTCGGCATCGGCGCAGGCGGGGTTGTCGCGCAGGCGCTGGATACGCCAGCTGGTCTCGCTCCAGGCCTTCTGCAACTCGACCCGCGGCTCGTCCAGCAGCAGGCGGTTGCGTTTCTTGATCTTGAGGCGATCATCGTGGTTCAGGCTGCCGACCACGTGCAGCTCACTGCGGATGCCCACATTGGAGAACGCGGCGATCACGGCTGCCGTGTCGCTGCGCTTCACCTGCAGCACGGCGCCCAGTTCCTCGTTGAATAAGACGCCCATCACCCGGCCGTTCTCGCCACGCGCCACGTCCTCGGGCGACAGCTCGTCTTCCTCGCGAGCACGGCGGCGGCGTTCGATGCAGACCTCGTCGATATCGAGCGACACGCCGACGCGGCTGGCGAACATCATTTCCGATACGGCGCCGATCAGGCCGCCATCCGAGCGATCGTGATAGGCAAGGATGCGCCCCTCGGCGTTGAGCTTCTGCACGGTGGCAAAGAACGATTTCAGATGCGGCACGCTGACCACATCCGGCGCCCACTGGCCCACCTGCTTGTAGACCTGCGCCAGCGCCGAGCCGCCGAGGCGGCACTTGCCGTCGCCCAGGTCGATCAGGATCAGGTCGGTATCGAACTCGGGCTTGAGCACCGGGGTGAGCGTCTTTCTCACATCGGTGACCGGCGCGAAGGCCGAGACGATCAGCGACATCGGCGCGACCACTTCCTTTTTCTGGCCGCCCTCTTCCCACACCGTCTTCATCGACAGCGAATCCTTACCCACCGGGATGGAGACGCCCAGTTCGCGGCACAGCTCGAGGCCGACGGCCTTGACCGTGTCGTAGAGGCGTGCGTCCTCGCCCGGGTGGCCGGCAGCTGCCATCCAGTTGGCGGACAGCTTCACATCGGAGAGCTTGGCGATCGGGGCCGCGGCGATATTGAGCAGCGACTCGGCCACGGCCATACGGCCCGACGCCGGCGCGTTCAAGAGCGCCAGCGGCGTGCGCTCGCCCATCGCCATCGCTTCGCCCTTGTAGGTGGCAAAGCCCATGGTGGTGACCGCGACATCGGCCAGCGGCACCTGCCACGGGCCGACCATCTGGTCGCGCGCGGTCATGCCGCCGACGGTACGGTCACCGATGGTGACGAGGAAGTTCTTGTTCGCCACCGTCGGCAGGCGCAGCACGCGGTACAACGATTCCTTGATGTCCAGCGCCGACGAATCGAACACCTGCACTTCCGGCTTGATGCGTGCTACGTCGCGGGTCATCTTGGGCGGCTTGCCCAAAAGCACGTCCATCGGCATATCGACCGGCTGGTTGCCGAAGTACGGGTCTTCAACGGTGAGCTGCTTCTTGTCGGTGGTACGGCCGATGACGGCGAACGGGCAGCGCTCGCGCTCGCAGATCGCCTCGAAGGTCAGGAGGTCGGCTGGCGAGATGCCGAGCACGTAACGCTCCTGCGATTCGTTCGACCAGATTTCCTTGGGCGCCATGCCCGATTCCTCGATGTTGACCTTGCGCAGGTCGAACACCGCACCCATGCCGGCATCGTTCACCAGTTCCGGGAAGGCATTGGAGATGCCGCCGGCGCCGACATCGTGGATGGACTGGATCGGGTTCTTGGCGCCAAGCTGCCAGCAGCGATCAATCACTTCCTGGCAGCGACGCTGGATTTCCGGGTTGCCACGCTGCACCGAGTCGAAGTCGAGGTCGGCGGCGTTGGCGCCGGTCGCCATCGAGCTGGCGGCGCCGCCGCCCATGCCGATCAGCATGCCCGGACCGCCAAGCTGGATCAGCAGGCTGCCTTCGGGCAGCGCATTCTTGCCAACGTGGATGGCAGCGATATTGCCGAGGCCGCCCGCGATCATGATGGGCTTGTGATAGCCGCGGCGCGCGCCGTCGAAGCGTTCTTCGAAGGTACGGAAGTAACCGGCAAGGTTGGGGCGACCGAATTCATTGTTAAACGCGGCGGCACCGATCGGGCCTTCGATCATGATGTCGAGCGCGGACGCAATGCGGTCCGGCTTGCCGTAGGCCGGGTCTTCCCACGGCTGGATCGCGCCGGGGATATTGAGGTTGGACACGGTGAAGCCGGCGAGGCCCGCCTTGGGCCGCGAACCGCGACCGGTAGCACCTTCATCGCGGATTTCGCCGCCCGAACCAGTGGCGGCGCCAGGGAACGGCGAGATCGCGGTCGGATGGTTGTGCGTTTCCACCTTCATCAGGATGTGGGTCTGCTCGCGGTTGAAGCCATAGGCCTTACCATCCGCGGCCGGGTAGAAGCGCTCGATCTCGCCGCCCTCGATCACCGAGGCGTTGTCCGAATACGCGACCACCGTGCCTTCCGGCGCGGCCTTGTGCGTTTCGCGGATCATGCCGAACAGGCTGTGCGATTGCGCCTCGCCATCGATGACGAAATCGGCGTTGAAGATCTTGTGGCGGCAGTGCTCGGAATTGGCCTGCGCGAACATCGTGAGTTCGACGTCGGTCGGGTTGCGCCCCAACATGCCGAAGTTCTCTACCAGGTAATCGATCTCGTCTTCGGACAGCGCGAGGCCGAAGTCGCGGTTGGCGGCTTCCAACGCGGCGCGACCGCCACCGAGCACGTCGACGCTGGTCAACGGCTTGGGTTCGAAATGGCGGAACAGCTCGGCACCGGCGTCCAGGGTCTCGAACACCTGCTCGGTCATCCGGTCGTGGACCAGCGGGATCAGCAGGCTCTTCTCGGCGGTGGAGAGCGGTGAACCATCGGCCTTGCTGGCGTAGACCGCCATGCCGCGTTCGACGCGTGCCACGTGTGCCAGTCCACAGTGCTGAACAATATCAGTCGCTTTGGACGCCCACGGCGAGATCGTGCCCAGTCGCGGCAACACCAGCAACAGCGCGCCCTGGGCCTCTGCCAGGCGGGCAGGCTCGCCGTAGCTCAGCACGCGCTCCAGCACCTGCTGCTGTGCTGCATCGAGCTGGCCGTCCGCCTCGATGAAGTGCCAGAACTCGGCGTAGAGCCTGGCGTTCACGCCTTGAGCCGACAACGCGGCCAGCAGTTTTTCGATGCGGAAAGCGGAAAGCGCAGTACCACCGCGCAGCTTGAGGACGTCAGCCATGGTTCGGATCCGAGGGGTCGCGAGGTAAGAACAGCGGCACGAGGCGAGGGCCGGGCACCGGAATCAGCAGCGCGTAATGATACCGGAAAGCCAGGAGCTGCTGGCGGCCGATGCCGGCAAAAGTCGCCGCACGGAACGAGGTTGCGGATATACGCTCGTGATGCCAACGCTTGTCGCTCGCAGCAAAATGGGCAAAACCGAGGCTGGCACCCCCCCGGCAATCGCACTACACTGTCAGCAATTCGTCGTTTTCTTACAGCGTTGCCGCTGGCCGCGCTGCCCCTGTCTACCTGCCTTGCATGGAGAAATCCGATGAGCCGTCCCGCCGGATCGCAGCTGAAGCTCAGCTGGGAATGCGTTTCCAACCACTACGACGGCGACACCTTCCTCGCCCGCCTGACGCTGACCAACCACTCGGATGCGCCGTTGACGGGCACTGACTGGGCGCTGTATTTCAACACCTGCCGCAAGATCAAGCCGGAGACCGTGACAGGCGGCGTGGCGACCAGTCATGTGAATGGCGATCTGTCCAAGCTCACGCCGACCGCCGAATTCGGCACGCTGGCGCCGGGTGAAACGCGGGTGATCGAGTACATCGGCATCTTCTGGGTGATCCAGGAAACCGACGCGCCACTGGGCTTCTATATCGTTTATGGCGACGGCAGCACCACGGCCCGCGCCGAGGCCATCGGTGATCCGACCATCGTGCCGTTCGTGCGCCCAGAGCAGCGTAATCGCTCGCTGGCCGACAAGGTGCCACTCGCCACGCCCGAATCGCGCTATGCCGACAACGAGCAGCTCACGCTGCTGCCGGCCGGCGAAGTCGGCAAGATCACCCCGACGCCGCTCGAAGCGAGCTACGGCAACGGCACGTTCGTGATCGATCGTGACACGCTGGTGGTGTTCCCGGCCGAGCTGGCCGCCGAAGCCGCCTTCCTGCGCCAGAGCCTGAAGGACCTGACCGGCGCCGATTTCCATGGCGCATCCGCCGGCAAAGGCATTGTGCTGAAGCTGGGCAAGATCGATGTCGCCGAGACCGGTGCGCTTGCCGAGGCCTATACGTTGGCGGTGAATGCTGGCGGCGTCGAGATCGTCGGCAATTCGCCGGCCGGCGTGTTCAACGGCATCCAGAGCCTGCGCCAGCTGCTGCCCGTTGCCGCCTGGACCAATCCGCAGGCCGTGCTCGCCGTGCCGCACGTGCAAGTGAAGGATGCGCCGCGCTTTGCCTATCGCGGCATGCACCTGGACGTGGGCCGCAATTTCTCGTCCAAGGAAACCGTGCTGCGCCTGCTGGATTGCATGGCGCTGTACAAGCTCAACCAGTTCCACTTCCACCTCACCGACGACGAAGGCTGGCGCCTGGAAATCCCGACGCTGCCCGAGCTCACCGAAATCGGCAGCAAGCGCGGCTTCACCATCGACGAGCGTGACAACCTGGTGCCCTGCTTCGGCTCCGGCGCCGAGGTGGAAGGCTCGCATGGCACCGGCTACTACAGCCGTGCCGATTTCATCGAGATCCTCAAGTTCGCCACCGCGCGCCATATCGAAGTGGTGCCTGAATTCGACGTGCCGGGCCACGCCCGCTCCGCCATCAAGGCAATGAATGTGCGCTACGAGCGCCTGGTGAAAGCCGGCAAGCAGGCCGAAGCCGAGCAGTATCTGCTCGCCGATTTCGATGACGCCTCGAAGTACGAATCGGTGCAGCTGTGGCACGACAACGTGATCTGCATCGCGATGGAAGGCGGCTACAACTTCATCGAGACGGTGATCCGCGACGTGAAGGTGATGTACGACGAAGCCGGCGCACCGTGGACCACGCTGCATACCGGCGGCGACGAAGTGCCGGCCGGCGCCTGGGAAGGCTCGCCGAAGTGCCAGGCCTTCATGCAGGCCAACAACCTGAAGAACACCCGCGAGCTGCTCGACTATTTCCTCGGCCGCTACCGCGACATCCTGAAGAAGTACAACCTGACCTTCGGCGGCTGGGAAGAAATTGCCCTCACCCACGAGCACGTGAACGGCGCCAACGTCCACAAGCCCAACCCCAAGTTCGTCAATGCCAACTTCCAGCCCTATGTCTGGAACAACGTCTGGGGCTGGGGCCAGGAAGACTTCGCCTACCAGCTGGCCAACGCCGGCTACAAGGTGGTGTTGTGCAACGTCACCAACCTCTACTTCGATCTGGCCTACGAAAAGGACCCGAAGGAGCCCGGCTACTACTGGGGTGGCTTCATCAACACCCGCAAGGCCTACGAATTCTGCCCGCTCGACATCTACACCACGGCCACGCTCAACCTGTTCGGCCATGACCTTGGCGATTCGCTGAAGGACAAGGCCCGCCTCACCGCCGAGGGCACCAAGAACGTGATCGGCTTGCAGGGCGAATTGTGGGCGGAGAATGCTCGTAGTAGCGCCCGCGTCGAGCACCTTGCCATGCCGCGCATCATCGCGCTGGGCGAGCGCGCATGGGCCAAGGATCCGGGCTGGACCTTCATCGCCGACAAGGCCGCGCGCGATGCGAAGATGGACGCCGACTGGAACCAGTTCGCCAACCGCCTTGGTCAGCGCGAACTGGCACGGCTGGACGGTTTCCTCGGCGGCTATGGCTACCGCGTACCGGTGCCGGGCGCAAAGCTGGAAGGCGGCAAGCTCTACGCCAACCTCGAAAGCCCAGGCCTGACGCTGCGCTACACCACCGATGGCAGCGAACCGACTGCTGCCTCGTCCGCCTACACCGGTCCGGTGGCGGTCAGCGGCACGGTGACCATCGCGGCTTTCACCAGCACCAACCGTCGCGGTCGCGCGGTGCAGGTGGGCGCCTGATCGCCTTCAAGCAGCAAACAAAAAACCCGCCAGCAAGCGGGTTTTTTGTTTGGCCGGCTCACCGAACTACTCATCCTTCTTGAGCAGCGGTGATTGCGGCACGTAGTTGTAGGCCTCCGGCCGGCGCTGCCGTAGCCGTGCCGCCATATTCAACACCTCATAAAGCCGTGGCCGATTGGCCTGCATCGCCATGGTCAGCGGTGTAGTGCCGTCCTGATAGCGGGCCAACGGATCGGCGCCATGATCAAGCAGCACCACGCTGGCTTCGAGATGACCATTGGCCACCGCCTTGTGCAGCGCAGTCCAGCCATCGAAGGTCGTGGCATTCACCTGGGCACCTGCCGCGATCAACCGCCGCAGCACCTTGGCCTGACCACGCGTCGCCGCCTGAATCAGCGGAGTGAAGCCATGCTTGCTGACAGCATCGACGCGGGCACCATGCTTGAGCAGCAGCTCGACCGCGCCTTCATGGCCGTTGAGCGCCGCCCAGTGCAGCGCGCCATAGCCATCCGCATCGTGGGCATGAATGGCGCCACCGACACGCAAGAGCGCCTCGGCCATCGTCGCATTGCCCTCGAACGCGGAGCGGATCAGCGGCGTCCACTCCTGCTCGTCGCGCGCGTCGACTGGCAGACCTGCACGCAGGAACAGCCCGATTGCCGCCTCGTCTCCCCGGCTGACCGATTGGTGGAAATCGCGTGCACTGGCGCTCAACCCCCGCTCCTCCAGCTCGGCCTGTGCCTTTTCGTGCACGTGCGCCCACACATCCGACTCGGTCTGCTGCGGCATCACCACATGGTCATAGCCAAAGGCCAGCGACATCAGCTCGGCACCGACCTCCGGCGGAAAGCCCTGGCGCTCCGGCCTATCCATGATCAGCAGTTCTTCAAAATACGCGGACAGCGCCGGGCTTCCCCAGAGCTCGACGATGCGCTCCACGATGCGTGGATAACGCTCGGCAAGCAACCTGGGATAGCGATTCCCCAGCTCGTAACGTTCCAGATGTTGGCGCAGCAGGTCGGACATAGCCCGTGTAAGCAATTTTCTTGCAACGATGTTGGCTCATTGTAACCCATGTCCGCGCCCTCGCCGACCGCATCCCGGTTGGCAATGAGCACGCGCACTACCGCCGCAAAAACGCTGGACAAAGGCCGAGGTCGAACGATATGATCCGCCCTCTTCGCGTCAGGCTCACGCCCGACGCCAAGCCGACATGGTGAAATTGGTAGACACGCTATCTTGAGGGGGTAGTGGCTGCGGCCGTGTGAGTTCGAGTCTCACTGTCGGCACCATTAAAAAGCAGATCAGCCGGGTTCAACCCGGCTTTTTTGCGTCCGTTGTTGCCTATATCCCCCTCGCCACCGTTCCAACGTTGTTTAGCTCGCAGTCTCGTCCTATCCTTGGCCCAGGAGAGGCGGAGAAGTCACGGCATTCAAATTCTTTCAGTGAAAGAAATAATCACAAATCGACACCGAACTGCACGCGCCCGCAACACCAGTGGAGCCCACTGATGCACCGAAACGAAGCAAATGCACGAAAACTGAGCAAGTCCGGCCAAGCGCCTGCAGGCAATTACTTATGGTCTTCCGACGGATGCAGGCCCTAAGCTACAAGCACATCACGTAAGATAAATCACCGAATCATAATTTAATCATGCACATTGAATAAGAAAACTTTCAATTTGCATGTGTTTTGCGGGCGTTCCCCGTGCCGGAGAGTGGACTATGTCGATACGCACCCGACTGATAGGCTTGGCTGGTCTGGCCATGGTGCTCGGTTTCCTTGCCACGCTGGGCTATGTCGCCACCGCCGCCAACCTATCCGGTGGCACGCTGGCACTGGCGGTGGTGATCGCCTTGGTCAGCGTGCTGGTCGCCCTGGGTGCCTTGCTGTTCGCCGCCCAGAGCGTGCTGCAGCCACTCGGTCAGATGCGCGATGCAGTACGTGAGCTCGGCAGCGACCGGGGCGACCTGAATCAGCGGCTCCCGGTGCGCAGCGACGACGAAGTGGGCGGCCTTGCCGATGCCATCAACGTGTTCGTGGCCCGTCAGCAAGGGGTACTGCGCGAAGTGCAGCGGGAGATGGAAGGCCTCGCCATCGGCCTGCATGAGCTTTCCACCGTGAACCGGCAGATGGAAAAGGATACCAACCAGCAGTCCGACTTTGCTGCGTCCTCCGCCGCCACGGTTGAGCAGATCACCGTCAGCATCACCCACATCGCCGACAACGCGCGCGACGTGGACAGCGTGGTTTCCGAAACCCAGCAGCTCTCTGAAACCAGCGCCGAATCGGTTGCACTGGTCTCGCAGGAGGTCGGTCGCGTCTCCGAGGCGATGCAGCTGTTGTCGACTACCATGGACAACCTCGGCAAGCGTTCGCACGAGATCAGCGGCATCGTCGGCGTGATCAAGGACATCGCCGACCAGACCAACCTGCTCGCGCTGAACGCGGCCATCGAGGCAGCGCGTGCGGGCGAGCAGGGCCGTGGCTTCGCGGTGGTGGCCGACGAGGTGCGCAAGCTCGCCGAGCGCACTGGCCAGGCCACGGTGGAAATCGCCCGCATGATCGACTCGATGGGTCGCGAAACCTCCGCCGCGGTCGGTGGCATGGGCTCGACCGTCAGCCAGGTCCAGGGCAGCGTGACCAGCGCCGACAATGCCCGCCAGCACATGCTGGACATCGCCGAGCGCATGGCCCACGTGGTGGAAGCGGTGCGGCAGATCGCCGAATCGACGATGGAACAATCGTCGGCGACCACCACCATGGCGCAGGCGGCGGAGCAGATCAACCTGATGGCGCAGGCCACCGATTCGGCGCTGGGCCAATCCGGCAAGACGCTGTCGCATCTCGACCAGCGCGCCGGGCAGATCCTGGAGCTGGTCGGCCGCTTCAAGCTGGCCGACATCGAGGTGCTGCACTGGTGGCTTGCCTCCAGCGAGGCACGCGCGGTCTCGGAAGTGAAGGCGTTGCTCAACAAGATGGGCCACCACTGGATGGATGCCCATGGCGGCGGCGACAACCCGATGGCTTCCCTCAAGACCCGGGTGCAGTCCGGCAACCCGCCGACCGCAGCAGCCATCGGCGGCGTGAAGATCCAGAACTGGGCCAAGGACGGCGTGTGCGCCGACCTGACCGAGATTGCCCGCGAGCAGGGCTGGTCACGCGTGCTGCCAGCGGTGTTCGACCAGATGATCCAGCACAATGGCCAGTACGTGGCGGTGCCGCTTGGGACCGCGCGTACCAACATGTTGTGGGTGAACGCGCAAATCGTGAATCGCCTCGGCCTGCGCCCGCCGCAAAGCTGGGACGACTTCTTCAACATGGCAGAAAAACTGAAGCAAGCCGGCATTCCGACGCTGGCGCACAGCGAGCAGAGCTGGCAAGTCGCCACCGTATTCGAGGCGATTGCGCTGGGCCAGGGCGGTACCGATTTCTACCTGAAGGCATTCAGCAAGCTTGATCAAGGTGCACTGACCGGGCCGACCATGATCCGTGCGCTGGAAACGCTGAAGCGCTTGAAGCCGTACATCACACCGGACCCGGTCGGCCGCGACTGGAACCTGGCGACCGCCGACGTGATCAACGGCCGCGCCGCGATGCAGCTGATGGGCGACTGGTCCAAGGCCGAGTTCGTGCAGGCCGGCAAGACGCAGGGCAAGGATTACCTGTGCTGGCCGGCGCCGACCATGGCCGGCGACTATAGCTTCGCCGCCGATACGCTGACGATGTTCAAGCAGACCGACCCGCTGCGCGTTGCAGCCCAGCGCGACTTCGTGCGGCTGTTGATGAGCCAGGAAGGGCAGGAGGTATTCAACCTCTACAAGGGCAACATCCCGGCGCGCACCGACGTCAACCTCAGCCGCTACGACGAATATGCCCGCCAATCGACCAAGGACTTCGTCGCCGCCGCCAACAAGGGCGTGCTGGTGCCATCGTGGGCGCACAACATGGCGGTACAGGACAATGTCCGCTCGGCCTTCTTCGATGTGGTCGGTGCCTACTGGACCGACGACCGGATGAGCGCCCAGGATGCGGCACGGCGCTTTGCCGATGCGTCACGGCGCTGAGCAGCGTTCGTACCGCCTCATGCAAAACGCCCGGCTTGGCCGGGCGTTTTGTTTTTCCGAAGCGATGTAATCAGTGTGCGCCAGCAACCTTTGTCTTGCCCATGCGCTCAAGCACATGGTGCGTCATGCCCTGCGCCAGTTCGTGCTCGCCCATGAACACGCGGCCGACTTTTTCCTTCGCCAGCAGCTCGGCCTCGTCTTCGCTATGCGTGCGCACCACCACCTCGACTTGCGGATTGAGCTGGCGCGCGATATCGACCATCTGCCGCACGTTGAAAGCGTCCGGCGTCGCGATTACCAGCATGCCGGCGCGCGCAATATGCGCCTGGATCAGCACTGCCGGCTCGGCCGCGTCGCCCGACACCGCCGGTATGCCCTGGGCGCGCAGGCCCTCGACGATCTCGCGGTTCTGCTCGGCCACGACGAAGGGCACACCCTGCTTCATCAGCGCCTCGCCGATACGGCGCCCGACCCGACCGTAGCCGACCAGCACCACCTGCCCGGTCAGAAGACCCTGGTCGGTTTCCATCGGCAGTTCCGCCAGCGGGTCATCACGACGCTCCAGCAGGCGCGCCAGCGTGGAGCGGGACCGGATCCAGCGCTGGGCAGGCTCGATTGCCTTGAATACTGCGGCATTGAGCGCGATCGAGATCAATGCGCCGGCCAGCACCAGGCTCTGCCCTTCCACCGGCAGCAACTTCAACGCCACGCCCATGCCGACCAGGATGAACGAAAACTCGCCGATCTGGGCCAGGCTCGCCGACACAGTCAGCGCGGTATTGAGCGGATAGCGGAACGCCAATACCAGGCCGAAGGCGGCGATGCTCTTGCCGACGATGATGATGGCAACGACCGCCAGTACCTGCAGCGGCTGCTCGATCAGGATGCGTGGATCGAACAGCATGCCGACCGAGACGAAGAACAGCACGGCAAAGGCGTCACGCAGCGGTAGCGACTCCTCGGCGGCGCGATGGCTCAGATCCGACTCACGCATCACCATGCCGGCGAAGAAAGCACCCAGCGCGAACGACACACCAAAGAGCTTGCCCGCGCCGTAGGCGATGCCAAGCGCTACTGCGACGACGCACAGCGTGAACAGCTCGCGCGAACCGGTGCGCGCCACCTGCCACAGCAACCAAGGGAACACCCGGCGACCGATCACCAGCATCAGTGCAACGAAGATCGTCACTTCGCCGAGGGTGCGCGCCAGCGTCCACCACAGATCGGTACTGGAACTGGCGGCGACCTGTTCGGCGCCAGCCCCCCCCAGCATCGGCGCCAATGCTGGCAACAGCACCAGCACCAGCACCATGGCGAGATCCTCGACGATGAGCCAGCCGACGGCGATCTTGCCGTTCATGGATTCGAGCACCCCACGGGTTTCCAGCGCCTTCAACAGCACCACCGTGCTCGCCACCGACAAACTGAGCCCCAGCACCAGGCCTGCGCCCAGCGACCAGCCCCACCACCACGCCAGACCCATGCCCATCAACGTGGCCACGCTGATCTGCAGCACCGCGCCAGGCAGGGCGATCTTGCGCACCGACAACAGATCGTCCAGCGAAAAGTGCAGGCCTACGCCGAACATCAGCAGCATCACGCCGATCTCGGCCAACTGCCCAGCGAGGCCCACATCGGCGACGAAGCCGGGTGTGCCAGGGCCGATGACGATGCCGGCGAGCAGATAACCGACGAGCGAAGGAATCTTGAAACGGGCGCAGATGAAACCGAACACCAAGGCGAGGCCCAGGCCGGCGGCAATGGTGGAGATCAGGCTGATGTCATGTGGCACGCTAAGGGGCACTCCTCTGGCTGGCGATGCGGCTTGCGCCCATCATATCTGTTGATGCCCACATTAAACCCCAAAACGGGCTTGAAGTTCACCGTAAATCCCCGGCATATCACGCAGTTTTAGCGTTTTACTCCGCTATAGCCGCGTGAGTGCGATGCTGAACACCGCCGCTGCCGTCTTGATCGGGTCGTGCCGCACCGTGTTGCCGAGGAAACTGGCAATGCGCGAGCGGATCACCTGTGCGCCCATGGCTCGCAGCCGCTCGAACTCCCCCTTCACCGGTTGCGCCGCTTCGGCACGATAGGCCTCGCACACCGCATCCGGGATCGCTTCGTCGTTGACGATCACGTGATCGACGCGTGCCAGGCCATGGCGGAACAACGCATCGAGGTGATCCGCCGCACCGTAGCCATCAGTCTCACCGGCCTCGGTCATGATGTTGCAGACGTAGACGATATCCGCACGGGTGTTGCCGTTGATCGCGGCGCATACCTCCGGCAGCAGCAGGTTGGGCAGCACGCTGGTGTAGAGGCTGCCTGGGCCGAGCACGATCACGTCGGCTTCCCACAGCGCTTGCACCGCCTCGGGCACCGCCACCACCGGCGCATCATGGAACACACAGCGGATCGGCGAACCCTGGCTGGCCAGCTGCGATTCGCCGGCGATGATGCGGCCGTCGGCGAGCTCGGCCTTCAGCACCGTCGCCTTCGGTGATACCGGATAGACCCGACCCTTGATATTGAGCACGCGGCCGATCTGCTCGACGGCATGCACGAAGTTGCCGCCATGGATGGCATTCATCGCGCAGATCAGCAAGTTGCCGAGCGAATGGCCTTCTAGATAGTGCGTTTCGTCGGCGGCAAAGCGGTACTGGAACAGCTCGCCCAGCAGCGGTTCGTCCTGCGACAGCGCCACCAGCACATTGCGGATGTCGCCAGGTGGCGGCATGTTGAACTCGCGCAGCAGCCGGCCGGAACTGCCACCGTCGTCCGCCACCGTGACGATGGCGGCAAGGTCGAGCGGAAAATGCTTGAGGCCCCGCAGCAGGGAAGACAGGCCGGTACCGCCGCCCAGTGCCACCACCCGCGGATAACGCGCAATCATGCCGCCTCCCCGACCACCTGGGTCCTGGCGATGCGTGGCTCCCGAATCGGCAGATTGCACAGCGCCGCGACAGCCGCCAGCGCCGCGTCGGCGTACCACATCCACTGGTAGTTCCCGCTCTCGATCAGTGCGATGCCGCCCAGCCAGGCGCCAAGGAAACCACCAACCTGGTGCGACAGCAGTGTCAGTCCGAACAAGGTGGCGAGATAGCGCGTACCAAAGAGCTTGCCAACCACGCCTGCCGTCGGTGGCACGGTGGCGAGCCAGGTGAAACCGAGGCCAACGGCAAACAGGTAGAAGGTGAGTTCGGTCTTGGGTGCCGCGAGATAGGCCAGCACCAGCAGCGCGCGTGAGCCGTACATCCAGAACAACACGTACTTGCCGCGATAACGCTGCCCCCACCAGCCGGCAGCCAAGCTGCCCACGATATTGGACAAACCAATCAGCGCCAGTGACCAGCTGGCCACCGAAGCAGGCAGCCCACACAGGTTGACCTCTCCCGGCAGGTGCGTGACCAGGAAGGCGATGTGAAAGCCGCAGGTGAAGAAGCCCGCGTGCAGCAGCAGGTAGCTGCGGTCGCGCAAGGCTTCGGCGACCGCCTGCTTCAATCCCCCCGGCTTGGCGGCCTCGAGCTGAGTGACGTGGCTGCCCTGCGTGCCCTGCAACAGGCGGGTAATCGGCAAGGCAGCGACCGCGATCAGCGCCAGTCCCCACAGTGCCCCCATCCAGCCGACCACGGTGATCAACCCTTGAGTGAGCGGCGCGAATACGAACTGGCCGAATGAGCCGCCGGCATTGAGGATGCCTGAAGCCATGCCACGACTCTCGGCCGGCAGGCGTTGCGCCAGCGCACCGATCAGCACCGAGAAGCTTGCGAGGCCGGCCCCTGCGGCACTCAGCACGCCCAGCGTTAGGTCAAGCAGGCCGCTGTTGCGAGCAAACGGGGTCAGCGCTGTACCCAGTGCCATCAGCACCAGGCCGGCCGCCAGTACCCGCGGCGCCCCCCAGCGATCCGCCGCTGCGCCGGCCAGCGGCTGCACAGCCCCCCAGGTGAACTGGCCAATGGCCATGGCAAGGCTGATGGCGGCAATGCCGAGCCCGGTGCCGTGATGCAGCGGGAACACGAATAGGCCCATCGACTGCCGCACGCCCTGCGACACCACCAGCAGCAACGCCGCCAGCAGTACCAGCGTCCAGTCCCGCCTTGCCGTATCGCCCATCACCGCCCCCACGCAAAGACAGCCAGCCTAACGGGCTGAGCACAATTTGACTATCGGGGATGTAGCGGATGAGCCATCACACGATTACAAATGCAACTAAATTGCAAAATAAACGATTTCTTGTTAACTTGCGCACCTCACAAATGCCACTGAGTTTCATATGAACAAGGATACCCGCCTTCCCGTCACCGTGTTGTCCGGTTTTCTCGGGGCCGGCAAGACCACCCTGCTCAACCATGTGCTCAACAATCGAGATGGGCTGCGCGTCGCCGTCATCGTCAACGACATGTCCGAAGTGAACATCGATGCACGGCTGGTGCGCGAAGGTGGCGCCGCGCTATCACGCGCCGAAGAAAAGCTGGTCGAGATAAGCAATGGCTGCATCTGCTGCACGCTGCGCGAAGATCTGCTGCTAGAAATCCGCCGCCTCGCCGCCGAGGGCCGCTTCGACTACCTGCTGATCGAGTCGACCGGTATCTCCGAACCCATGCCCGTCGCCGAGACCTTCACCTTCCGCGACGAACAGGGCGCCAGTCTGTCCGACCTGGCCCGACTCGACACGCTGGTCACCGTGGTCGACGCCCACAATTTCCTGCGCGACTACGCCAGCGAGACGCCGCTTGCCGGGCACGGCGAGACGCTGGGCGACGATGACCAGCGCACGCTGGTCGATCTATTGGTCGAGCAGATCGAGTTCTGCGACGTGCTGGTCATCAACAAGTGCGACCTCGTCAGCGCCGAAGAACTGATGCGGTTGGAAACGATGCTCCGCGCGCTCAACCCGCGCGCCGAGCAGGTGCGCAGCGAACACGGCCGGGTACCGCTCGCATGCATCCTCGACACCGGCCGTTTCGATTTCGACACCGCCGCCCAGGCGCCAGGCTGGCTGCAGACGTTACGCGGCGAACATACGCCGGAGACCGAAGCCTATGGCATCACCAGCTTCGTCTACCGCGCCCGCAAACCCTTCCATCCCCGCCGCTTCTGGGACTGCATCCATCAGCCCTGGCCGGGCGTGATCCGCTCCAAGGGCTGGTTCTGGCTGGCAAGCCGCCCCGCCTTCATCGGCAGTTGGTCACAAGCCGGCGCCACCTCGCAGCACGGTCCGGCCGGGCTGTGGTGGGCCGCCGTGCCGGAGGCGCACTGGCCTGACGACGCCGACACCCGCAGCGCCATCACGGCCGACTGGCATCCGCACTACGGCGATCGCCAACAGGAGCTGGTGCTGATCGGCATCGATCTCGACCAGGCCGCGCTGACGCGCCTGCTTGATGCCTGTCTGCTCACCGATGCCGAGCTCGCCGCACCGGCCAGCTTTATCGACCAGCTGGACGACCCCTTCCCCAGCTGGCAACTGCAGAACGCCACCTAACCCAGCCGTATCCCCAACCAGGAGTCACCATGTTCTACCGTTGCATCGGCAGCCCGCCTCGGGCGCTGCCGCTGGCCCCGCTCGTCGCCGCGCTGACACTCGCGCAGGCCCCATCCGTATTGGCGGACGACGAAACCACGCTCCCTGCAGTCGTCGTCACCGCCAACCCGCTCGGCAATGCTGATCCGCTCGCCACCACCAGCGTGCTGCAAGGACCGGCATTGCTGCTGCGCGATGCCACCACGCTGGGCGACGTGCTGGCTGGACAGCCAGGCGTCGCGTCGACGTCGTTCGGGCCGGGTGCCAGTCGCCCCATCCTGCGCGGCCTCGATGGTGATCGCATCCGCATCCTGCAGAACGGCGTCGGCGCGCTCGATGCCTCCGGGCTGTCGTACGACCATGCAGTGGCGCAGGATGTGGCAAGCGCCGAGCGCATCGAGGTCGTGCGCGGCCCGGCCGCCCTGCTCTATGGCGGCAGCGCCATCGGCGGCGTGGTCAATACGCTCGACAACCGCATCCCGCAGGCCCGGCTCGATGGCAGCACCGGCACCGCCCGCCTGGAATACGGTGGCGCCGCCAACGAACGGCTGGTCGCCGGCCAGCTCGAGGCGGGCGACGGCAACTACGCCGTTCACGTCGACGGCTTCAATCGCCGCAGCCGCGACCTGCGCATCCCCGGCTACGCCTGGTCCGAGCGACAGCGCGCCGGCCTCGGCAGCTTTACGCCACCGGAGCATGATCACGGGCACGAGCACGAGGAGGAAGGCCACGAGGCACACGCCGAATCCGCCTACGGCACACTGCCCAACAGTGATAGCCGCGCCTACGGTGGCGCCATCGGCCTGTCCCGCACCTGGGACGATGGCCACCTCGGTCTCTCGCTCGGCAGCTATCGCAGCAACTATGGCTCGGTCGCCGAGGAAGATGTGCGGCTGGACATGAAGCAGGATCGGCTGGCGCTGTCATTCGCGCGGCAAGGTCTCACCGGCGCCTTCACCGGCATCGCAGCCGATCTGGCCTACACCGACTATCGCCACCAGGAGCTGCACGGCAGTGAGGTTGGCACCACGTTCAAGAACCAGGGCGTCGAGGGCCGGATCGAGGCGCGGCATGCGCCGCTGGCCGGTGCCGACGGCGTGATCGGGCTGCAGTTCGGCCACAGCGATTTCTCCGCGCTCGGCGACGAGGCCTTCGTGCCGGATACCGGCAGCGCGCAGCTGGCACTGTTCGCTCTGGAACAATGGCAACTGTCCGCACTGCAACTGAGCTTGGGCGGCCGCGTCGAGCACAGCCGCTACGATCCGGACGGCGGCGACAACCGCCGCTTCGCCGACATGGCGGCGCAACGCTTCACCGCCGGCTCGTTGTCCGCCGGGCTGGTTGCCCCGCTGGCGCCGGGCTGGTCGTTCGCCGGCCAGCTTGCCTACACCGAACGCGCGCCGAGCTACTACGAGCTTTATGCCAATGGCGCGCACGTGGCCACCGGCACGTTCGAACGCGGTGATCCGGATGCGGGCAAGGAACGTGCGACCTCGATCGAGGCCGCACTGCGTTATCAGGCCGGCGCCAGCCGGCTGTCGCTGGGCGCCTACTACAGCCGCTACGCCAACTTCATTGCGCTGGAGCGCACCGGACTGTGGTGCCACGCCCACGGCGACCACGACCATTGCGGGGACGAGGCGCACGATGGCGATGCGCCCGAATATCAGTATCAGGGCGTACCGGCCAAACTCTACGGACTGGAATTGGACAGCAGCTGGCGGATGTACGCCGACATAGCCCGCAGCGTCGATCTGCTGGTGTGGGGCGACATCACACGCGGGATCAATCGGGAAACTGGTGAACCGTTGCCGCGGCTGGCGCCGGCCCGCATCGCCAGCGCGGTGGTCTACGGCCAGGGCGCCTGGTCCGTACGCGGTGAGCTACAGCACGCCACCGATCAGAACCACGTGCCGTCGGGCGATACGCCAACCGACGGCTACACCGTGGCCAACGTGGCAATCAGCTATCGCTTCAAGCAAGGCGCCAGCGACTGGTTGGCCTATTTGCGCGGCGACAATCTGGGCAACGAGGAGATCCGCTACGCCAGCGCGCTGACCCGCGATATCGCGCCGCAAGGCAGGCGCAGCGCCCGCGTCGGCATGCAGGTTGCGTTCTAGCCCGCTACCGACCTCCGCTACGGGCCGGCGTGCATCGGCCCGGCGGCGGAGCCGGTCGATCAATCGACCAGGCGCGCCTTCACCGGCTTGCCCTTGATGCCCTTGGCCTCGATCCGGGCCAGCGCCTGCTGCGCGTAGTCGGCCGAGACGGCAACGAAGGTCTGGAAATCGTAGAGATCGATCTTGCCGACTGCCGAGCCCGGCAAGCCGGCGTCGCCGGTCAAGGCACCCAGTACATCGCCGGGCCGTAGCTTCTGCTTGCGCCCGGCGGCCAGGCACAGCGTCGCCATCCCTGCCGCCATGGTGTACGCCGTCTGCCCATTGAGCTGGCCGGCATCGCTCAGCGGCAGCGAGTAGTCGAGGTAGGCTTCGATGCCCTTCTGCCGTTTGGCCTGGCTCGGCGACACCAGGCTGAACGCATAGCCGTGCTTGCCGGCCCGACCAGTGCGGCCGATGCGGTGCACGTACACCTCGGGATCGTAGGGCAGCTCGTAATTCACCACGGCGGCCAGATCCTTGATATCGAGCCCACGCGCGGCCATGTCGGTCGCCACCAGGATGGGGCTGCTGCCATTGGCAAAGCGCACCAGCATCAGATCGCGGTCACGCTGTTCCAGATCGCCATGCAGCGCCAGCGCGGCATAGCCATCGGCGCGCAGTGCATCGGCCAGTTGCTGGCAGTCGACCTTGGTGTTGCAGAACACCACGGTCGAGGCCGGCTGATAGTGCGCGAGGATGGCCTTGAGCAGCGCAGGCTTTTCTCCATTGTCCTTCACTGCGTACACCTGCTGCTCGATGTGCTTGGCGTCGTGCAGCGCCTCCACCGTCACCACCGCGGCATCGCGCTGTACCGATGCCGAGAGTTGGCGGATCTCCTCGGGATAGGTCGCGGAGAACAGCAATGTCTGCCGACGGGCCGGGCAGAACGAGATCACGTCGTCGACTTCGCCAGCGAAGCCCATGTCCAGCATGCGATCGGCCTCGTCGAGCACGAGCATCCGGAGCCGGGCCAGATCGAGCGTGCCCTTGTGCAGGTGATCCTGGATGCGACCGGGCGTGCCGACGACCAGATGTGCACCATGCTCCAGCGAGCCAGCCTGGGGCCCGAGCGGCGTGCCGCCGCATAAGGTCAGTATCTTGAGGTTGGGCAGGTGGCGCCCCAGCCGGCGCAGCTCCTTCGCCACCTGATCCGCCAGCTCACGCGTCGGGCACAGCACCATGCCCTGCACTTTGAACAGCGTGAGGTTGAGCTGCAGCAGCATGCCAAGGCCAAAGGCGGCAGTCTTGCCGCTGCCGGTCTTGGCTTGGGCAATCACGTCCTGCCCCGCCAGCACCAACGGCAGGCTCTGCGCCTGGATCGCCGTCATCGCCGAGAAACCCAGGCTGTCGAGATTGGCCAGAAGCTCGGGCGGCAGGCTGAGGCTGGCGAAGGTAGGGGCGGAACGGGACATGGCAACACCGGCGGGCTGGATGCTGCAGCATACGCGACAGCGGTTCGAGGCAAACGAAAAAGGACTTGAGCTCGCGCTCAAGTCCTTCTTGAATCTGGCGTCCCCACGGGGATTCGAACCCCGGTTATCGCCGTGAAAGGGCGGTGTCCTAGGCCTCTAGACGATGGGGACAGAGGCAGGTGAGAAAGTGGCGCGCCCGGAGCGATTCGAACGCCCGACCCTCTGGTTCGTAGCCAGATACTCTATCCAACTGAGCTACGGGCGCGCTGTTTTCTTACCTTAGTTGCTACCTTGCGATGTTGCCATCGAAGGTCCGCTGGCGGAGACGGAGGGATTCGAACCCTCGATAGAGGTTTTGGCCCCTATGCTCCCTTAGCAGGGGAGTGATTTCAGCCACTCATCCACGTCTCCGTCAAGGGAAGCGGGATCATACCCGCCGCTCCCGCTTGCGTCAAACGCTAATCGCGCAATAGCGCGAATCAGGCCTGATCGAGGCCAAACGCCTTGTGCAGCACGCGCACCGCGAGCTCAAGGTACTTCTCGTCGACGATAACCGAGATCTTGATTTCCGAGGTGGAGATCATCTGGATATTGATGCCTTCCTCGGCCAGCGTGCGGAACATGGTCGAGGCCACACCCACATGCGAGCGCATGCCGACGCCGACGATGGACACCTTGCAGATCTTGTCGTCGCCTTCGATGCGCTTGGCGCCGATATGCGCCTGCACGCCTTCCAGCACCTTGATGGTGCGGGCAAGGTCGTTCTTCGGCACGGTGAAGCTGAAATCGGTGGTGCCGTCCTGACCGACGTTCTGAATGATCATGTCGACGTCGATGTTGGCATCGGCCACCGGGCCGAGGATCTGGTAGGCAATGCCGGGCTTGTCGGGCACGCCGGTGACGTTGACGCGGGCCTCATCACGGTTGAATGCGATACCGGAGACGACGGGCTTTTCCATGTTCGGGTCTTCCTCGAAGGTAATCAGCGTGCCCTCGCCTTCTTCCTGGAAGCTGGAGAGCACGCGCAATTTCACGTTGTACTTGCCGGCGAATTCCACCGAGCGGATCTGCAGCACCTTGGAGCCGAGGCTAGCCATTTCCAGCATTTCCTCGAAGGTGATGGTCTTGAGCTTGCGCGCCTCCGGCACCACGCGCGGATCGGTGGTATAGACGCCGTCGACGTCGGTGTAGATCTGGCATTCGTCGGCCTTGAGCGCAGCGGCAAGCGCCACGCCCGATGTGTCCGAACCACCACGGCCCAGCGTGGTGATGTTGCCTTCGGCATCCACGCCCTGGAAGCCGGCGACGATGACGACGCGGCCGGCGGCGAGATCGGCGCGCATCGCAGCGTCATCGATCGACTGGATACGGGCCTTGGTGAAGAAGGAATCGGTCAGGACCTTGACCTGCGCACCGGTGTAGGACTTGGCGTCGACGCCGGCCTCCTTGAGGGCCATGGCCAAAAGGCCGATGGTGACCTGCTCACCGGTGGAAATCACCACGTCGAGCTCGCGCGGATCCGGATTCGCCTGGATTTCCTTGGCGAGCGCGATCAGACGGTTGGTCTCGCCGCTCATCGCGGAGACCACGACCACCACGTCGTGGCCCTGCGCCTTGAACTTGGCCACGCGACGCGCCACGTTCTTGATGCGCTCGGGCGATCCGACCGAGGTGCCGCCGTACTTCTGGACGATCAATGCCATGTTGCAACCTGTTGAAAGGGATAGTGCTGGGTAATCGGTACGCCGCCGGTCCAGCGTAGACCCTGCGGCGAAAACGGGCATTGTAATAGAAAGCCGCCCGGCTTTTCGAGGCCTTACACCGCCAGAACCGGCACTCTGGGTGCGATTGCGCACATCAATTCGTAACCGATCGTACCGGCAGCGGTGGCCACGTCGTCGATGGACAGTTGCCGGCCCCAAAGTTCCACCGCGCTGTCGACCCCGGCGCCGGGCAGATCGGAGAGGTCGACCGCCAGCATGTCCATCGAGACCCGGCCAACCAGCCGGGTGCGCACGCCATTCACCAGCACCGGCGTACCGGTGCCGGCGTGCCGCGGATAGCCGTCGGCATAGCCGCAGGCAACGATGCCGATGGTCATCGCCCGATCGGCAGTGAAGGTGGCGCCATAGCCGACGGTATCGCCAGCCAGTAGCCGCTGCACGCCAATGATGGCGGACTGCAACGTCATCGCCGGCACGAGGCCAAGCTCCGCAGCCGACTTGTGGGCAAACGGCGACGAACCATAAAGCATGATGCCCGGCCGGACCCAGTCGCGCCGGGCAGCCGGGTAGTCGACCAGCGCCGCCGAATTGGCCACCGTCGTCGGCAAACTGAGCATTGCCGTCGCAGCATCGAAGCGCGACAGCTGCGCGGCGATGCCGCGGGCCGGCTCGTCGGCGGTGGCGAAATGGGTCATCAGCGTGATCGAGGCAACATTCGCGTTGCCACGCAGCCGCTCGACCACTGCCGCAGCCGCTTCCGCCGGGAAGCCGAGCCGGTTCATGCCGGTGTTGAGCTTGACGAACACGCCAACCGGGCGCGGTAGGACAATGCCTTCCAGCCGGGCCAGACTGGCGTCATCGTGCACCGCCAGCCACAGCCCGAGCTCGCTGGCAAGCTGCAGCTCAGCGACGCTGAATGCCCCTTCCAGCAGCAGGATGGGCTGGTTGTAACCAGCCTCGCGCAACCGGCGCGCGCCGTCGATCTCCAGGATGGCATAGCCGTCGACGTCGCCGAAGGCGGCGGCGGCCCTGAGCAGGCCATGGCCATATGCATCGGCCTTGACCACCGCGAACACCCGGCTCTGCGGTGCCAGCGCCTTGGCCACGCCGTAGTTGTGACGCAGCGCGTCGGCATGGATCAAGGCGCGTATCGGCCGGCTCATTCGATTTCCTCGGCGGCGCGGCGCTCGCGCCAGCGCCGGTAGTACCAGACGCCAACGATGACGGCGACCACGCCCAGCACCACGAAGATGCCGGTCTGGCCGCGCTTGATCCACGTCAGCAGCCACTCGTGGTTGTTGGCACCGAAATAACCGAGGTAGACCCACACCGGCACGCTGATGAGCGCGGCGAAACCATCGAGCAGCAGGAAACGCCAGAACGGCACGCACCGGCTCATGCCAGCGGTGAGGAAAATGGGAGAACGCAGGCCAGGCAGGAAACGGGCGACGAACAACACGCGGTTGCCGTAGCGGGCGAATTTGTCCTGCACCGCCTCATAGCGCTCCGGCGTGAGCACGTGCGCGACCCAGCGCCATTTCAGCGCTCGCGTACCGTAGTGCCGTCCCAGCCAGAACATGGTGGCATCGCCGACCAAGACGCCCGCCATGCCCACCGCAAACATGGTGTGCACATTGGCAAAGCCGAGCCCGGAAATGATGCCCCCCGCCACCAGCGTGATGTCTTCGGGAATGGGCACGCCGAAACCACAGATCAGCAGGACGAGGAAGACGGCGAGATAACCGTAATCGGTGAATATCGTGACGAGGTATTGCAGGATGTCCATCAGCAACCTGGCGCGGCAACTGCGCGATGGCGGATCATAGCACGGGGCCTTGCGCTTACTGCGCACACCCCACCCAGCACGTTGACTCCCGACAAGCTTACAAAGTTTTCCACGCTGGTCAGTTCTGTCATGGAAACGTGATATAACCACGCGATCCTGACCGAGCGAGGCCCGCACCCGTTATGGATCGCGGCTTTTACCTGATTCTGGGCGCGCAGTTCCTGTCGGCGCTCGCGGACAATGCGCTGTTCATTGCCGCCCTCGCGCTGCTGCGCGAATCGGCAGCCCCCGAGTGGCATCAATCGATGCTGCTGTGGAGCTTCACCGTCTCCTATGTGGTGCTGGCGCCGTTTGCCGGTGCCTTTGCCGATGCCTTGCACAAGGGCCAGGTGATGATGCTGTGCAACGGCATCAAGATCCTCGGCTGTATCGGCATGCTGGTGGGCGCCCCGCCTATCCTCGCCTATGCGCTGGTCGGCTTCGGTGCCGCCGCCTACTCGCCCGCCAAGTACGGGCTGATCACCGAATACCTGCCGCACGAGAAGCTGGTGGCCGCCAACGGCTGGCTGGAAGGCGCCACGGTGACGGCCATCATCTTCGGTACCGTGATCGGTGGCGCGCTGATCGGCGACCGGATGTCGGTCCTGATCGCCGACTGGGGCCTGGAGCTGGGCCATGCCGACTGGCTGAGCGCCGCACAGTTCGCGGTGCTGTGCGTACTGCTGGTCTACTTCGCCGCCGCCTGGGTCAATCTCTATATACCGCGGCTCAATGTGCAGCTGAAACCGCTGCGCGCAGCACCGACCGCACTGATCCGCGAATTCATCCATTGCGTGGCGCGGCTGTGGCGTGATCCGCAAGGCCAGTTGTCGCTGGCCGTGACCACGCTGTTCTGGGGCGCCGGCGCCACCATGCGGCTGGTGGTGATCAACTGGGCAGTGCTGTGGCTGTCGTTCAGCATGGAACAGGCGACGCGGCTCGTTGCCATCGTCGCCTTCGGCACCGCCTTCGGCGCGGTGCTTGCCGGGCGCTACGTGCCACTGAAACGTGCCTTCGCCGTGCTGCCAGCCGGCGTGGCCATGGGTGTTCTGGTGATCGCGATGCAGTTTGTCAACCAAACCTGGCTCGCCGCGTTGCTGATGTTCATCGTCGGCGGGCTGGCCGGGTTCTTCGTCGTTCCACTCAACGCCATGCTGCAGCACCGAGGCCATCTGCTGATGGGTGCCGGGCATTCGATTGCCGTGCAGAACTTCAACGAGAACCTCGGCATCCTCGTCATGGTCGGAGCACATGCCTTGCTGGTTTCGCATTTCAGCAAGGCGCTGCCGGCCGATGCGCCGGCGGTGGTGGCCCAGCAGTTCGCCGGCGGGGTGCCGCCGATGGCGGTGATCATCACCGGCTTCGGCCTCTTCGTCGCACTGACCATGATCTGGATTACCCGTCGTTATCGGCGGGGCTTACGCGCAGGCATCATGCATGATTAGAACAACACGACTCCTTGCCCCGCTTCTGCTCGCCCTGCTCGCCGCCTGTGGCCAGAAGGACAAGAAACCGCACGAACCACCGACACCCAAGGTCGCCGTCGTCGCCGCCGCCAGCGAGAACGTGCCGCTGACGATCTCCGCCCAAGGCAATGTCGTCGCCATCAACCAGGTGGACATCCGTCCGCAGATTTCCAGCACCGTGCGCCAGGTCCATATCAAGGATGGGCAGGACATCGTCGCCGGCCAACTGCTGTTCACCCTCGACGCCCGCGAGGACGAGACCGGGCTCGAACGCAATGCCGCGGTGATCCGCAAGAACCAGGCGGACCTCGCACTCGCCGAGCAGAACCTGCGTCGCAACAAGGAGCTCGCCAAGTCGGGCTTCCTGTCGCCCAGCGCCGTCGACACCTCGCAAAGCCAGGTCGATTCGCTGAAGGCCGAGCTCGCTGCCGCGCGCTCCGACTTCGCTACCAGCCAGGTCAAGGTGTCCTACACCCGCATCAACGCGCCGTTCTCCGGTCGCGCGGGCGCCATCAACGTGCATCCGGGCAGCCTGGTGCAACCCGGCAGCGCCGACCCGATGCTGACGCTGGTGCAGCTCGATCCGATCCAGATCGAGTTCACTGCGCCCGAAGCCGAGCTGCCGGCGCTGCTGGCAAGCCAGGCCAAGGGCGAGCTGGTGGCACGCGCGCGCCTCGCCGATGGCACCGCACGCAATGGCCGCGTGGTGTTCATCGACAATGCGGTCGATCGCAACGCCGGCACCATCAAGCTGAAAGCCGAGTTCGCCAATGCCGACCGCCAGCTGTGGCCGGGCCTGTTCGCCCGGGTCGAAGTCGATGCCGGCGTGCAAGCCGGCGCAGTGGTGCTGCCCGCCGAGGCCGTCCTCAGCGGCCCCGAGCGTCGCTTCGTCTACGTGCTGCAGGACGACGGCACGGTGAAGGACCAGCCGGTGAAGGTGCAGCGCATCGTCGCCGAGCGCGCGGTGGTCGACGGCGTGGCTGCCGGCACCAAGGTGGTCCGCGAGGGCGGCCAGAACCTGCGCCCCGGCGCCAAGGTCACCGTGGTGCAGCCGGGTGAGCGCCCGGCCACCAAGGTCGCCAGCGAGGCGGGCCGATGAACATCTCCGAGCTGTGCATCCGCCGCCCGGTCGCCACTTATCTGGTCTGGATCGCCGTCGTCATCGCCGGCATCGCTGCGTGGTTGAAGCTGCCGATCTCGGCGCTGCCGACCTACGACACCCCGACCATCAACGTGTCGGCCAACCTGCCCGGCGCCAGCCCGGAAACCATGGCCACCTCGGTGGCGACGCCGCTGGAGAAGCAGTTCTCCACCATTCCCGGTATCAATGTGATCACCTCGTCGAGCACGCTCGGCAGTACCTCGATCACGCTGGAATTCGATCCCAGCCGCGACATTGATTCGGCAGCCGGCGACGTGCAGGCGGCGCTCTATCGCGCCAACCGCGCGCTGCCGGACGACATGACGAGCCCGCCGTCGTACCGCAAGGTCAACCCGTCCGATGCCCCCATCCTGCTGATCGCGCTGTCGTCGCCATCGTTGTCGCTGGCCGAACTCAACGACTACTCCGACAACCTGGTCGCCCCGGCGCTCTCCACCATCAATGGCGTCGCCCAGGTCAACGTGTTCGGCCAGAAGAAGTACGCGGTACGCATCGAGGTCGACCCGGAAAAGCTCGCCGCGCGCGACCTGACGCTGCCCGAGCTCGCCAGCAGTCTGCGCAACGCCAATTCCAACTCACCAGTCGGCCAGCTCGAAGGCAAGCGCCAGGTGCTGATCCTGCAGACCGGTCAGTTGAAGAATGCAGCGGATTTCGTCCCGCTGATCGTTGCGGTGAAGAACGGCCAGCCGGTGCGGCTCGCCGAGATCGCCACCATCAACGACAGCGTCGAGAGCGTGAAGAGCGGCAGCTGGGTAAACGGCGAACGCTCCATCGTGCTGGCAGTACAGCGCCAGCCCGGCGCCAATACGGTGGCCGTGGTCGATGCGATCCGCGCCACACTGCCCAAGCTCAAGGCCCAGTTGCCCGGCTCGGTCGAGATCAAGGAACTGAACGATCGCTCGCGCTCGGTGCGCGAAGCCATCCACGATGTGAACCTCACGCTGCTCGGTACCGTAGCGCTGGTGGTGCTGGTGATCCTGCTGTTCCTGCGCCGGCTCTCGGCCACGCTGATCCCATCGGTATCGGTGCCGCTGTCCATCCTCGCCACCTTCGCGCTGATGCTGTGGTTCGGCTACAGCCTCGACAACATCTCGCTGATGGGCCTGACCATCGCCGTCGGCCTCGTCGTCGACGACGCCATCGTGGTGCTGGAGAACATCGTGCGCCATATCGAGGACGGCATGAAACCGTTCGAGGCGGCGATCCGCGGCGCGCGCGAGGTCGGCTTCACCGTGGTATCGATCTCGATCTCGCTGGTGGCGGTATTCATCCCCATCTTCTTCATGCCGGGCGTGATCGGCCGGTTGTTCCACGAATTCGCCGCCGTGGTCTCGCTCGCCATCCTGGTCTCGGCCGGCGTTTCGCTCACGCTGGTGCCACTCCTGGCCTCACGCTTCATCAAGCACGAGCCGGAACACGCGACCAAGCCGGAAGCCGGCTGGAGCCGCTTTTTCGAAGGCCTGTTCGAGCGCACGCTCGGCGGCTACCGCCGCACGCTGGATTGGGGCCTGGCGCACCAGTGGGTGATCCTGCTGGTGGCACTCGCGACCTTCATCCTGACCGCTTGGCTCTACGTGATCTCGCCCAAGGGCTTCTTCCCGCAGGAGGACATCGGCCAGATCCAGGGCACGGTGGAAGGCCCGCAGGACATCGCCTACGAGGCGCTGCTCGCGGCACAGCAGGATATCGCCCGGCGGGTGCAGGCCAATCCCAATGTCGAATACGTGGTGTCCAACGTCGGCAACTCGGGCAATAGTGGCCGGTTGTTCATCAACCTGAAGCCACGCGGCGAGCGCGCCAAGATGCAGCAGGTGCTGGAAAGCCTGCGCCGCGATACCGGCGGCATGCCGGGCGTGCGGGTGTTCTTCCGCCCCACGCAGAACCTCAGCGTCGGCGGGCGGCAATCGTCGTCGAGCTACCAGTACACGTTGCAGTCGGTACGCGCCGATGGCCTTTACGACTGGGCCGACAAGCTGATGGCCGCGTTGCGCCAGTCCAACGTCGTGGTCGATGTGACATCGGACGTGAAGAAGGATGGCCTGCAGGCAAGGCTGACCATCGACTCCGACCGCGCACAGTTGCTGGGCGTGGACATGCAGACGCTGCGTGACACGCTGTACGCCGCCTTCGGCAGCCGTGAAGTGTCCACGCTCTACCTGCCGCAGGACAGCTACCCGGTGATCATGGAGCTGGACGAGGACTACCGGCGCGACGAGGCCGATGTCGACCAGGTGCGCGTGCGCAGTCGCGACGGCACGCTGGTACCGCTCTCATCCATCGTCAAGGTCAGCCGCGAACCGGTGAACACGGCTGTCAACCACCAGGCGCAGCTGCCGGCCGTGACCATCTCGTTCAACCTGGCGCCCGGCCATTCGCTGTCGGAAGCGGCCGCCGAGATCGAAGCCGCCAAGGCGAAGATCAACATGCCGGACGTGGTGTTCGGTGGCTTTGCTGGCGAGGCGGCGCTGTTTGCCGATACCCAGACCACGCAACTGTGGCTGATCCTGATCGCGGTCGCGGTGATCTACCTGATCCTCGGCATGCTGTACGAGAGCTGGATCCACCCGGTGACCATCCTCGCCGGCATTCCGTCGGCGGCCATCGGCGCGCTGCTGTCGCTGGAGCTGGTGGGGCTGGAGCTCAGCTTTATCGCCCTGGTCGGCATCCTGCTGCTGGTCGGCATCGTCAAGAAGAACGCCATCATGATGATCGACTTCGCGCTGGAGGCGCAGCGCGGCCAGGGCATGAGCCCGTTCGACGCGATCCGCCAGGCCTGCCTGCTGCGCTTCCGACCCATCATGATGACCACCTTCGCCGCCGCGATGGGCGCGCTGCCGATCGCGCTCGGCATCGGTGCCGGTGCCGAATTGCGCCAGCCGCTGGGCGTGGCCGTGGTCGGCGGACTGATCTTCTCGCAGCTGATCACGCTCTACATCACCCCGGTGCTGTTCCTCACCTTCGACGCCATCGCCCGCCGCTGGCAGCGCGAACGGCCGGTCGCACTGCACGACGAACTGCCGCGCTGAGAAGACAAACGCAACAGTCCGGCCGCAACGGACTGTTGCGTAAATCGCAGCGGCGCAACCGCAGACTGGTCCTGGCTTGCGAACGCCACGCGCCGATTGTCCTCGTTTGCGATCCCTCCCCTCGCCGGAGGTCTCTCGATCACCCCAGACGTTAACCTGCGCTCGCAGCCCGATTCCGGGCCATGCCAGAACCAAAGGACAACGTCACGATGATCAAACGTATCGCCTTGGCGGCCGCACTCGCCGCCGCCTTCTCCGCCCCTGCCCATGCAGATGTCAGCATCAGCGGTTCGGCTGAAATGGACCTGTTCTACCGCACCAACAACACTGCCGATGGTGATGGAAAGTTGCTCCAGGAAATCGCCATCGTCATCAACGTCGACGGCAAGGACAAACTGGACTCCGGTGACGAACTGACCTGGCGCCTGGCGCAGAAGGTAGCCACCCCCGATCGCTACGACTCCTGGGGCATTCGGGAAGCCTGGATCGCCTACGGCGGCAACTGGGGCCAGCTGAAGTTTGGCAATCAATGGTCGGAAACCTACCTGATCCAGGACTGGCCGTACGGCGCGAAAGGCTTTTCGGGCACCGTGGGTGAAGTGCCAAACGTCGGCTTTGGCCAGGGCATCCGCTATTCCTCGCCGAATTTCGGTGGCTTCAACTTCTCCGCCACCTACGATAGCGGGGATGCATATGGCAATGACGTTCAAGCCTATGAAATCGCAGCGCATTTCGCGGCCGGCAACTTCAATCTGGACGCAGGTTACTTCGCCGCAGACGATGGCAAGCCTGTCCCCGCTGGTCGCTCGTACAGCACTGGTTCCACGCCGTCGACCACCCGACCCAACGGCCTGACCGAAGAAATCGGCGGCGGCTACGCCAACTGGATCGTCGGCGGTCGTGCGCAGTTTGGTGATGTGAGCCTGCGTGCTGCCGTACGCGGCGCCAGCGACGAATCGGCTGCGGGCATCGATGCCGACCAGATCGGCTACCTGCTGGGTGGCACCTACAGCTTTGGCAAGCAGGCTTTGAGCCTCGGCTACTTCTGGCAGGACGCGGAACGCGATGGTCAGAAACAGGACGACAACACCTTCCAGACCATTGGCTTCCAGTGGGACTACTCGCTGTCCAAGAACACCGGCGCGTTTGTCCAGATTCGCCACCATCTGGTTGGTGGAGATTGGAACAACAATGCTGTGATCTTCCAGAACGCCGATGGGTTGGCCAAGGGTGACAATGCGACCCGCTTCCTGATCGGTACCTGGACCGGGTTCTGATCGACCGGTCGTGGCAATGCACGCGCTTTGCCACGACCTGCCCACACACGATTGCGCAATCGCGGACAACTTTCCACCCCATCCGGGCATGGTCGACCTCGCCCGGCGTTGGGCATCATAGGACAGGCAGATTTTTCCTCCGGCTTGACTCCATGCTTAGTACCCACCGCAAAGTACGCATCGAACGCGCTGTCGATCAAATGATGCAGCATTCGCACGCAGACCTCACGCTGAACGAACTGGCTGCCGCAGCGTGTTATTCCAGCTGGCACTTCGTGCGCGCCTTCGAAGAGGAGATCGGGGAGGCTCCGTTCGAGTATCTGCGCAAACGCCGCCTGTTTTCCGGTGCATATCGCCTGCTGACCGAACCGACCACCGCAGTATCCACCTTGGCTGCGGATTGCGGCTTCCTGCACGCCAGCTCGTTCGCCAAGGGGTTTCGCCGTCAGTTCGGTATGAACGCGAGGGACTGGCGTGCGGGCGGTTGGCAGGACTGGCTACGTGATCAGCCCTGGCCACAGGATGGCCTCCCGCAACACGCGCGCAGCCCGGATGTCGAACACGATGCCAGTCGCGTGCAGGCCATTGACCCAGCCAGCTTGCAAATCGAGATCATTCCGGCACAGGCCGTGGTCTACCACCGTTTCCGCGACACCTGGGGGGATCGATTGCACGATGCCGTCCAACGTTCGTTGAGAAACTCTCCCTTTCCGGTTTCTCGCTTCTTTGGTGCCCGTCACGACCTGCTACACCTGCGTGGGCCGTCTGAATCGTGCTACGACCTGTGCATTCCGGTGGATGCCAAGCTGCCGATTCCTGCCAACCTCGGTCGCACCACCCTGTTTGGCGGGCTGTATGCCACCCGCCAACTCTCGCCCCACGAGCCCTATCTCAGCTGGCGCAGTCTGGTTTCCAGCTGGCCAGCACGCAGCCGCTTCGTGCTCGATACCCGCCGCCCAATGATCGAGATGTATGCCGGCGTCAGCGAGTATTTACGCTGCAATACCCTCTACCTGCCCCTGTCGCTACGATGAATCACTCCTGCCTCCGACTCCCCCTCATGTGGCTGGCCTGCCTGCCCATGCTTGCTCACGCCGCTCCCGGCGACATCCGCTGGCAGCTTGCCACCGGCGCGCCGGTGCGCGCCGCACCGCTACGCGTCGACGGCCTCATCGTCGTCGGCAACTTCAAGGGGCTGGTGCAGGCTTATGCCGCCAGTGATCGCAAGCTGCGCTGGCAGGCCCAGCTCAAGGGCTCGCTCAGCAGCCAGCCAGCGCGCAGCGGCGATGCGCTGATCGTGCAGACCAGCCGCCAGCTGTACGCCCTCTCGAGCAGGGATGGCCGGGTGCTGTGGCAGCGCGACCTCGGCGACCAGGGCGACTGGTCGGGGTTCAAGCTGTGGGACAGCTACCAGGCCGGTCCCGTGGTGCACGGCGATACGCTCTTGGTAGCGTTCGGCAACGCGCTACACGCGCTCGACGCGCAGTCCGGGCAATCGCGCTGGCGATACGCCACCAGCGATCGCATCATGGCTACGCCAACTGTCGCCGGCACTCAGGTCTTGATCGCCGACGCGGGCGGGCAGCTTGCCGCCGTGCACCTCGCCGACGGCAAGCCGGCCTGGCAACAACAGCCCAACCGCGACACCATCCAGACCGCGATCGTCACCTGGCAACAGCTGGGCATCTACGGCAGTCGCGACGCGGCAGTGCACGCGGTCGACCTCGCCAGCGGCAAGCCGCGCTGGCGGGTAAGCCACGGGACCGACTGGGTGGTGGCCACGCCGCTGGTGCACGGCAATACGGTGTACGTCGGTTCTTCCGACGGGCTGTTCCTGCAGGCGCTGGCCGCCAAGGATGGCAAGGAGCTCTGGCGGGTGAACACCGGGCAGAACGCGTTCACCGCACCGCTGGCGTACAACGGCCAGATCGTTGTTGCCACCGGTGATGCCTATCGCCCGGAGACACCCGGCAAGGTCAGTGCGGTGGGCGAGGATGGCAAGCTGCGCTGGCAGGCCACATTGCCGGCGGGGCTGTTCGGCCAGCCCGTGATCGACGGCGATACGCTGCTGGCCGGCGCAGAAGACGGCAAGCTCTACGGCGTGGCGCTGCGCTGAGCGGTCAGCCGCGCCAGCATGTCGTCGAGTCGCTGTTGCGACAGCGGCTTTTCCAGGTAGTCGTCGATGCCCGCCGCGTGGCACTCCTCGCGGTCGGCCTCCAGCACATTGGCCGACAGTGCGACGATGGGCTGGCGCGTACGGCCGGTGGCCGTCTCACGGGCACGGATCAGGCGACTAGCCTCCACGCCGCCGAGCTCGGGCATCTGCAAATCCATCAGGATCAGGTCGAACTGCATGCGCTCGCAGGCATCGACCGCCTGCACGCCATTCTCCGCCAGCGTCACATAGTGGCCACTATGGTCAAGAAAGCGCTCGGCCACCATGCGATTGATCTGGTTGTCGTCGGCCAACAGCACCTGCAGCCCGCGCTTGGGCGTGGCACTCACCGGCTCCGCCGCCGCCATTTCGGCATGGAAACGGAACACGCTGCCCCCTCCGGAATTGGGCTCCACCCAGATCCGCCCCCCCATCAGCACAACCAGCTTCTTCACGATCGACAACCCGAGCCCGGTGCCGCCATATTCGCGGGTGATGGTGCGATCGCCCTGCGCGAACGGCTCGAAGATGCTGTCGCGCCGCGACAACGGCACGCCAATGCCGGTATCGCGCACCTCGGCCTGCAGCGAATAGTGACCATCTCGCAAGCGCATCGCCACCAGCCGCACCCGTATCTCGCCCTGCTCTGTGAACTTGAGCGCATTGCCGACGAGGTTTACGAACACCTGCTTCAGCCGCGTCACATCGCCCAGCAGCGACGGCGGCATGCCCTCGCCCAGCTGTGCGCTGAATTGCAAGCCACGCGCGTGCGCCATCGGCACGAACATCCGGTTGAGATCGTGTACCAGCTCGGATGGCGAGAACGGCACCGGATCGAGCTCGAAGCGACCAGCCTCGATCTTCGACAGGTCGAGCACATCGTTCACCAGCGTGAGCAAGGCATCGGCAGAGCCGCGCAGGATTTCAACCTGTTCGCGTGATTCGGCATCGAGCGGGTGGCGCGCCAAGAGCTGCGCCATGCCGAGGATGCCGTTCATGGGCGTGCGGATCTCGTGGCTGATGTTGGCGAGGAACTCGCCCTTGGCCTGGCTGCCAGCCTCGGCCGCCAGCTTGGCCAGCTGCAGGTCGGCCACCAGCCGGGTCTTTTCGGTATCGAGCGCGATGGCCTCGGTCAGCACTTCGTGGAAATAGCTGGCGCTCTTCAGCACCGCATAGAGGAACAGCACGCACATCATGCCGAAGATGTTGCCGACCATGCTGCCTTCGCGGATCGCCAGGATGGCGATCGGCGCCACCAGCATCAGCGCAAACCACACCAGCGCCGGCAGCACCGGCGCGAGGATGGGCACCGCACCTGCCACCATGCCGGCATACACCAGCGCGATCAGGTAACGGACGACCTCGGGCGAATCGAACATGAAATACATGCCGCCGCAGCCCCACCAGAGGCCGGCGAACACCGTGCCGACCAGGTAGTGCCGGCGCCACATCGGCGCGGTCTCGACGGTGACGCGCTCGCGCTCGAAGCGCTTGGCAACGATGTAGCGGTACGACGAGATCACGAAGACCGTGCTCCACCACACCAGCACCGAGAGATGCGGCTCGACCCACCACAGCGCATAACCCAGCAGCGATGCATTGGCGATCGACGCCGCCTGGCCGAGCGCGGCGTTGCGGTACAGCAGCTTGGTGGTGTGCAGGATGACCTGCGGATCGTTCTTCAGACGCTTCATTGATTTGTCATGGCGGCGTAGCTCAGCGCCAAGTATAGCGAGCCCATCGCCTTGCCAGCGTACGCGCGTAGCGGTTATGGTTGCCGTGTCGCCAAACCGCGGCATCGGCGAACTTTCCCGCCGGATCGCACTCTGTGTTCACCATGCCTGTCCTGCGCCGCTACCTGCTGTTGTTGCTGATGGCCCTACTCCCGTTGCAGGGTTGGGCAGCGGCTGCGCGCATGGCGAACATGCCGGCCTCGCCGGTGGTGAGCAGCGCCGAAGCCGGCGAGCATTGCGACAGCGCGCAAGCCGGCAAGGCCAAGCGCACCGCGCATGCCGATTGCCTGGAATGCGGCCAGTGCTCGATCTGCCACCCACCGCTGCTGGGGGTAGCCTTCATCGGCGTGCCGCACCGCTCCACGCCGCCTGCGGCAAACCCGGTCCAGGCCAACTCCCACCCGCCGCAACCCTTGTTCCGCCCTCCCATCTCCGCCTGAGCGTGCCCCGTCGCCCCGCGCGACGTCCTACACACTCGATCCGGAGATCACCATGCATACGTCTTCCCGGATGCGGCCCGTACTGGCCGCATCGGCGGCGTGCATCGCGCTTGTTGCGCCGGTGCATGCCGCACCCTTCCCGACCGGTTACGCGCGGGCCGTGGCCGCCGATTCAGCGCGGCTCGCCGCCACACCGCTGACGCTCGACGCCGCCATCCGCCGCGCCCTGGTCGCCCATCCCACGCTGCACCTGTTGTACATCGCCCGGGGCATCGCGCCCGACGCGCTGGCCGATACGCTCACCAAGCAGCCCAGCACACTCGATGTTGTCCGCGATGTGCTCGGCCCGCTCCCGGCCGGCGACACTTTGATTCCGGCGGTGCTCGCTGCGGTCACCGATGCACAGACCGCCTGGTATACGCTGGCCGCCGCGCAGGGCGGGCACGATGCCGCACAGCAACTGCAACAAGCGGCGCTGGCCAGCGCCGAGCTCGCCGAAGGCCAGTCCGATGCCGGCAACCTCGCCGAGCCCGAACTGCTCGCCGCGCAGCTGGCAGCCAACCATGCCGACGCCGAGCTGGGGGAACGCCTGCTGCAGCTGCAGCAGGCGCGCCGCATGCTCGCCACCGCGCTCGATTTGCCGGTGACGGCAGCACTGGAAACCACCCCAATGCCTGCGTTGCCAGGCAAACCCGCCTGGCTGGGCGACGGCGCCGCGCTGCTGGCACTGGCCCATGCCGGCGCTCCCGCCTTCCGGCTGGCCCGGCAAGCGGAATCGACCGCCGAGGCGCGGCTGAGCCCGCGCATCACCAGCCGTGCCATCACCTTGCCGCTAGCCCGTAGCAACGTATTCACCGCCGACGACGGCGAGCGCGAACGCTGGCCGACCGAGCAAGTCGCGGCCCATGCCGACCTGCGCGCGCTGGAGGATGCGCTGATCGGTGCGCAACAGCAGGCTGCGCAGGACTGGCGACAGGCTGAACTCGCCGCAGCGCGACAACCGCTGCTGGCCGCACGCACACGCGCCACACTCCAGCGCTACAACGGCATGCTGGCCGGGGTCGACGCCCTGCTGCAGGCCAAGCAGGCGCAACTGGCGGGCAAGCAGGATGAACTGCAAGCCCGCCGCGACACCTGGATCGCGCTGGCGCACCTGCAGGCATTGCTCGGCGGACAACTTCCCTCCTCGCAGCCAGACCAAACGGGGGCTCAGCCATGAATCGTCGCAACTTTCTCGGCAGTGCTGGCGCGCTGGCCAGCCTTGCCCTGCCGCTGAGCCAGGCAGCCACCGTCTCGACCACCACAATGCCTGCCACCGCGCCTCGTGCCCGTTCCGGGGCCGGCCGCACGCCGGTCACCACGCTGAACGGCCGCACGCTGGGTTACCGGATGAACGATGGCGTGAAGGAGTTCCACCTGATCGCCGAGGAGATCGAGCAGGAAGTCGCGCCCGGCATGGTCGCCCGCTTCTGGGGCTACAACGGCGGCAGCCCCGGTCCCACCATCGAGGCGATCGAGGGCGACCGAGTGCGGATCTTCGTAACCAACCGCCTGCCCGAGCACACCACCATCCATTGGCACGGCATCCTGCTGCCCGCCGGCATGGACGGTGTCGGTGGTCTGTCGCAACCGCAGATCCGGGCCGGTGAAACCTATGTCTACGAGTTCACGCTGACCAAGTCCGGCACCTTCATGTATCACCCGCACGCCGACGAGATGCTGCAGCTGGCGCAAGGCATGATGGGCATGTTCATCGTGCATCCCAAGCGGCCGGGCGAACGCGCGGTCGAGCGCGATTACGCGCTGATGCTGGCCAGCTACAAGATCGAACCCGGCACCCGGCGGCCCGACTCCTCCGAGATGACCGATTTCAATCTCTGGACCTTCAACAGCCGCACCTTCCCGGCCATCCAGACCCTGGTGGCGCGCACTGGCGAGCGGGTACGCATCCGCGTCGCCAACCTGACGATGACCAACCACCCCATCCACCTGCATGGCGTCGATTTCCGTGTCACCGGCACCGACGGCGGCTGGATACCGGAGGCGGCACAATGGCCGGAGGTGACCACCGATGTGGCAGTCGGCCAGATCCGGGTGATCGAGTTCATTGCCGATGCGCCGGGCGACTGGGCTTTCCATTGCCACAAGTCGCACCACACCATGGGGCCGATGGGGCACGGCCTGCCCAACCTGCTGAGCGTGGACCAGCAGCGCGCCACCGCCCGTATCCAGCAGTTGTTCCCCGACGAACACTACATGGCGATGGGCTCCGACGGCATGGCCGAGATGCAGGACATGGCCGCGATGGGCGACATGATGCCGTTGCCGCCGAACACCTTGCCGATGATGACGGGCGAAGGCCCGTTCGGCCCGATCGAAATGGGTGGCATGTTCACCACGCTCAAGGTGCGCAACGACCTAGCTCCCGGCGATTACCGCGATCCAGGCTGGTACGAGCACCCGCCCGGCACCGTTGCCGCGCGCGTCGACACCGGTCGCGCCGCCGGCCTGCCCCGCTGAATCCCCTTGCACTTTCAAATCAGACAGGAACAACCACGATGAAACGACTGATCCTCAGCGCCGCCCTGCTCTTCACCGCCGCCTATGCCTCGGCCGACGCCGGCCACCATGGCAGCCACGGCAAGGGCTACAGCTTCGGCCAGCCCGGCAAGCCCGGCGATGTGACCCGCACCATCGACGTCACCGCGGGCGACGACATGCGCTTCACCTTCAAGCCGCCGCTCAAGGACATCCGGCGCGGCGAAACCATCCGCTTTCGCATCCACAACACCGGCAAGCTGGCGCACGAGTTCTCGATCGGCGATGCGGCCAGCCAGCGCGCCCATGCCACGATGATGAAGAAGATGCCGGACATGAAGCACGAGGCCGATCCCAGCGCGCTGTCGCTGGAAGGTGGCCAGCAGGGTGAATTGATCTGGACCTTCGCCGGCAACGCCGACCTGGTGTTCGCCTGCCAGATCCCGGGCCATTTCGATGCCGGGATGAAGCAGACCGTGAAGCTCGCCAAGTAAGCCCCCCAACCAGCACGGAGCCGGCCGCATCCGGTCGGCTCCCGGGAGATTCCCATGCAACATCGCCTACGCCTCATCGCCGCCGCCAGCCTCGCCTTCTTCACCGCGCTCGCTCAGGCTGCGCCCGCCAAGCTCTACAAGAGTGCCAGCTGCGGCTGCTGCGGCGAGTACGTCAACTATCTCAACGCCAATGGCATCCGCCCCGCCGTGGAAAACCGCGAGGACATGGATGCGATCAAGCGCCAGCACGGCAGCGATGTCGCCGCCAGCTGCCATACGCTGCTGATCGGCGGCTATACCGTCGAAGGCCACGTGCCGGTGACGGCGATCCGCAAATTGTTGAAGGAAAAGCCAGCGATCCGCGGTATCTCGGCGCCGGGCATGCCGCTCGATTCGCCCGGCATGGGCGAGCACAAGTCCGGCACGCTACCGGTGGTTGCGATCGGCCGTGACGGCAAAGTCAGCGATTGGGGCAAGTACTGAGCGTGCTTACTGCGCGCCAGCGCCGCCCTCGGCCGGCAGTACCGCAACGTCGTCGCGGTTGTCGGCGAGGATATTGAGCGTGACGCGCCGGTTGCGGGTGCGCTGGTCCGGGCTGTCGTTGGGCTCGACCGGGCGGTACTCGCCGTAGCCGATCGCCACCATGCGCTGCGGCGCAACGCCCTCGCCAGCGAACAGGCGCACCACCGACGCGGCACGCGCCGCGGAAAGCTCCCAGTTGGACGGAAACTGTGGCGAAGCGATCGGCTGGTTGTCGGTATGCCCCTCGACCTGCACCAGGTTGTCGGTATCGCGAATCAGCTTGGCCACTGCCGACAGCGCATTGATCGAGTTGGGCTGCAGCTCGGCCTTGGCGGTCTGGAACAGCACCGAATCGCTGATTTCCACCGCGATGCCGCGCTTTGACTGGGTGACCCGCACCTTGCCGTCCTCGATCATCGGCCCCAGCGTGGCGCGCAGGTTGCCGGCCATGCCACGCATCCGCTTCGCTTCCTCTTCCAGGGCCGGGCTGGCTGGCGCCGGCGTCACCCTCAGCGTGGCGATCGGCTTCTTCGGCGAGTTGTCGGCGTGGTCGTATTTGATGGTGGCGATGTCGGCCGCTGGATCGTTGCGGAAGGCATTGACCAGCGAATCGGACAGCACGCGGTACTTGCCCTCGTTGATCGACGAGATCGCGTACATCACCACGAAAAACGCAAACAACAGCGTGATGAAGTCGGCGTAGGACACCAGCCAACGCTCGTGATTCTCGTGCTCTTCCTCGCGCCTGCGCCGTGCCATCGCCGTTGCTCCTAGCGCAGCTGGGCTTCCAGCCGCGCGCCCAGCGAGGAAGCGGCCGCCACACCGACGCGCTTGGCCAGGCGATCGAGGTAATCGGGTTGCGGCGTGAAATCGACCACGTCCTCGGCCTTGATCACGTCGCGCGCCACGCTGTCCACCGAGCCCAGGCCATCGATGAGGCCCAGCTTCACGCTGCGCTCGCCGCTCCAGACAAGGCCGGAGAACAGGTCCGGATCATTGGCCAGCCGCTTGCCGCGACCGGTCTTGACCACGTTGATGAACTGCTGATGGATCTCGCCCAGCATTTCCTGCGCCTTGGCCCGCTGCGCCTCGTTCATCGGCGAGAACGGATCGAGGAAGCCCTTGTTCTCGCCCGCGGTGAGCAACCGGCGCTCGACGCCGAGCTTCTCCATGGCGCCGGTGAAGCCAAAGCTGTCCATCAATACGCCGATCGAGCCGACGATGGACGCCTTGTCGGCATAGATCTTGTCGGCAGCAACAGCGGTGTAATAGCAGCCGGATGCGCAGATGTCCTCGACCACCACGTAGAGCGGGATCTTGGGATTTTCCTTGCGCAGCCGCAGGATCTCGTCATGCAGCTGGCCCGATTGCACCGGGCTGCCGCCGGGGCTGTTCACCCGCAGGATCACGCCACGGGTGCGGCTATCCTCGAAGGCATCGCGCAGGCCCTGCGCAATCACGCCGATGTCGGCCTCGCCGCCAACGGCGATCACGCCATCCATGTTGACGAGCGCGGTATGCGGACCGCGATTCACGTCCTCGCTGGTGCGCTGGCCGATCCAGCCCATCACCAGCGCCAGCACCACGAACAGGTAGCCGAAACCCAGCAGCTTGAAGAAGATGCCCCAGCGGCGGGAGCGGCGTTGCTCCTTGATGCCAGCCTGCAGCAGTTGATTGAGGGCTTCGCGTTCCCAGTTGTCTTGCATGGAATGTCCTGGCAGATGAATCGAATGGGTCAATCGAATGGCATGGGGTCGTCGGCAAGGCAGACCAAGCCGTCACGCTCGGTCAGTTGTACTGCCGACAGGCTGCGCCCCGGGCAGGGCCCGCCCAGGCACAGCCCGCTATCCGGGGCATAGTAGGCGCCGTGTGTGGCACAGACAAGATAGTTGCCGGAAAGATCGAAAAAGTCGCCCGGGCGGTAGTCGAGCTCGATGGGAATGTGCGCGCAACGATTGAGGAAGGCCCGCGGCCGCCCCTGGAACTGCACCACGAAGGCCGGCGCTACTTCGCCTGCCAGTTCCAGCGAAAAACGCACGCCAAGGCCATGCTCGGCCAGCGTCTCCGCCGGACAGATCGAAGCGCCTGGCGCGACGAGGCCGACGTCGTCCCCCGCCTTGATCATGCGCGCGCCTCCAGCAGCCAACGCGCCAGCAAGCCGAAATGATCGAAATGCGCCAGCGGTGACAGCGGCAGCAGGTCGTCGAGCGGGTGGGCGCCATAGCTCATCGCCGCGCTGTGGGTGCCGGCATTGATCGCCATCTGCAGATCGTGCGTGGTATCGCCGATCATCAGCGTGGCCGCCGCATCGGCAGCGGCAAAATCGACGATGTATTCCAGCATGGCCGGATGCGGCTTGGAGAAGGCCTCGTCGGCAGTGCGCGTGACCAGGAATTCGCCACCCAGGCCGGTGCTGGCCAGCGCGCGATCGAGCCCGACCCGGGACTTGCCGGTCGCCACCGCCAGCGTGTAGCCGGCATCGCGCAGCTGCGGCAGGTAATCGCGCACGCCATCGAACAGCACCAGCGCCTGATCCTGCGCCAGGTAGTGGACGCGGTAGGCATCAACGATGCGGGTGATGCTGGCCTCATCGGCCCCCGGCGCAAGGTAGGCCATCGCTTCCTTCAGCCCGTAGCCAATGACGAAGCGCGCATCACGCTCGCTTGGCACCGGCAAGCCGACATCGTCGAACGCGCGCTGGATGGCGTAGGCGATGGTGCCGGTCGAATCCATCAGCGTGCCGTCCCAGTCGAAGACCAAGAGTGAGAGTGGCGGCATCACGGCACCTCCTGTTGTTTGAGTTGCTCGACGTAAGCCGCCAGTTCGGGCGGCAGCGCAGCCTCCAGCTGCAGCGGCGCCTGGGTGAGCGGATGGCGGAAAGCCAGCTTCCAGGCATGCAGGAACATGCGCTTGAGCCCCTGGCGCACCAATGCCTTGTTCAGCGCGAAATCACCGTACTTCTCGTCACCGAGGATGGGATAGCCGGCAGTGGCAAGGTGCACGCGGATCTGGTGCGTGCGGCCGGTCTTGAGCTCGCACTCGACCAGCGCGGCATCCGCCCAGCGTTCGCGCCGGTAGATCACCGTGTGTGCATCCTGACCGTCCGGCGCAACCCGCACGCGGCGCTCGCCGTCCGGCGTGGTGTACTTGAACAGCTTGTATTTGAGATTGCGCTTCTCGTCGGGCCAGGCGCCTTTCACCAGCGCCAGGTAACGCTTGTCGATATCGTGGCCATCGCGCAGCAAATCGTGCATCGCCGTCAGCGCACTGCGCTTCTTGGCGACGATCAACAGGCCGGAGGTCTCGCGATCGAGCCGGTGTACCAATTCGAGGAAACGCGCCTGCGGGCGCTGCGCGCGCAACAGCTCGATCACGCCGAAGCTTACGCCCGAGCCGCCATGCACGGCGATGCCGGCCGGCTTGTCGATCACCAGCAATGCCTCATCCTCGAACACCACGGGCAGCACAATGCGCTCGCTTGCTGCGGCGGCCGGCGCCACATCGGGCTTGTCGGCCACGCGCACCGGCGGGATGCGCACCACATCACCAGCCTCCAGCCGCTGCATTGCATCGGCGCGGCCCTTGTTCACCCGCACCTCGCCGCCGCGGATCAGCTTGTAGACGCGGCTCTTGGGCACGCCCTTGAGCTCACGCAGCAGGAAATTATCGAGCCGCTGCCCGGCGCCTTCGCTATCGATGGTGACGAAGGTGACCGACGCTTTGCTAGTCTGTGACATTGACTTATACTCTGTGGCAGGTTGCAACATGACCGGAACGGGTTCGCCAATTCGAACTACGCCGCAGCTTTCGATGTTGCAATGCTTTTCCTGTTCTTTGGCCCTTCCGGCCGTTCACACCTGCGATTACTTTCCCGCCGTACCACAGTGTGCCTCTCCCCCGCCGATCCGGCGTCTTTATCTTTCGGGGATTGCTAGCGCGGGTACCGCAGGTAGACCGGCCGGTCAGCTCAAGCCCAGGAGGCGGTTAACCTTGCTCACCGCAAAAAAGTAGCGATGGTAATTGATTTGTACATGTAACGCACTCACACGGTTTTGGTCCGCGCGATGGTTTCCCGAGGGAAATCGCCGGGTGGACACAGACGTGGATGCCAGCGCTGAAGCACCCGCCGCACACTGCGTGCCGCAGCCAGCCCTGGACACCCCGGCCCCAGTCTGCGCTTGTTGCGCAACCACAGAGGAAAGCCCCACCCGATCCCGCGACCGCCTGATTTGATGTCATGGAAACGGCCTGCCCCGCCTGCGTTTGCGCAATCGGAGTGCGCCTGTCTCCCCGGGTTCCGGTGCCGCCAGCCGGGGCTCCCGCCGTAGCGAGTGCGTGCAGGAGCCTTGAATGAAACGCATGCTGTTCAATGCGACGCAAGCCGAAGAGCTGCGCGTTGCCATTGTCGACGGTCAGAAGCTGATCGACCTCGACATCGAGACCGTTGGCAAGGAACAACGGAAATCGAATATCTACAAGGGTGTCATCACCCGCATCGAGCCCTCGCTCGAGGCCTGCTTCGTCGACTACGGTTGCGAACGCCACGGCTTTCTCCCCTTCAAGGAAATCTCCCGCGCCTACCTCACCGAGGGTGATGGCGGCCGCGGCCGCGTTGCCGACCAGCTGCGCGAAGGCCAGGAAGTCATTGTTCAGGTCGAGAAGGACGAGCGTGGCAACAAGGGCGCGGCGCTGACCACCTACATCAGCCTGGCCGGCCGCTATCTGGTGCTGATGCCGAACAACCCGCGTGGCGGTGGCGTTTCGCGCCGCATCGAGGGTGAGGAGCGCAACGAGCTGCGCGCGGTGATGGACCAGCTGGTCACGCCGCCCGGCATGAGCCTGATCGCCCGTACCGCCGCCATCGGCCGCACGGTGGAAGAGCTGCAGTGGGATCTGAACAACTACCTGCTGGAGTTGTGGAACGCCATCGACGGCGCAGCCCGCGCGCAGAAGGGTGCCTTCCTGATCTACCAGGAATCGAGCCTCGTCATCCGCGCGATCCGCGATTACTTCCAGCCGGACATCGGCGAAATCCTGATCGACAAGGCGGACATCTTCGAACAGGCTCGGCAGTTCATGAGCCACGTGATGCCGGCCAACACCGCGCGCGTGAAGTTCTACCAGGACGACGTGCCGCTGTTCTCGCGTTTCCAGATCGAACACCAGATCGAATCGGCCTATGCCCGCGAAGTGACACTGCCGTCCGGTGGCGCCATCGTCATCGACAAGACCGAAGCGCTCTATTCCGTCGACGTCAACTCGGCACGCGCCACCAAGGGCAGCGATATTGAGGAAACCGCGCTCAAGACCAACCTGGAAGCGGCTGATGAAATTGCCCGCCAGATGCGTCTGCGCGATATCGGCGGCCTGATCGTCGTCGACTTCATCGACATGGAAAACCCGAAGAACCAGCGCGAGGTGGAAAACCGCCTGCGCGAAGCGCTGCACCATGATCGCGCCCGGGTCCAGACTGGCAAGATCTCGCGCTTCGGCCTGATGGAGCTTTCCCGCCAGCGCCTGCAGCCGTCGCTCGAGGAAACCAGCCACATCACCTGCCCGCGCTGCCATGGCAATGGCGTGATCCGCGGCATCGAATCGTCGGCACTGCACATCCTGCGCATCATGCAGGAGGAGGCGATGAAGGAGAACACCGGCGCCGTGCACGCACAGGTCCCGGTCGACGTCGCCACTTTCCTGCTGAACGAGAAGCGCGCCGAGATCCACGCGATCGAAGCCCGCCTCAAGGTTGCGGTGGTGCTGATCCCCAACATCCACCTCGAAACGCCGAACTACACCATCCAGCGCCTGCGTCACGACGAACTGAACCAGGTCGAAGAAATCCTGCCGTCGTACAAGATGATGGAAACGCCGGCCGAGGAAGGCTACCAGCCGGGCCGCGCCAAGGAAGAACAAGCCAAGCGCCCCGAAGCCGCGGTCAAGGGCATCACGCCGATCCAGCCGGCCCCTGTGTCGGCCCGTGATATCCAGATCGAGCAGCCGAGCATCGCACCGGCAGGCCCGTCGCTGTGGGCCCGTCTCACCGGCTGGTTCCGCAGCCTGACCGAAGCGCCGCCCGCGCCGGTCGCCGAGCAACCGAAGCGCCAGCAAGGCCAGGGCAACCGCAATGGTCGCCGTGACCGTAACGAGCGCGGTGGTGAGCGTGGTGAGCGCAATGACCGTGGTCAGCGCAATAATCGTGGCGAACGTACCGAGCGCGGCGAGCGTTCCGGTGAGGAGCGTCAGAACGAGCGTCGCGCCGGCGGCAAGCCGCGGATCGAGGAAGATCAGCGCAACAACCGCCGCAACGAGCGTCCGGCCCAGCCGGAACGCGCCGAGCGCAACGATGCCCGCGGTGAGCGCCAGGAGCAGCGCAACGAGCAACGCAACGAAGCGCGCAGCGAGCAGCCCCGTGCCGAGCAGGGCGAACGCCGCCAGCGCGCACCGCGCAACGAGCGCACGCCCAAGCCTGAGCAGGTCGTCGCCCCGGCAGCGGCCGACGAAGTGATCACCAACGCGGCCACCGCCGAAGTGATTGCCCCGGCCGACGGCCAGGCACCTGCCGCCCAGGAAGGTCAGGGCGAAGGCCGCAGCCGTCGCCGTCGCGGTCGTCGCGGTGGCGAGCGCCGCGAGCGCGATGCCGAGGGCGTAGCAAATGCAGAAGCCGAAGGTAGCGATGCCGCCGTGGATGCAGCAGACGACGTCGCTTCGACCAGCACTGCGCTGGCCGTGGTCGAACCCGCCGTACCGGTACCCCCGGTTGCAACCGAGACCGCCGCAGCACCAGTAGTCGAAGCCGTCGAGCCGGCACCGGTCGTGGTTGAAGCGCCAGCGAGCGAAGCCGTCGTTGAAGCTGCCCCTGCCGTTGTCGAGGCACAACCGGTGGTGACCGCGGTCGTGGCAGCGGAACCTGCACCGGTTACCGCACCGGCCGTCGAGGAAGCCATTGTGGAGGAACCAGCCGCAGAAGAAGCGGCAGCCACAGCACCGACGCAGACCGCACTGGCATTCGAAGCGCCTGCCGCCCCCAAGATCGAGGTTGCCGCGCCGGAAGACGTCGGCCTCGTGATGGTGGCGACGCGCAACGACGCCGCGCCGGCCCCGGCCGTAGAGGCCACCTCCGCACCATCCCGCCGTCGCCGCAGCGATGTGAAGCGTGGCGCAGGTGCCGATACCGCGGCAGCCGAGCTGCAACTGGTGGAAACCCGCAACGATGCGACACCGGAAGCGCAAATCGAAGTGCCGAGCGCGGCACCCGCACCACGCCGCCGCCGCAGTGCCGCCGCCCCGGCACCGCAGGCCAGCGAGCCACTGACCCAGGTCGAGACCAAGGATCAGTAAGCCCACCTCGATGAAAAAGCCGCCGACCCACGGCGGCTTTTTCATGGGCGACGGCTGGCTGCATGCGCCCGGCATGAATTAGCATGCGAAAGCAAAAGGACAAGGAGAGCAAATGCGTATCGACGAGGTGTTCGAGCAGACCCACAAGCTGCCGACTGTGCCCCGCGTGGTTCAGGAGCTGATCAGCAGCTTCGGCCAGGAGGACATCAACGTCAGCGAGATCGCCGATCGCATCGCGCTCGACCAGGTGATCACCGCCAAGCTGTTGCGGCTCGCCAACTCGGCCCATTTCGGCGCCAGCCGCAAGATCGGCTCGGCCCATGAAGCCATCATCGTGCTCGGCTTCAACACCGTACGCACGCTGGTGGTTGCCTCCGGCGTGACTGGCGCGTTCGTCGCCACGCCGGGTTTCGATCGCCAGCAGTTCTGGCGCAAGGGCCTGCATGTGGCGCTGGCTGCCCGCGGCATTGCCCAACGCTCGCGCGACAATCGCGAGATCGCCTTCACCTGCGGCTTGCTGCACAGCATCGGCGAGCTATTGATCCATGTGGTGGAGCCGGAACTCGCGGCCAAGATCGACCGATCGGTCGCCACCGGCAGTGATCGCATCAAGCTGGAATCGAGCAACCTCGGTTTCACCTATCTGGAGCTGGGCGCCGAACTGGCCCGGCGCTGGAATTTCCCGGAAACCATCCAGCAGGCCATCGCCGAACAACAGGACGCAGCACCGAGCTCGCGGCTGTCGGCACTGCTGCAGCTGGCTCTTGCCGCCACTGCCGCGGAAGGCGGAGATGCCCCGGTCTGGCCCACGGCGGCGCTCGAGCTGCTGCAGCTGCCGGCCGCCGAGCTCGACGCCCTGCTGCCCACGCTCGAGCTGCACGATCCAGAGCTCGAAGAGATGTTGCTGTAATCCCGGCGCGCCGGCCGGCGGCGCTAGGGTTATGCCTAATTGTTGCACCGCACGGTGCTGCCTAGTCTGCGACCATACTTACAACGGCGGCCCTTGCCGCCCACTTCCATCAGGAGACAGCGCCATGCGCAAGATGAATCGCCTTCTCGCCGGCATCGCCGGCCTGGTACTGGTTGCCGGTACCGCCGCTGCCGCTGGCAAGACCTACCAGGTGGCGTCCGATGCGGCCTATGCGCCGTTCGAGTCGCTGAACAGCAAGCAGGAAGTGGTCGGTTTCGACGTTGACGTGCTGACCGCCGTCGCGGCCAAGGGCGGCTTCGCGGTGAAGTTCCACAACACCCCGTGGGAAGGCATCTTCGCCACGCTCGGCACCGGTGATCGCGACATCGTCTCCTCGGCCGTCACCATCACCGAAGAGCGCAAGCAGACCATGGATTTCTCCGACCCCTACTTCGAGGCCAAGCAGCTGATCGCTGTGCCGGCCGCCAGCAAGATCGCCAAGTTCGCCGATCTGAAGGGCAAGAAGGTCGGCGTGCAGACCGGCACCACCGGCGACGAAGTGGTGCAGAAGCTGCTGGGCAAGACCAATCCCAACATCAAGCGCTTCGAATCGACCCCGCTCGCACTGCAGGAACTGCTGTCCGGCGGCGTCGACGCCGTGGTCGCCGACAATGGCGTGGTGGTGAACTTCATCGCCAACAACAAGGGCGCCAAGATGAAGACGCTGGACGACGCCAGCTTCGCCAAGGAGTACTACGGCTTCGCGGTGAAGAAGGGCAACAAGGATCTGCTGACCAAGATCAACAAGGGCCTCGCCACCATCAAGGCCGACGGCACCTACGACAAGATCTACAAGAAGTACTTCGGCAACTGATGTAACGCGGTCATCGCCGCCCGGAAGCGCAACCTATAACGAGGTTGCGCTTCTTGTTTTTGCACTGGCTTACTTACAAAAAAAGACATGGATTTCATTCAATTCTGGCAGGGTGTCCAACAGAACGTGCCGCTGTTCGAGCATTTCCAGCTGCAGATGATCTGGGAATACCGCGAGCTGTTCTGGCAGGGCATCAAAATGACCTTGCTGATCACCGTGGTCGCGGTGGTACTGGGCACGCTGATCGGCCTGGTGATGGGCATGGCGCGGCTCGCCGACGTGCGCCACGGCCCGTGGAAATATCCGCTGATCGTGCTGGTGCGCTGGCCGGCCACCGCCTACGTCACCTTTTTTCGCGGCACGCCGCTGTTCGTGCAAATCCTGCTGATCCATTTCGCGCTGATGCCGCTGCTGGTGCATCCCACCGATGGCCTGCTGATCAGTGGGGAACTCGCCGGCACGCTGCGCCAGGAATACGGTGCGTTCATGTCCGGCCTGATGGCGCTGACGCTGAACGCTGGCGCCTACATCACCGAGATCTTCCGCGCCGGCATCCAGTCCATCGCCAAGGGCCAGTTCGAGGCCAGCCGCTCGCTGGGCATGAACTACTGGCAGACGATGCGCTTCATCATCGTGCCGCAGGCCTTCCGCCGCATGCTGCCGCCGCTCGGCAACGAGGCCATCATGCTGCTGAAGGACAGCTCGCTGGTCTCCGCCATCGGCCTGACCGAGCTCGCTTACGCGGCACGTACCGTGGCTGGCGCCTATTCGCGCTACTGGGAGCCCTACCTCACCATCTCCTTCCTCTACCTGGGGCTGACGCTGTTGATGGCCTGGGGCGTGCACGCGATGGAGAAACACTTTAAGGCCAGTGGCGGTATCCATTGAGCGATTGAATACTCGCGAGTTGAACAAAAACGGGTAGGCAACGCCTTCCCGTTTTTGTTTGTTGCGCCGCTGTCAGCGCCTGCGGATGTACTGGTTCACCGCGCGGTTGTGCTCACCAAGCGTCTCGGAGAAGTGCGAACTGCCGTCGCCACGGGCCACAAAATACAGCGCCTTCGATGGCGCCGGCTGCGCGGCCGCCATCAACGCGGCGTTGCCCGGCATGGCGATGGGGGTGGGTGGCAGGCCAGCGCGGGTATAAGTGTTGTACGGCGTATCGGTCTGCAGATCCTTCTTGCGCAGGTTGCCATCGAACTGCTCGCCCAGGCCGTAGATCACGGTGGGGTCGGTCTGCAACCGCATGCCGATGCGCAACCGGTTCTCGAATACGCTGGCGACCATGGGTCGGTCCGCCTCGGCACCGGTTTCCTTCTCGACGATGGAGGCCATGATCAGCAACTCGTACGGCGTTTTCAGCGGCGTATCCTCGCGTCGCAGCTTCCAGGCGAGCGCCAGCTGATCATTGAGCCGTGTGTGCGCGCGCCGCAGCAGCTCCAGGTCCGAGCCACCGACGGCGATGAAATAGGTGTCCGGGAAGAACTGCCCCTCCAGGCCCGGCGCGGCGATATCCAGCGCTACGCGCAGCTCGTCGTCGCTCATCAGCGCGGCATCGGCCCTGAGCTTGGCCTGCGCGGCCAGCGCCGCCCGCAGCTGCCGCCAGTTCCAGCCCTCGATCACCGTGAATGCGATCTGGCTGGCCTCGCCACGGGCGATCTTGCCCAGGAGCTCCAACAGCGAGGTCGGTTGCTTCAGCTCGTAGATGCCGGCCTTCAGGCGGGTGTCCTCACCGGTAGCCCGCGCCAGCAGGCGGAACACCGCCGGATATTCGATCACGCTTTGTTGCGCCAGCTGCGCCGCGGTGGCGCGCACCGAGCCCGGGCCCACGGTCAAGGTGACCGGGTAGCTCAATGGCAGCGGTCGGTTGACATACCACCAGGCCGCGGCCGCAGCGGCCATGAGGCCGAGCAGCACCAGCAACAACAGGTTGCGCAGGGTGCGCAGCAAGCCGCCCTTACTCGGCTTCGTCGCCCGACGTGACGGGCGGGAGGGGGTCTTGGTCTTCACCGGAGTCTTGCGGGCGGCCACGTTTTACCTCGAAAAAGCGTTTGACGGTGTCGAGTTCGCGCGAGCGGAACATCGGTGGCAGGCTCTTCCACAAGAGCTTGCCATAGGGTTTGTCGACCAGACGGGTGTCGGCAATCATCAGGATGCCGGTATCGTGCTCGTCGCGGATCAGCCGGCCGGCACCCTGCTTCAGCGTGATCGCGGCATGCGGCAGCTGGAAATCGACAAAGGCGTTACGCCCGCTCTTGCTCATTTGCTCGATGCGGGCGGCCAGCACCGGATCATCCGGTGGCGAGAACGGCAGCTTGTCGATCACCACCAGCGACAGCTGCTCGCCCTTCACATCGATGCCTTCCCAGAAGGTCTGGCTCGCAACGAGGATGGCATTGGGCGAGCGGCGGAATTTGTCCAGGAGTTCGGTGCGGCTACCCTGCCCCTGCAGCAACACCGGCCAGTCGAGCTTGGCATCCTTCAACCGTTGGGTGACAAGCTCGTGTGCTTCGCGCATCGCACGCAAGGACGTGAACAGCAGGAAGGCATGGCCGTGGGTCAGCTGCAGCAGCGGCCAGGCGCGCTCGACTACCTTACCCGTAAAGCCGGGCGAATTCGCCTCCGGCATGTCGCGCGGCACATAAAGCACCGCCTGTTGCTTGTAGTCGAACGGGCTGTCCCAGGTGGCGGTCTCCGCCTCCCACAGCCCCAGTTCATGCTGGAAATGTTTGAACTGACCGTTGACGGCCAGCGTGGCCGAGGCAAATACCCAGGCGCGCTGGCCGCTGTTGAGCTGCTTGCGAAACAGCTCCGCGATATTGAGCGGTGTGGCATGCAGCATGAAGCCATGCGGCGTGATGTCGATCCAGTGTACCGCCTCGTCGCTGTCGCCCTCCTGCCAGTGCTGCACGATCTGCCGTAACGCCGTGGCACGTTCGCCGCATTTCTGCAGCTCCTCGGCCCGCTCGGCCTGGGCGATCAGCTGGCCTTCCAGCTCGCCGAGCTTGGTTACCAGTTCAGCGAGCCGCGCTTCGAATTCGGCAAAGCGTCCGGCGAGCTCGTGCTGCGGCAGCCGTGCCGGCTCCGGGCGGAAGGCGAGGCGGAAGTCGCGCACGGCCTTTTCCAGCGCCTCGGCCGCCTGCGGCAGGTGCACGTAGTCCTTGGCGATGACCAGCGCTTCGGAGCGGGCATCGCGCGCGAGTTCGACCAACTGGCCCGACGTCACCGTCTCGCCGAAAAACAGGCTGGCGACCTCGGGCAGCTGGTGCGCCTCGTCGAAGATCACGGTGTTGCAGGCCGGCAGCAGCTCGCCTGCGCCTTCGTCGCGCAGCCAGACATCGGCAAAGAACAAGTGGTGATTGACCACGACCACATCAGCTTCCTGCGCGTCCTTGCGCGCCTTCAGCACGAAGCAGTCCTTGTAGTTCGGGCAGTCGGCACCCAGGCAGTTGTCGCGGGTGCTGGTGACGTGCGCCCAGATTGGTGCATCCTCGGGCACGCCGGTACAGCCAGCCTTGTCGCCGGACTGGGTGAGCTTGGCGTAGCGCTCGACCTTCTGCAGATCGGCGATGTCCTCGCGCCGCAGGAAGCGGCCCTCGTGCCGCGCCCGCTCCAGGTGATAGTGGCAAACGTAATTCGCCCGCCCCTTCAACAAGGCGATCGTTACCGGCACGCCAAGAAGCTCGCGCACCATCGGCAGATCACGCGCGTAGAGCTGGTCCTGCAGCGTCTTGGTGCCGGTCGAAACGATGACCTTGCCGCCGCACAGCAGCGCCGGCATCAGGTAGGCGAAGGTCTTGCCGGTGCCGGTGCCGGCCTCGGCGATCAGCTTGCCACGCTCGCGGATGGCCTTTTCCACCGCCTGCGCCATTTCCACCTGCTGGCTGCGAACCTTGTATCCGGGAAAGGCGCGGGCCAGCGGGCCGTCTGCGGCAAAGAGTTCGGTCAGCGTCATGGTCGCGGGAAATCGGATGAGACGGCCATTGTACCAGTACGATCGTTCGGCCAAAAAAGAGCCCCGCACGCAGCGGGGCCAGCAACAGGGAGATGGAGACACTACGAAGGTTGGCGTGCTCTGGTCACGCTACCTACCCCAGTGGGAGTCTCCCCTTGCTGTTTTGGTTTCCGGTGAATTTAACCGGGAACCTGCGCGTTGTAGATCACCGTCTCGCCGCTGCGACCATGGCTGGCCGCGCCCATCCAGTACATCAGTGCCGGCACGATGCTGTCGGTGGCAGGCAAGCTGTCCTTGGGTTCGGCCGGATGGGTTTTGGTGCGGAACGGCGACTGGATCGGGCCCGGTACCAGCAGGTTGACGCGCAGATGCGGCCAGCGATCCCATTCGCTCGCAGCGATCTCCACCCAGGTCTTCTGCGCCGATTTGGCCGAGCTGTAGCCGCCCCAGAACGCCTTGGGCGCCAGCGCATGGCTCTCGCCCAGCACCAGCACCGAGGCATCCGGCGCCTTTTCCAGCAGCGGCAACAGCGCGCGGGTCATCGCGAAGGGTGCGGCGACATTCACGCGATACTGCTCGACCCACTCGTCGAGCTTCTGGTTGGTCAGGGGTGACAGGTGGGCAAAGCCGTTGGCCGCGTGCAGGACGCCATCGAGTCGGCCGAACTCGCGCTGGATCAGCACGCCCATCTGGCCAAGCTCGGCCTCGTTCACCTTCGCAAGATCCATCGGGATGGCTGCGGGCTTGGGGCCACCTACCGCTTCGATCGCGTCATAGACGCGGGCAAGCTTTTTCTCGTTGCGCCCGAGCAGGATCACCGTGGCACCATGGCGCGCATAGGCCAGTGCCGCCGCCTCGCCCAGCCCCTGCCCGGCGCCGGTCACCAGGATCACGCGGTCTTTCAGTTCATCGGCCGAAGCCTGGTAGGTTTTCCAGTCACTCATCGCTGCACCGTGGAAGGTTGAATGCGGCCATTATCCCACGCGCAGCCTTCAATCCGCTCTGCACTGCACCTTCCAGCGTAGCCGGGTAATCGCCGGCGGTGTAGTCGCCGGCCAGCCACAGCGTGGCATAGGGCGTCGCATTGTCCGGGCGCGCAAGCCCGGGCACACAGGCGAAGGTGGCCCGTTTCTCGGCAATGCTGCGCAGCCAGCTCGGCAGCCCCCAGCCGAACGCAGCATCGAGCTCGGCGACGATGGACGTTTCCATCTCGGCGCGCGGCAGCTGTGAATGCGCGCCTTCGGCCGACAGCACCACGGCGATGCGATTCGGTTGACCGTGGGTGTGGGCATGGTCGAACACCCACTGCACCAATCCGCCAGAGAGCCCGACCATGGCTTGCGGCAGCGATGCCCGCGGGTATTCGAGGTAAAGCGTGACGATGGGCTGAAAATCCCAAGCCTCAACCGCCATGGCCAGTTCGGGCGCCACACTCGCCAGCGCCATGGACAGCCGGTGTGGTGGCAGTGCGCAGATCACGCCGTCGAAGCGACGCGCCTCGTCATTCACCTGCCAGCCCGCCACATCGCTTCGCAGGGTCTTCACCGTTACGCCAAGCTCAACCGCGCCCCCTTGTCGGGCCAACCAGTCCGCTGCCGCATCAGGCAGCAACGCGGAGAAATCGATACGCGGGAACAGGAAATCGGAATCGGCACTGGTGCCCCCCAGGCTGTCGCGCAGCACGTTGAACAGCACCTGCGTTGACGCCTGCTCCAGTGGCGTATTGAGCGCGGCCACCGTCAGCGGCTGCCAGAACCGCGCGATCAGCGCCGCAGACTGACCGCTCTTGGTCAGCCAGTCGGCCACCGGCAGGTCGGGATCGCAACGCCAGTTGTGACGCTGCGCGGACAGTACGACTCGCGTCAGCGCCCAGCGCTCGGCCAACGACAAACCGCGTGCAGTGACCAGGGCAGCAGCGAGATGCAGCGGCGCCGGCCAAGCTGGGCAACGCATCCGGAAGCCAGGATGGACTGCAAGATCGAGCGGGGTGCGCAGGAATGCCGACTCGGGCGCAACGCCCACCTTGTGCATCAACCCCAACAGCTCGCGATATGCGCCGATCAGCAGATGCTGGCCATTGTCGAGCACGCGCCCGTCGAGCTCCACCCGCCGCGCTCTGCCGCCAAGCACCTTGCCCGCCTCGAGTACGGTGACACTTGCCCCAAGGCTGGCCGCCTCCACCGCTGCCGCCATGCCGGCATAGCCACCGCCAAGCACGGCCAGGTGAGGCATCGCGCCATACGGCTTCATGATTGCAGCTCCGGGCGCAGTTCGTAACGCGTAGACATCTCGCCATCGAGCAGCCGGCTACGCGTTGCGCCAAAGCCCAGGCTTTGCAGCAACCGCACACTGCGCCGGTTGTGATCAAAGGTATAAGCAGTCATCAAGCTCAGGCCGGCACGCAGAAAGGCATGCGCCAGCAAGGCCTCGCACGCTTCGCGCATATAGCCGCGCCCCCAGTGATCCGGGTGCTGCAGCCAGCCGATCTGGAATTCATCGAGCGTGTTGTAGATCAGCTCGATCTGGCCGATCAGCGTGTCGCCCCGCCACAGGCCGACACTGCCCACACCCCAGCGTTGCCAGCCGGCGCGACCGAGCGCCAGCGCATCACGCGGCGCAGGGTAGCCGGAGCTGCGCACCACGACAGAATCGGACGCGATGGCAAACGCCGCATCGAAATCCTCATCGCGCAATGGTTGCAGCAGCAAACGCGCGGTTGCGAGCATCGTCACCGGCTCAGCCAAACCACCAGGTGCGCCAGGCCAGCCACAGCTTGCGGATCGGCGTGAGCGACAGCCGCTGATTCAGCACTTTTTCGGGGCCATCACGCTTGATTTCATCGAGCGTGGCGCGATAAATCGCCGCCATCACGAGGCCGGTGCGCTGGCGCTTACGGTCAACGCGCGGCAGCTGGGCGATGGCCTTGTCGTAATACTGCTCAGCGCGTTCGATCTGGAACAGCATCAGCGCCTTGAACTCGGGCGTTTCGCGGTAGTTGAGCAGATCGGCCGCCGGCACGTTGAAGCGCTGCAATTCCTCGACCGGCAGATAGATGCGGCCGCGGCGCGCATCCTCGCCCACATCGCGGATGATGTTGGTCAGCTGAAACGCGATGCCAAGGTCGTGCGCATACTTCTGCGTGTCCTTGTCTTCATAACCGAAGATGCGCGCGGCCATCAACCCGACCACGGAGGCGACGCGGTAGCAATAGAGCTGCAGATCCTTGAAGCTGTTGTAGCGCGCCTGCTCCAGATCCATCTGCATGCCATCGATGATCTCGAGGAAATGCTCGCGCTGCAGCTCGAACGTTTGCACCGGCCCCACCAGTGCGCGGGTCACCGGATGTTCAGGCGCACCGGCATACAGTTTGTCGATCTCGGCCCGCCACCAAGCGAGCTTGGTGCGGGCAACGTTCTCGTCGTGGCACTCGTCGACCACGTCGTCGACCTCGCGGCAGAAGGCGTAGAGCGCGGTGATCGCCAGTCGTTGCGCTTGCGGCAGGAAACGGAAGCTGTAGTAGAAGCTGGAGCCGCTCTGGGCAGCCTTGTCTTCACAGTATTGGTCTGGCGTCACGATGTGATCCGGCGATGTGCTGGGGGCGCATTGTACCAGTGCCGGCTAATCTGGCATTCAGCGCTGCGGCAGATCGAAGCGCACTTCGCGGGTCGTCCCGGAAAAGCCAGGAAAGAATTGGAACAGCGCCTGAGTGAGCCACGGCAGGGCCGGATCGAACTGCGGGTTATCGGCCTGGTTACGCGCCCTGCCCTCATAGCGCTTGGCAAAGCCACCATCCTGCAAGCGCAAACGATCAAGGATGTCCACCGCGAGGTGGCGGGTGTAAACGGTGTCGGTCACTGGCACGCTGCCGACGATCCCGGTTTCCGGGAAGTAGCTCGGCACCAGTACCACGCCATTGCCAGTACTAATGCGCTGGTAGTAGATGCTGTAGCCCACCGTGCCCCACACCGGCTGCTGCGTGACCACGGTCTTGCCGTCGTCGACGCCATAATCCAGTGCCACCAGCCAGTCCGCATCCGTATCTCGCTCGACCTGAATCAGGCCTTGTGCCGCAAGCGCATCACCGACTCGCACTTCTACTTCACGTTGCAACAGGCTCTGCGATTGGCCCGCTCCACGCTGGAAAGCAAAACGCTTGCCGGCAAAGGGCTCGTTCAGGTCGTGCCGCACGTTGACCTCGGCAACGAACTGCGGCGTGGCACAAGCGGTGAGCAGCACGGCAAGCAACACAACCAGACCACGCAACATGCCGGACTCCTAGCGGGCGAGCTTCCCCGGAATGCGCGGGGTATCGACCACCACGTCGCCACATTGTGCGCGATGGCGCAGCGCGTGGTCGATCAGTGTCAGGGCGAGCATGGCCTCGGCAATCGGCGTCGCCCGGATACCGACGCACGGGTCGTGGCGGCCGGTAGTTGCCATCAGCACCGGATTGCCCTGCTTGTCGATCGAGCGCCGCTCCTGGGCGATGCTGGATGTGGGTTTAACGGCGATATTGACGACGATATCCTGGCCGGTAGAAATCCCACCAAGAATGCCGCCGGCCTCATTGGCCGCGAAGCCATCCGGCGTCAGCTCATCGCAGTGCTGCGAGCCGCGCTGTGCCACTGACTTGAAGCCGGCGCCGATTTCCACGCCTTTCACCGCGTTGATGTTCATCATGTTGAAGGCGATCTCGGCATCAAGCCGATCATAGACCGGTTCACCCCAGCCCACTGGCACGTGCTCTGCCACCACCGTGATCTTGGCACCGACCGAGTCACGCTCTTTGCGGATCGCATCCATGTAGTCTTCCAACTGCTGGATGATGCCTGCGTTCGGCGAGAAGAACGGATTGTTGCCCACTTCTTCCCAGCTCTGGAATGGAATCTCGATCTCGCCCAACTGGCTCATGTAGCCGCGGATCACGATGCCATATTTTTCCAGCAGCCACTTCTTGGCAATGGCACCGGCGGCAACCCGCACTGCGGTTTCGCGCGCCGAGGAGCGGCCACCACCGCGATAGTCGCGGATGCCGTACTTGTGCCAGTAGGTGTAGTCGGCGTGACCGGGGCGGAAGGTCTCGGCGATCTTGCCGTAGTCCTGACTACGCTGGTCGGTATTGCGAATCAGCAGCGCGATGGGGTGCCCGGTGGTCTTGCCTTCGAATACACCGGAGAGAATTTCGACGGCATCCGCTTCCTTGCGCTGTGTCACGTGGCGGCTGGTACCAGGCTTGCGACGATCCAGCTCCAGCTGGATGTCCTCAACCGACAATGTCATGCCGGGAGGGCAACCATCGACCACGCAACCAATGCCGGGGCCGTGGCTTTCGCCGAACGAGGTGACGGTAAACAACAGGCCTAGCGTACTGCCGGACATCGCGATTCCCCTGCGGCGCAACCGCGCCCTATCGATTCGAATCCGGATATTTTAACACGCCAGGTCAAGCAGTCTGGCGAGCCGCCATAACGTCCCAGTTCGGCCTATATGCGCTTCTTCACCTCTGCTGGCTTCAGCAAGCAACCCCAGTTGCGGCACGGCAGTGAACATCGCAGTCCCTATTGCGGAACGCCTCCAAGACCTCCCCCATAAGACCAAACAAAAACCCCCTGATGCGCGGCATCAGGGGGTTCGATGGGGAGTCTGGCGATGACCTACTTTCACACGGGAATCCGCACTATCATCGGCGCTAAGTCGTTTCACGGTCCTGTTCGGGATGGGAAGGCGTGGGGCCAACTCGCTATGGTCGCCAGACGTAACTGGTTGCGTTACGACTGTTATCGTTTCGCTGAATTCGATAGAAGAAGCACTACTTCATGGCCTGGCTTGTGTCCGCATTCGCGTCCCTCACCACACCACACTCAAATTTGTTCAGGGTTTGTATCGAGTCTCGTCACAACACCCGAACCATCGCGGCTCAGGTTATAGGATCAAGCCTCACGGGCAATTAGTATCAGTTAGCTTAACGCATTACTGCGCTTCCACACCTGACCTATCAACGTCCTGGTCTCGAACGACCCTTCAGGGGAATCAAGTTCCCAGGGAAGTCTCATCTTGGGGCAAGTTTCGCGCTTAGATGCTTTCAGCGCTTATCTCTTCCGCACTTAGCTACCCGGCGATACCACTGGCGTGATAACCGGTACACCAGAGGTGCGTCCACTCCGGTCCTCTCGTACTAGGAGCAGCCCCCCTCAAACTTCCAACGCCCACTGCAGATAGGGACCAAACTGTCTCACGACGTTTTGAACCCAGCTCACGTACCACTTTAAATGGCGAACAGCCATACCCTTGGGACCGGCTACAGCCCCAGGATGTGATGAGCCGACATCGAGGTGCCAAACTCCGCCGTCGATGTGAACTCTTGGGCGGAATCAGCCTGTTATCCCCGGAGTACCTTTTATCCGTTGAGCGATGGCCCTTCCATACAGAACCACCGGATCACTATGTCCTGCTTTCGCACCTGCTCGACTTGTCGGTCTCGCAGTCAAGCCACCTTGTGCCATTACACTATCAGTACGATGTCCGACCGTACCTAGGTGACCTTCGAGCTCCTCCGTTACACTTTGGGAGGAGACCGCCCCAGTCAAACTGCCTACCATGCACGGTCCCCGATCCAGATGATGGACCTAGGTTAGAACCTCAAACGCACCAGGGTGGTATTTCAAGGACGGCTCCATGGCAACTAGCGTCACCACTTCAAAGCCTCCCACCTATCCTACACAAGTCCGTTCAAAGTCCAATGCAAAGCTACAGTAAAGGTTCACGGGGTCTTTCCGTCTAGCAGCGGGGAGATTGCATCTTCACAAACATTTCAACTTCGCTGAGTCTCAGGAGGAGACAGTGTGGCCATCGTTACGCCATTCGTGCGGGTCGGAACTTACCCGACAAGGAATTTCGCTACCTTAGGACCGTTATAGTTACGGCCGCCGTTTACCGGGGCTTCGATCAAGAGCTTGCACCCCATCACTTAACCTTCCGGCACCGGGCAGGCGTCACACCCTATACGTCCACTTTCGTGTTAGCAGAGTGCTGTGTTTTTGATAAACAGTCGCAGCCACCTTTTCACTGCAACCACTTCGAGCTCCACGAGCAAGTCGCTTCACCCTACAGTGGCACACCTTCTCCCGAAGTTACGGTGTCAATTTGCCGAGTTCCTTCTCCTGAGTTCTCTCAAGCGCCTTAGAATTCTCATCCTGCCCACCAGTGTCGGTTTGCGGTACGGTCAATTCTGAGCTGAAGCTTAGTGGCTTTTCCTGGAAGCATAGGATCAATCACTTCGGTCTCAATGAGACCTCGTCATCACGCCTCAGTGTTAACAGGGATCCGGATTTGCCTAAATCCCCCACCTACACGCTTAAACCGGGACATCCAACACCCGGCTGACCTACCTTTCTCCGTCCCCACATCGCACTCAGAATCGGTACAGGAATATTAACCTGTTTCCCATCGACTACGCTTTTCAGCCTCGCCTTAGGGGCCGACTCACCCTACGCCGATTAACGTTGCGTAGGAAACCTTGGGCTTTCGGCGAACGGGCTTTTCACCCGTTTTAACGCTACTCATGTCAGCATTCGCACTTCCGATACCTCCAGCAGCCTTTACAAGCCACCTTCACAGGCCTACGGAACGCTCCCCTACCATGTATCAAAGATACATCCGCGTCTTCGGTTCTAGATTTGAGCCCCGTTACATCTTCCGCGCAGGACGACTCGACCAGTGAGCTATTACGCTTTCTTTAAATGATGGCTGCTTCTAAGCCAACATCCTGGCTGTCTATGCCTTCCCACCTCGTTTTCCACTTAATCTAGCATTTGGGACCTTAGACGGCGGTCTGGGTTGTTTCCCTCTTGACACCGGACGTTAGCACCCGATGTCTGTCTCCCAAGCTCGCACTTAACGGTATTCAGAGTTTGCCATGGTTTGGTAAGTCGCGATGACCCCCTAGCCATAACAGTGCTTTACCCCCGTTAGTGATACTTGAGGCACTACCTAAATAGTTTTCGGGGAGAACCAGCTATTTCCAGGTTTGTTTAGCCTTTCACCCCTATCCACAGCTCATCCCCTAGTTTTGCAACACTAGTGGGTTCGGACCTCCAGTGCGTGTTACCGCACCTTCATCCTGGCCATGGATAGATCACCTGGTTTCGGGTCTACGCCCAGCAACTAAACGCCCTATTCGGACTCGGTTTCCCTACGCCTCCCCTATTCGGTTAAGCTCGCTACTGAACGTAAGTCGCTGACCCATTATACAAAAGGTACGCAGTCACCCCACGAGGGGGCTCCCACTGTTTGTATGCATCCGGTTTCAGGTTCTATTTCACTCCCCTCCCGGGGTTCTTTTCGCCTTTCCCTCACGGTACTGGTTCACTATCGGTCGATCACGAGTATTTAGCCTTGGAGGATGGTCCCCCCATCTTCGGACAGGATTTCGCGTGTCCCGCCTTACTTGTCGTATGCTCAGTACCACCATTGTCTTTTCGTGTACGGGGCTATCACCCACTATCGCTGGCCTTTCCATACCATTCCACTAAAACAATGACTATCACATACAGGCTCTTCCCATTTCGCTCGCCACTACTTTGGGAATCTCGGTTGATTTCTTTTCCTCAGGGTACTTAGATGTTTCAGTTCCCCTGGTTCGCTTCACATGACCTATGTATTCAGTCATGGATACCTCAAAAGAGGTGGGTTTCCCCATTCGGACATCTGCGGATCAAAGCTCGTTTGCCAGCTCCCCGCAGCTTTTCGCAGGCTGCCGCGTCCTTCATCGCCTGTGATCGCCAAGGCATCCACCAGATGCACTTATTCGCTTGATCCTATAACCTCAAACACGATGTGTTCTTGATTACAGTGTTTGCGACGTCTGAATCCTTCGACTTGTCGAATTCAGAACTCGATACAATCAAACCCAATTAAAACAAATTTGAGTCTTGCTTCTTCTATCTTGTTAAAGATCAGATACAGAGTTTAATACTCGTCCAACTGAAGCAGTCAGAAGCAAACCCACTGCATCTTGCAATGACTTTGCTTCTGAATCCTTCCAGACATTCGGTGTTGGTGGAGGCAGACGGGATCGAACCGACGACCCCCTGCTTGCAAAGCAGGTGCTCTCCCAACTGAGCTATGCCCCCATCGGATCAAACTGTCTTCCCATCCACCAAGCGGTAAATGGTGGGTCAGATAGGAATCGAACCTATGACCCCCGCCTTATCAAGACGGTGCTCTAACCGACTGAGCTACTGACCCAGTTTTCTTCCACCAGACCATTCACGCCACCCGCGCCATCATCATTTAGATAATCTACGCCGGCTGAGCGACTGACCCAGTTTCTTCCCCGGGTCATCTACATGACCCAGTTCTCCGTATCTTCAACTTACAGCCGATGAGTGTGAGTACTTGGCAAGAGAACCTTGCTCTTGAAAGGAGGTGATCCAGCCGCAGGTTCCCCTACGGCTACCTTGTTACGACTTCACCCCAGTCATGAATCCTACCGTGGTAACCGGCCTCCTTGCGGTTAGCCTAGCTACTTCTGGTAGAACCCACTCCCATGGTGTGACGGGCGGTGTGTACAAGGCCCGGGAACGTATTCACCGCGACATGCTGATCCGCGATTACTAGCGATTCCGACTTCATGCACTCGAGTTGCAGAGTGCAATCCGGACTACGATCGGTTTTATGAGATTGGCTCCCCCTCGCGGGTTGGCGACCCTCTGTACCGACCATTGTATGACGTGTGAAGCCCTGGTCATAAGGGCCATGAGGACTTGACGTCATCCCCACCTTCCTCCGGTTTGTCACCGGCAGTCTCCTTAAAGTGCTCAACTGAATGGTAGCAACTAAGGACAAGGGTTGCGCTCGTTGCGGGACTTAACCCAACATCTCACGACACGAGCTGACGACAGCCATGCAGCACCTGTGTTACGGCTCCCGAAGGCACCCCTCTATCTCTAAAGGGTTCCGTACATGTCAAGACCAGGTAAGGTTTTTCGCGTTGCATCGAATTAATCCACATCATCCACCGCTTGTGCGGGCCCCCGTCAATTCCTTTGAGTTTTAATCTTGCGACCGTACTCCCCAGGCGGTCTACTTCACGCGTTAGCTGCGTTACTAAGGATCGAAATCCCCAACAACTAGTAGACATCGTTTAGGGCGTGGACTACCAGGGTATCTAATCCTGTTTGCTCCCCACGCTTTCGTGCATGAGTGTCAGTGTCAGCCCAGGGGGTTGCCTTCGCCATCGGTGTTCCTCCACATCTCTACGCATTTCACTGCTACACGTGGAATTCCACCCCCCTCTGCCGCACTCTAGCGAGCCAGTCAGCAATGCAGTTCCCAGGTTGAGCCCGGGGATTTCACATCGCTCTTAACAAGCCACCTGCGCACGCTTTACGCCCAGTAATTCCGATTAACGCTTGGACCCTACGTATTACCGCGGCTGCTGGCACGTAGTTAGCCGGTCCTTATTCTTCAGGTACTCTCATCCCCGGGAGATATTAGCTCCAAGGATTTGCTCCCTGACAAAAGGGCTTTACAACCCGAAGGCCTTCTTCACCCACGCGGCATTGCTGGATCAGGCTTGCGCCCATTGTCCAAGATTCCCCACTGCTGCCTCCCGTAGGAGTCTGGGCCGTGTCTCAGTCCCAGTGTGGCGGGTCGTCCTCTCAGACCCGCTACTGATCGTCGCCTTGGTAGGCCTTTACCCTACCAACTAGCTAATCAGCCATCGGCCGCTCTAATAGCGTGAGGTCTTGCGATCCCCCACTTTCCCCCTCAGGGCGTATGCGGTATTAATCCGGCTTTCGCCGGGCTATCCCCCACTAATAGGCACGTTCCGATGTATTACTCACCCGTTCGCCACTCGTCAGCGGACCGAAGTCCCTGTTACCGTTCGACTTGCATGTGTAAAGCATGCCGCCAGCGTTCAATCTGAGCCAGGATCAAACTCTTTTGTTTAATCACTTAGCTTTAGTACTTTGGCTCGTACTTAACTCAAGGAATCATCCGAAGATGATTTTCTTTCGTCTCGTGCGAGCACTTGTTGGTTTCCCACCAAGCACTCACACGCATCGGCTGTATTTTGTTAAAGATCAGAACCGCTGCACCGCCGAAACCTGCTAAACTCTTCGTTTCGCTTGTTTCGTTGCTGTGTCAGCAGCGAAGAAGCCGAACTATACGGCCCTCCCACACACCCGTCAACACCTCCCCGCAAAATTCTTCCGCCCAATCCGCTAAACCCCTGAACCGCAACGGAACATGGCAATAGCATCGGCGTGGAAGCAGTGGGGGGCTCGATCAGACGACCTAAAAGAGATGGGCTTGAGCTCGCCACATCGCGCTTTAAGCCAGCATCCCCCCTCAAAGACAACAATGACAAAGCCGCCCCGAAGGGCGGCTTTGTTCATCACTAGGCCGCGCAACGCGGCCTGGTCCTGCGTCAGTGACTCGATCAGACCCCGAGCACGCCGCCGTCTTCCTTCCAGATCACCACGGTAGCCGAACGTGGGCGACCGGCGTTGCCGGTGATGCCCGGCTCGCCCTGCGGCCAATGGCTGAATACCGTGGCGTCGGCGTTGATCAGGTCCTGCATGGTCTGGCCCACCGGAACGGTCGGCGCATTCGGGCCGCTGACTTCGCCCGGATGCTGGACGTTGATGAAGACCGTCTTCACGTCCGGCGTAAAGGTTAGGCCGGTGATTTCGCAACCGTCCGGACCGACCAGGAAGCGGCGGATCTCTTTGGTCACCGGATCGGCCACCAGCAGCTGGTTGTTGCCTTGGCCAGCGTAGTCACCAGTGTTGGCGTTGCTGCCGTCGGTTTCGATCCACAGCAGGCCGTTCGGTGCGAAGGCAAGGCCGTCCGGGCTGTTGAAGGTGTTGTTGGTGGTGACATTGGCCGAGCCGGACTTGAGATTGGTGCGATCCGGATAGGCGTTGGGGTTGCCTGCCAGCACGAACAGATCCCATTCGAAGGTCAGTGCAGCGGCGTCGCTGCCGGATTCGCGCCAGCGGATGATCTGGCCGTAGCGGTTCTGCGCGCGCGGGTTGGCTTCGTCGGTGACGGCACGGCCACTGTTGTTGGTCAACGTCAGATAAGCCTCGCCAGTGGTCGGGTGCACGGTGACCCACTCCGGACGGTCCATCTTGGTGGCGCCGACGGCATCGGCGGCCCAACGCGTCTTGATCAACACCTCGGCCTGATCAGCGAAGCGGGCGTCCGCGGCCAGCGTTGCATTGGCGGTCTTGTCGAGCAGCACCCACTCGCCATCACCCATCATGTCCCCGGCGACCGTGCCGGCCTTGAATTTGGCAACGTATAGCTTGCCAGTCTCGAGCAGGTTGCGATTGGCTTGCGGGTTACTGGCATTGTAGACGCCACTCGAGACGAACTTGTAGACATAGTCGTCGGCCTGGTCATCGCCCATGTAGACCACCACGTGGCCATCCTTGGATAACGTCATCGCGCAGTTTTCGTGCTTGATGCGACCAAGGGCGGTGCGCTTCTTCGGGATCGAGTTCACATCCCACGGATCGATTTCGACGATCCAGCCGAAGCGGTTGGATTCGTTCGGCTCTTTTACATAGTCGAAGCGGTTGTCGAGTTCTTCCCAGCGATAGCTGGTGCCACGGGCGGTCACGCCATAGCGCTTCATCAGGTCGGAGCGGGTATCGGCGCCGGCTGTGGTGCCGAAGTAGTTGTTGAAGTTTTCTTCACAGGTGAGGTAGGTGCCCCACAGCGTCCAGCCGTTGCCGCAGTTGTTGATGGTGCCGAGCGCCACGGTACCGGACGGATCGCCGCTGGTCTGCATCAGTGCATGGCCGGCGGCCGGGCCGGTGAGCTGCATCGGGGTATTGGCGGTGATGCGACGGTTGTAGGACGAGCCTACCTGCACCTTCCACACGCCGCTTTCGCGCTTGATGTGGATGACCGAAACGCCGTGGGCATTCTGCGCCTTGCGCACCTTGTCGATATTCCAGACGTTCGGGTAGGTCTGGCCGGCTTCCGGCTTATAGAAGTATTCACCGTTGATGTACTCGTGGTTCATCACCAGCAGGCCTTCATCGCTCTTTTCCTTGCCGGCAGCATCGGTGAACGGGAAGAAGTGCATGCCGTCGTGGTTGTCCCCCACCTGCAGCAGCTGGTCGGCCGCGGTTTCCGAGCCGTCGCCCTTCCAGGCCGGCGAATTGTTGAATAGCGGCGACCCCCACGGTGCCAGCACTTGATACTTGTAGCCGGTCGGCACCACGATATTACTGCCGCTACCTGCCGGCACGGCGGTGAAGCCCAGGCTGGCGCGCGGTACGGGCGTCGGTACCGGGGTGGGCGTGCCGGGCACCGGCGTCGGGGTGGGCGACGGCGAGCTGCCGCCATCGCCGCCACAGGCCGCCAGCGAGCCACCGAGGAACATGGCCGCCGACAGGCCCAGGCCGCTCTTGAGGATGTTGCGACGCGAGACGACGCGGTCCACCACCTCGTTGAAGTGTTCGTTGTTGCTGAGGTTGGACGGGATATCGTCCTGGTCGTAAGCACTCATGGTATCGCTCCTGGGTTGGTCGGCCCGGCGTACAAGCCGGTTCGAAAATCCGGGCGATTATCTGGAGCGCTGTTTACAGCGACGTGTCTTGGAGGTGACTTCTTGAAGTCGTTTTCATGACGCAACGACGAACCACTGTGGATAGAGCTCACGCAGCCGCGCCAGATACTGGCGCCGCACCGGGATGGCCTGCTTGCCGATCAGTAGCTCGTATTGCCCCTTGCCAACATGCTGCGCACGCGTCACCCGGCGTGGATTGACCAGATAGGAGCGGTGTACCTGAAGCAACACCTCTTCGGGGAAGTAGAGGCGGATCGCGCGCAGGCGCAACGTCACGTACAACGGCATGCCGCCGTCGGCGGTATGGATGCCGCTATAACCCTTGTCGGCGCGGATGAACAGCAGCTTGTCGCGCCGCGAAGCGATCTCGTAGAGCTCCGACAATACATGCGGCTGGCGCGTAAGCTCCGTCAGATGCTGACGCACCAGCCGGATCTGCTGCGCCAAATGCAAGAGCAGCGCCTCGTCCTCGCCATCGGCGGGCGCAATAAACGCCAGTGCCAGCTGGAAATCCGAGCCGTCATCGGCATTGAGCCAGGCCCGAGTGCGATCGGCATTGAAATGCACGCCGGGCGGCAGTACCGGATCGCCGGCGAGCTGACCATCCCCGAGCTGCTGCACCGGCTCACCATCCTGCAGCAGTGCCACCGCCGCCACCGCATCCTGATTGGCGAGGAACTGCATCACCACTTCCAGCATGCGCTCTGCGCTGCGCTGCTCGCCCAGCTCGGCCAGCAGTGCGTTGAGCGCTGCCAACCTGCCCAGGCTCTCGGCCGGGGCATCCGTATATTCATTGGCAACGACGATATCCGACACCGCGTATTCGGGGACGATGGCCGCGCTGGCCTGGGTCAGGATCGGTCGCGGCGGAGCCAGCACACGTAGATGTGTTTCCACCCGCAACGCCTGCTGCTGCCAGCGCAACCAGTCCGGCGAAGCGTTTGCATCGATCCGGCGCAACCAGGCCTGCTCACGCAATGCTCGCAGCAGTGGCAACAAGGCCCACAACTGCGCCCGCTGATCGCGTACCGCCAGTACCTGTCGACGCTCGGTGCGCCACTCGCGCAACCAATGCCCCCCCAGCAGCATCAACAGCGCGGTCACGACACCACCGGCAAATGGATCGAACCAGGCGGGGCGCTCCCGCCAGGCGTCGAGCACGCTTTGCCAATGCCCGGCCCATGGCGTGTAGTGGGTATGAATCTGCCGCAGCAGGCTGCCGTCGCCATTGAATTCGCCGGAAAGCTCCCACAGCGCCGCTCCCGCATAGCCACGCCGATCGGCCTCGGCGAGCTTGGCCGACAGCGCACGCGGACTCTCGAAACTGACGAACACGCTCTGGGCCGGCACGTACAGCGTCTCCGCTTGGGCAGCGTCGTCCCAGTGGCTTTGCGTACCCGGTGCCGCCTGCAGCGCCAGCACTTCATCAAGATCCATACGCCCGCTAGGCCCGCTGTCCTCGTCATCCCAACTGCCGAGCAGCGCGCCCTGCGCCTGCTGGCCCAGGCCGTGCACCGAATTCGGCACACCAGTCCAGCCATCGCCCTGATTGTCTATGCCCAGTACCAGCCGCGAACCGGGCACGCCGCGCAGCGCCAGCGTGCGCATCGCGGCCGAGACACTGTCGCCATCGCCGGATAGCGGCGCGTTGTGCCCGGTACGGCGATCCCAGGCACCGTGGTAATCGAAAGCGAGCACGATGGCGAAATCGGCGGCAAGCACCAGTTGCGGCAAGGCAAGCGCGCTCAACTGATCCTGCTTGCCACCGACAGTCACCGCCAGCAACGGACGCGGCTGTTGCTCGGCAAATTCGGCGCGTACCGCCTCGACCAGCGCCAGCTGGTTTGCCCCATCGACAGTACTTGCGGCCATACCTGCGATGCCACCGGTGCCGGGGTAGCGCCAGTCGATGACCGCACCGTCGAAACCATGCTGTGCAATAAAGGCCCGCAGTTGCCTGGCGAAGCGTTGTCGCTTGGCTGGATCGGCCGCCACAGTCGGCCAATGGCGCGAGCCCTCCCAGCCGCCAACGGAAATCAGCAGCTTCAGCGCCGGGTAGTGCGCGCCGATCTGCCGCAGCCGTGCGAAGTTGCCACGCGCCGCGGGCCAGCCACGTTCAGCCGGATAGGCGTGATTGAAATCGGCGACGAAATCGGTCGACACCACATCGCCATCGGCGGTGGGGGCTGCCTGGGCATAGATCAGGTGGGAGAGCCGGGCAAACGGGATGCGCTCGAAGGGTGCGGGCCGGTGGTAGGTGGCCCAGGAGGCGAAATAGCCGGCCACGATGGGTTCGGCCCATGCACCCACCGTGGCGAGTACGAACGCCAGCAGCGCGATGCCCTTCAGGATGTATGCCCCAGACCTCATTGGTTCTCATGCCGCCGCGCGGCTGTTCTGCAACAGCGGCAAAAATCGCATGAAACACCGCTGCAATCACCCGTCAGCGACACGCGGTTGCGGGAATGGCACAGCAGCAGCGTGCACCGGGGCAAATCCGACGTTGCCCATGAAACGGCGCGCCGAACAAACAACAATCAACCTGTTGATTTTATTAATCATAACAAGGGACCCCGTGAAAACACTCTTGGGGCGGGCTAGGCATGAGCAACGGAAACCGCGATGCTGCCGCAGGCGGTGCGACGTAAGAAAACGGATGGAATTCGGTCCTAAGCAGCGGAGAGCTGTCGCACCCGCCCCCTTCCCCAGGGCCCATCCTGCTTAGATGGGCTGCACCGGCAGCGCGACATAGCGCCCGACGAATTCGCCGACCACCGCGCCATCCACCCCCTGTACCCGCACCCGAACCTCGAGCCGTGCAGGGCGCTGGCGCGCTACCGCCCGGGTGAATTGCGATGCAGCCTGGGTCGGCACCGGCAGGGCAGTCGCGACCAGATCCCCGGTGAGTGGGGCGGTGTAGTCATGATGCGCGGACTGGATCACCACTTCGCAATCCGGGTCGGCGAGCAGCGACGCCGCCATCCAGCCGGTAATGATGGCGAGCGTGGCCAGGCTGCCACCAAAGGCAGTGCCGTGATTGTTGCGATTAGGGGAGAACGGCGCCCGTAGCTGCCAATGCCCGGCATCGCCGACCACCTGCAGCTGCATCGCCGCCAGCAATGGAAAGCCGTCGTGCAGACGATCTTGCCAACGGGCAGCGAAGGTGGCGGTCATTGATTACTGGGGATCGAGCCGTGGCCTGGGAGGCAGGAACAGCGCCGCAACCTGGTTCAGCGGCTTCTCGCGCAGCTTGGGCATGGTGGGGATGTTGGGTTCGAGCGCCGCGTGGGTGGCGCGCGCCGTGCTGCGTTCGCGCCCGCGGTACGTTTCCTGGCGTGGCTCTTCACGCCGTGGCGACTCGGGCCGCGTAGTGCCCGGCGAATAGCCCGGCACCGGCGTGAGCGGCAGTTCCTTCTTGATCAGCTTCTGGATCAAGGCATAGGCCTTGTCCTCGCCCGGATCGACCAGCGAGATCGCCACGCCCTTGGCGCCGGCACGGCCGGTGCGGCCAATGCGGTGCACATAGTCTTCCGGATTGTTCGGCAATTCGAAGTTCACGACGAAGGGCAGCTCGGAAATATCGAGACCACGCGCGGCGACATCGGTCGCCACCAGCACCTGCAGCGTGCCTTCCTTGAAGCGTGCCAGCGTTTCCAGACGCGCCTTCTGGTCGCGATCACCGTGGATGGCCTCGCAGTTGAAGCCGTCGCGCTTGAGGTCACGCGCCACCTGATCGGCACCCTGCTTGGTGCGGTTGAACACGATGACCTGGCTCATCTGGTGGGTACGGATCAGGTGCGCCAGCAGGGCACGCTTGCGGTACGTCTCGCACGGGTGCAGCAACTGCTCGACGTTGTCGTTGGTCGCATTCTGCCGCGCCACTTCGATGACGACCGGATCCTTGAGGAACTCGCCGGCCAGTTTCTTGATCTCGGGCGAGAACGTCGCCGAGAACAGCAGGGTCTGCTTGCGGTTGGTCAGCAAGCCGACGATCTTCTTGATGTCGAGGATGAAGCCCATGTCCAGCATGCGGTCGGCTTCATCCAGCACCAGGATCTCGACCTGCGACAGGTTCACCGATTTCTGCTGCACGTGATCGAGCAACCGGCCTGGCGTGGCAACCAGCACCTCGACGCCGGCGCGCAGCTGCGGCGTCTGGCCGTTGATGTCGACGCCGCCGAATACCACGTGGCTGCGCAACGGCAGATGCTTGCCGTAGGTCTTGGCGCTTTCGTATACCTGGTCGGCCAGTTCCCGCGTCGGGGTGAGGATCAGTGCACGGGTCGGGTGGCGGGCGGGTGAGACGCTGGTGTTGGCGTGCGGGGCGAGCCGGGTGAGGATGGGCAGCGTGAACGCCGCCGTCTTGCCGGTACCCGTCTGCGCCGCGCCCAGCATGTCGCGCCCGGCCAGCACCGAGGGAATCGCCTGCGCCTGGATCGGGGTGGGGTTCTCGTAGCCCTGCTCTTCGACTGCCTTGAGCACTTCGGGCGCCAGCCCCAATGATGCAAACGTCATGCCTGATTTACCCTTCCGCTTCCCGCGTCGCGGCGCCAAACTGCGCCAAGTGTTTGAAGAAAAGCGGGAAATGGTACACCAAGCCTCACGCGCTGCATACTGCGCTTACAGGCCACCCGCTGCGCCGGTGGCAGATCGTCACGCTGCGGTGCGACACGATGGGCTACACTGCGGCAGATTTGAACGCGTCCCGCCCTGCGTTCCACGGAGCCCGCCATGTACGACCTCGCCCGCGACCAGTTCCAGACCCTGCGCGACTGCCTGCGCTTTGCCGTCTCGCGCTTCGCCGAGGCCGAGCTCGTGTTCGGCCACGGCACCGACAACGCCTACGACGAGGCCGCCTACCTGCTGCTGGCAACGCTCAAGCTGCCGCTCGACACGTTGGAGCCGTTCCTCGACGCCCGCCTGCTGCCGCAGGAGGTCGATGCCGCCATCACCGCGATCGAGCGGCGTGCGGTCGAACGCATTCCGGCGGCCTACATCACGCGCGAAGCCTTTCTCGGCGACCACCGGTTCTACGTGGACGAGCGCGTGATCGTGCCGCGCTCCTTCATTGCCGAGCTGCTGCGCGACGACGCGTTCTCGCCGTGGATCGAGCACCCGGAGCTGGTACACCGTGCCGTCGACCTCTGCACCGGTTCGGGCTGCCTCGCCATCCTGCTGGCCCACGCCTACCCGGATGCATTGATCGACGCGGTCGATCTCTCGCCGGACGCGCTCGACGTCGCCGAGATCAATGTTGCCAACTACAACCTGGGTGAGCAGATCGATCTCATCGATGGCGATCTGTTCGAGCCGCTGGAGGGCGAGGTCTACGATCTGATCGTCTCCAACCCACCGTATGTCGACGCCGAATCGGTAGCCGAACTGCCGGCCGAATACCTGCATGAGCCGGAGCTGGCGCTGGGTAGCGGCGACGACGGCCTCGACGTGACCCGCCGGCTGATCCAGACCGCCAGCGGCCATCTCAATCCGCAGGGCGTGCTCGTGGTCGAGATTGGCCACAACCGCGAAGCGCTGGAAGCCGCCTATCCGCAGCTGCCCTTCGTCTGGCTCGATACCTCGGGCGGTGATGGTTTTGTGTTCCTCCTCACCCGCGAGATGCTGGTCGAAGCCGGCTTCTGAGCGTCGGCGCTGATCGCCCCGGCGTGGTGCGCGATGCACCACGCCCCTTGCTCCAACCCCTCTCGTTTCCGCAAATCCCGCAACGAACTCCGTTCGTGCCGGATGTGATTGACATCACAAAATGAAAGCCCTTTCATATCGGCGTTGCCCACACAAGGCAGCGCCCGATGGTTCGCCTCGGGTCCACACCGCCAGGAGCGATAAAAATGATACAGAGATGGAGAGTGTGGCTGACCCTGCTGGTCGGCCTGTTGTGCTTTGCGCGTGCGGCACTTGCCGCCGACTACACCCAGGGCGTGAGCGTCAGCGGCTCCGTTGCCACCGTCTGGTTCAAATCCAGCGTCAACACCAGCTGGGCGGACATCCACTACAAGGTCAACAACGGGGCGCAGCAGAACGTGCGCATGGCCTTCAGCAGTGCCAACGCCCGCTATGAACAGAAGGTCGACGTTGCCAGTGGCAACGTGATCAATTATTCATTCACCTACAACAACGGCACGCCGGCCTTCGACACCGGCAGCTTCAGCTACACCGTCGGCAGCGGCACCTCGCAGCCGACCGCCACGCCGGTGCCGCCCACCGCCGCCCCGACCACGCCGCCGGCCTCCGGCAGCTGCGCCGTCTGGGCCGAAGGCAACACCTACGCCGCAGGCAGCGTGGTCAGCTACAACGGCGCGAGCTACACCGCCCTTGTCACGCATACCGCCTATGTCGGTGCCAATTGGAATCCCGCCGCCACGCCGACCCTGTGGAAAACCGGTGGCAGCTGCGGCGGCACCGCCACGCCGACCCCGCGCCCCACAGCCACCCCGACCCCCAAGCCAGCGGTCACCCCCACTCCACAACCGACCGCCACGCCAGTGCCGCAACCGGGTGCAGCCGTGCCAGGAAAGCTCGAGGCCGAAGCCTGGACTGCGATGAGCGGTGTGCAGACCGAAGCCACCACCGATACCGGAGCCGGCCTCAACGTGGGCTGGGTGGAAACCGGTGACTGGCTCGATTACCGCGTCAACGTCGCCACCGCCCGCAGCTACACCGTGCAGTTCCGCGTTGCCGCCACCGCGGCCGGCGGCAGCATCCAGCTGCGTAACGCATCCGGCACCGTGCTAGGCAGCGTAGCCGTGCCGAATACCGGCAACTGGCAGGGCTGGACCACCGTATCGACCAGTGTCACGCTGCCGGCCGGCAACCAGGTACTGCGCGTGCATGCGGCCAGCGGCGGCTGGAACCTGAACTGGATCAACTTCAGCACCGGCACCACGCCGACCCCGACGCCCGTTCCCGGCGTAACCCCGACCCCGATCCCCGGCGACATCCCAGTCGGCCCGAACGTGATGACGCTGAAGCTGCAGAACGAGACCAACGGCGCCTATCGCGATGACCAGGTGTATTGGTCGGTGATCGGCTACAACCCGGCCACCAAGATGCTGTCGTGGGTGGACAAGAACGGCAACCTGATCCCGGCCTCGGTCTCCGACAACGACGCACCGAACCGCCTGGTGAAGAACGGTCAGAACTACTCCAACTACTTCTACAAGCTGTCGGAAGCCAATTGGGTATCGCTGCCGCGGATCGATTCCGGCCGCATGTTCGTCAGCGTCGGCTCGCCGCTTTACATCAAGATCAATACCGCAGGTGATGGCCGTACCGGCTTCGCCGGGCCTGATCTGGGCAACCCGACCGATCCGAACCAGGACGTGTACTTCGAGTGGGTGGAATTCACCGTCGACCAGTACGGCTATCACGGCAACTCGACCCGCGTCGACCAGTTCGGCTTCCCGATCCGTACCCGCCTGATCGGCAAGGATGGCTTCGATCGCACGCTGGGCGAGACCCAGTCCCGCGCCGCGATCTTCGCCGCCTTCAAGGCCGAGATGCCGGCCGAGTTCCAGAAGCTGGTGAAAGAGCCGTACCGCATCGTTGCACCAGGCAAGGCCGGCTTCGGCCACGGCGGCGCGTCGAGCAACTACTTCGACAACTACGTGAACCAGGTGTGGGACTACTACCGCACACGTGATCTGGTGTTCACGGCCGAGGCCGGTACCTTCCGCGGCCGCGTGATCGGCAACGACTTCGTGTTCAGCAAGGATGGTGGCCCGCAAAACCTGTACATCAAGGGCAAGCCGATCACCCAGGACATCCTGGAAGGCTCCGGCAATCTGGCCACGCCGACCTCCAGCGATGGTGTCACCGCCTCGCAGGAACTGGTGGTGCAGGCGCAGATCACCGCCGCCTTCAACCGCCACCTCTTGATCACGGTCGACCCGGCCAACTGGAGCAACGCCAGCTACTACTACCTGCAAGGACCGGCGAACTTCTTCGCCAAGTTCTGGCACGACCACAGCATCGACGGTCTGGCCTACGGCTTCTGCTATGACGATGTCCGCGGTCACAGCAGCCTGCTGGAGCATGGCTCGCCCAAGGCCCTGGTGGTGAGCGTGGGCTGGTAATCCGCTTCACCGCAAACGACAAGCCCGCCATCCGGCGGGCTTGCTTTTGTAGGCAACGGCTGACACGACTAGCGGCAGCACGCGGATATCTGGCTGTCACATCGTTCCGGCACACTGCGCCCCTGTATGTTGAGGTCCGCATGAACCACGATTTTGCCCCCTTCGCCGCTCCCCACTTGGCTCCAGGCACCTGCGCCTGGCTGCAGCACCGGCTCAACCGCATCCGCGAACTCGCCCCGCCCCCTGCATCCGCACGCCTCTACGACGAGGCCGAAGAGCTGTTCGATCTCGATGACGAGCGCTGATTCAGCTTGCAGCTAACACGGGCAATACTGCGTCTTCTAATAGCGGTGCCAACGGCAGCTCAGGCGCCTGCAGATCCAGCCAATCGACGGCCTCGATTTCCGCTGCCGCGGCAATTTCCCCGACCAGCTCGCCGGTAAAGATATCCGCCAGCACCCTGTGGGCCGCTTCGTTGGCGGCGGGTGCGGCGAAGCGGCCGAGTGGATCGAGCCCGGTGACGCCACAACCCAGCTCCTCTTCAATCTCCCGCGCCAGCGCAACCAACGAGGTTTCGCCGGGTTCCGGCTTACCACCGGGCAGCATGAAACGGCTGGTGCCACGCTTGCGCACCACCAGCAGGCGGCCGTTGCGCACGCAAGCAAGCGCCACCACTACGATCCAGGGCTGATCACTCGCGACCAAGCCCAGCACCGGATAAGGCCGGCCAGCGTCGTCATGCTCGCGCCGGCTGACCACGCTGTAGCCCATGCGCTCATAGAACGCCCGCGCACCAAGGTTCTGCTCGTTCACGTCGACCAGCAACCCACCACCTGTTTGACGCACGCTGCGCAGCAAGCGGCTGCCAATGCCTTGGCCATGCGCGACGGGATCGACGAACAAGGCATCGATCTGGCTGCCGGTGCAACCGATGAAACCCAACGGCACATCCGCGGCATCCACCGCCACGGTGAGGTGGGCCTGTGGCAGGTACACGTCACGAACCAGGCTCTCGTAGAAGGCGAAGTCGTCGGCGGACAGGAACTGGTGGGTCGCCAGCACGGCATTGCGCCATACAGCAAACAGCGCGGGCAGATCGTCGGGACGCGCAGGGCGCAGCGTTGCGGTCATTCGGTCAATCGCGGGTGAGGAAGGCGCCCCAGTGTTGCGCAATTGCACGGGGTGCGACAATCCGGAATGACCACGATCCGGATACAGCATGGTTGTGCCAGTGCCAGGGCAAGAAGCAGCTGCGGGTATGCGGATATCTCAAACCGAACACCGAAGCCGCCGAACCTGGCTCTTCTGTTGCCGCACACTCGCGCACCGCGAGCACGGGCAGAAGCCGGAAAACAACAAGCCCGCCTGGGCGGCGGGCTTGTGCTGGCAGCAGCGGCGGAGGCCGCACGGGCTCAGTGATGGTGGCCGTGGGCGCCGTGCACATGGCCGTGGGCAATTTCCTCGGCGGTGGCGGCACGCACTTCCTGCACCTTGCCAACGAAGCGGATCTTCATGCCAGCGAACGGATGGTTGGCGTCGACGGTGACCTGGGTGCCTTCGATCTCGGTGACGCGGAACAGCAGCACGTCGCCGGTTTCCGGATCATCGGCCTCGAACATCATGCCGACCTCGACCTCCATTGGGAACACGCTCTTTTCCTCAGTGCGCACGAGCTCGGGCTCGAACTCGCCGAAGGCGTCGTCGGCTTCCATGGTGACGTCGATGCTGTCGCCCACGCCCTTACCGTGCAGCGCTTCCTCAACCAGCGGCAGGATGTTGTCGTAACCGCCATGCAGATAGGCGATCGGCTCCTCGGTCTTGTCGATCAGCTTGCCTTCGGCATCGTACATCTCGTATTCGATGGTGACGGCGGTGTCTTTGGCGATTTGCATCAAGGTCATCCTAGGGTTTGAACAAGTGAGAGGATTTGTGCCGCGTGGCCCTTGGGCGACACATGATAGAAAGCATGGCGGATCAGCCCACCCTGCTCGATCACGAAGGTCGAGCGCTCGATGCCGTATCTTATCACGCCGTTCGCGGACCACTCCCGCAGCGCATGGTAGCTGCGGCTGACCTCCCCCTCGGCGTCGGAGAGCAGGTCGAACTCGATGCCCTGCTCCTCGCGGAAGACCTCATGCTCCAGGCAATCGTCCATGCTCACACCCAGGATGCGGGCATTGTGGCCGGCGAAGGCGGACACCCGGTCGCTGAATTCCACCGCTTCGGCGATGCCGCCAGGCGTGTGATCCTTGTTGAAGAAGTAGAGCACCACATGGTGCTCGCGCAGCAGCTCGGACAGCTGAAGCAGCTCCATGCTGGCCGTCGGCAGCGCAAAATCGGGGGCGTGTTCTCCAGGGTTCAGCATGCGGCCTCGTGGTATTGGATGCCCGCGGCGAGCGCGGATGAGATAATTGCCGTCATCTGTCACCGTTATAGCCACCACTGCCATGAGCACAACACTGCTGGGCGGCATCACCCCGCAACAATTCCTCACCGAGTACTGGCAAAAGAAGCCGCTGCTGGTCCGTGGCGCCGTCACCGACTTTCCGGAGCTGATGGATTTCCCCCGGCTCAAGGCGCTGGCGCAGCGCGACGACGTGGAATCGCGGCTGATCGAATTCAAGCGCGACCGCTGGCACATGGAGCACGGCCCGTTCGAGGCGCGGCGCTTCGCCAAGCTCGGTGAAACCGACTGGACCATCCTGGTGCAGAACGTGAACCAGCATGTGCCGCACATCGCCGAGCTGCTCTACCGCTTCAACTTCCTGCCCTACTACCGGCTGGACGACCTGATGATTTCCTACGCACCGCCCGGCGGCTCGGTCGGCCCGCACTACGATTCCTACGATGTCTTTCTGCTGCAGGTGGGCGGCAGGAAGCGCTGGCAGATCTCCAGCGATGATGCGGCCAACTTCATCGAGGATGCGCCGATCCGCGTGCTCAAGGATTTCTCGCCGCAACAGGAATGGGTGCTGGAGCACGGCGACATGCTGTACCTGCCGCCCAAGTACGCCCATCACGGCGTGGCGCTCGATCCAGGCATGACCTACAGCATCGGCTTTCGCGCGCCCACCCAGCAGGAGATCGCCAACCGCTTTCTCGAATTCCTGCAGGATGAGTTGCAGGCCGATGGCATGTATGCCGATCCACAACGCCAGCCGACCGCCACACCAGGCCTGATCGATACCGGCTTCACCGCCGACATCGGCGGCATGCTCGGCGCCATCCGCTGGGATGACGAGATGGTGGCCCGCTTCACTGGCCGCTATTTCACCGAGCCCAAGGCCCATGTGTTCTTCGAGCCGCCCGAAGCCGCGCTCGACTTTGACGAATTCGCCGAGCAAGTGGCCGAACACGGCGTGGCGCTCGATCTGAAATCGCAGATGCTCTACGACGCCGATCACATCTACTTGAATGGCGACGAACTGGACGCCGAGCCCGCCGCCCGGCCGGACCTGCTCCGCCTAGCCGACGCGCGCGGATTGCCACCCGGCGACTATGATGAAGCCACTCTGGAAGCACTCTATACCTGCTATGACTACGGCTACCTTTACCCCGCACACGTTTGATCGCAACGCCGAATACGAGGCTGCGCTGCTAGCGCTGATTGCCAGCGCCCGGCGTGAGCTGAGGCTGTTCGAAAAGAACTTCGCCGAAACCGGCCTTTCCAGCCGCGCGTTCGCCGAAGCACTAGCACGCGGCTTTGCCGAGCACGATGAACTGAAGGTGACGCTGCTCGCGCTGGAGCCCGATCATATCGCCGCACATTGCCCGCGCATCCTCGACCTGCGCGAAACCTGGTCGCACCGCTTCACCATGCTGCGTATCACTCAGGCGCCTGAGTTGTGGCACGCCGGCTTCGCCATCGCGGACAACACCCGCTATGTAAAGCGCCATCACTTCGACTGGCCGCGCGGCGAAACCAGCGACGACGGCCGGGTCATCGCCGGCCTCAACGAGGTTTGGGACAACCTGCTGCAGTACGCCGAAGTCGAGATCGCCTGGCAGCGACTGCGGCTGTGATCAACGCATCGATGCCCTCAACCACAAACAGCGACGCCTCGGCGTCGCTGTTTGTTTTACTGCTATCCGGCCTCACTACGCCGCAAGCTCGTCATCTCAGCCGCAGACTGCGGCACCACTGCCGGCGCCGGTTGCGCCGGCTTCAGCCGCGATACCCCAAACATCACCAACGCCAGCCCGGCAATCTGGTAAAGCGACAACACTTCACCCAGCAGCAGCCAGGACGCGAGCAGGGTGAGCACCGGGCCGAGGCTGCCGATCGCGGCGGCCTGCGACGCGCCCATGCGCTGGATCGCCAGCGCCATCCAGTACACCGGCAAGGCAGTGGACAGCAACGCCATCAAGCCAGCGTTCCACCAGACTGCCGGCGGCAGCACCGTGAGCTGCGCCGGGGAACCGGCTACCGCGTAGTGCCCCAGCACCAACACCGACGACACCGCGCCGGCCAGCCCGGCCAGCCGCATCGAGCCCAAGCGCTTCAGCATGGCGCCGGTGCCGAGGTAGTAAAGTGCATAGGTCACCGCACTGACAAACACCCAGGCCGCGCCGGTCAACACCTGAGCGCCATGGCCCGCCAGGCTGATGTCGTGCACGAACGCCACGCCCAGGCCCAGGTAGCAGATCGCCATCGCCTGCACCACGCGCCTGCCCGGCCGCTGCCGGGTGAGCGCGGCATGGAGCAGCAGCACCAGCGTGGGATAGACATAGAGGATCAGGCGTTCCAACCCGGCGCTGATGTACTCCAGGCCGTAGAAATCGAACAGGCTGGAGAGGTAGTAGCCAAAGGTGCCCAAGAGCACCACACGCAACCAGTCGAGGCGTGACAGCGGTTCGGCGTGACCTTCGCGGCGACTGAGCCAGATCAGCCAGCCGAACAGCGGCAAGGCCAACGCCATGCGCATGGCAAGCAGAGTGAGCGCATCGACTGGCCCGGCGGCATAGCCCAGCTTCACGAACACCGCCTTCAGGCTGAAGCCGGCCGCTGAGAGCACCGCGTACAGGCGACCATCTGTGTGCCAGCGCCGGAGCGCCTGGTGCCAAGGGTTCATCGCATCCAATCCGGGAGGTGAGGAACCCTTATTCTGAAGTGAAGCTAACTTTGCTTAGAATTAGTATTTCGCAAAGCCAGCGTTCACTATTGGATAAACCATGCACTTCGATCTGATCGACCTGCGCTTGCTGCTCGCCATCGAGGACAGCGGCAGCCTGAGCAAGGCGGCAGCCACCTTCCCCATTGCCGTCTCCGCCGCCAGCAACCGCCTGCGCAACTTCGAGGCCCGTAGTGGACTGACACTGTTCGCCCGCAGCAGCGATGGCATGAGCGCCACCCCGGCAGGCCGCCTGGTGCTCGATCGCGCACGACAGGTGCTCGCCGAAACCGCCAAACTGAACGATACGCTGCGCGATCTTGCCGGCCAGCGTCGCATCACGCTGCGGCTGGCCGCCACCACGGTGGCCAACAGCACCTTCCTGCCTGCGGCGCTCGGCCCCTTTCTTGCCGATTACCCGGAGGTGGACCTGCAGTTGGTGGAGCGCAACAGCGTGGATGTGCTGAGCGCAGTGCAGGCCGGCGAGATGGAGCTAGGCGTGTTCGACGGCAATCTGCCTACCCAAGGCATGCTGTCGCTGCCATTCCGCCAGGACAAGCTGGTGCTGCTGGTGCCACGCGGTCATGCGCTAGCCAACGCCACCGCGGTGCGGCTGCAGGCCGCGCTCGACCTCCCCTTCGTCTGCCTGCCTCCGGAACGCGCCATGCAGCGCTTCATCGAAGACATGGCCGCCCGCAACGCCCGCCCGCTGAAGATCCGCGTGCGTGCGCCGAGCTTCGGCGCCATTGCGCAGCTGGTGGCGCAGCAGGTCGGCATCGCCATGCTCCCCGAAGCCGCCGCGGCGCGCTACGCGCTGGAACAGCCGGTGCAGATCATCCCGCTCGACGACGCCTGGGCCACGCGGGAGCTGCGCATCTGCCTGCAGAGCTGGGAAGGTCTGTCGGTACACGCGCGGCAGTTGGTAACGTATCTGGCGCCGGAGGGATAGGCAGGCCATAGCGGACCGCACATTGCTCGACGTTTTACCCGGCACCGCTTGAAGCATCGGGGTTGCATATCTGTGCGCCAGTCTGGAAGCAATTGCCTCTTACGCCGATGAGCACGCAGATGCAGAAGAGCCAGGCTGCTGAAGCCCTTCGCTCTGCGAGAGGCGGCGTGACGTTGCCGGCGAATCACAGCGCCAACTCAAGCCCCATGCGCTATGCAGTCGCTACCGTGACCATATGCTTTGGAATGTATGTGCAGGGAAGGCTGTCAATTCAAACCATACCGCCAGTCGGCAGCACGCAATATGCTTGCGTACGGACTAACACTGCTGTCGATTTCGGAAACGACTCACCCGGAAAGGAAAAACAAATGAACGCGGATATGGTCCTGAACATGGCAGCAGCAACGCTCGCAGGCGAGATGCCCTTCCCTGAAATCGTTGGCAATCTCGTCCACGAAGGCGTGGAGTACTATCACGTGGACTACCTGACACTCTCTTTCTCCTTCTACAGCACAACTGGCGGCGTCGTGGTTGCGCCCCTGCTGTTCGAAGGCTTGCCGAAGGTGGCCAGTGACTTCAATGTCGCCGAGCTTCGCGCTGCGATTCTGGACAGTCAGCAAAATGGGCAGAAATTTCGGCAGTTCTGCACCCGGGCGATGAATGCAGGAGTGCAATCGTACTTCGCTTTCCTGCGAGGCCAACGCGTTCTATATCTTGGCCGCCAAGGTGATCAACATGTTGAATGGTTTCCGGGCGCGCAGCGTGAAGACGTGTGACCCGGCAGCCCCGCGCGTGCACCAACGTTGAGCCGCCGATGTGCCAACCATACTCCGTGCTATTCAATCCGACATAACAACGCTTCAGGTGGACGCAATCGTCAACGCGGCAAATTCGTCTTTGCTTGGTGGTGGCGGCGTTGATGGTGCAATCCATCGGGCAGCAGGCCCGGACCTGTTGCATGAATGTCGGCTCCTCGGAGGTTGCAAGACGGGTGATGCAAAAGTCACCAAGGGCTATCGCCTGCATGCGAAATACGTCATTCACACCGTTGGCCCGGTTTGGCGCGGCGGCGGCCACGGCGAGCCGAAGGCGCTTGCCCGTTGCTATCGCCGCGCCATGGCACTGGCAATTGAAAAAGGCCTCTCTTCGATTGCCTTTCCGAGTATCAGCACCGGGATCTACGGGTATCCCATCGGCTTGGCAGCGCGGGTTGCGATTGAAGCAGTGAAAGAGAGCTTGTCGAACAGCTCACCCATTCAAGAAGTGATCTTCTGCTGCTTTTCGCCAGAAGATCTGGCGCATTACGAAGGCCTCCTCAGCGGAACAGCGGCGTAGATCTTCCACCGGCAAGCGGCAGCCCGATGCGGATGGCAAGCGCCATCCCAAACGCGGAGGTCCATATGCCCCCGCTCCATGAAATGGCTTGCTTCGCGCAGCACCCAGCAGCGGGCTGCATGCATCTACGCCAAGAAAGGCATCAGGGCATTTCCTGTAGCGGCCAGACTTCGACGACACCTTGGGCAACCGCGCATGGCGTCTTTGAAACCAACGCGATGGCTTCCTGCAGGTCCTTCGCCTCGATGACCGCAAATCCTGCAATTGGCAGGCCGCTTTGCAAGAAGGAACCTGGGATCGTTTGAACACCCGCACCATCGTGGTTTCTCACCTGCACCGGCTTGCCCGCGATGCCGATCAACGCCCCGTCGGCAAGCAATTGCGCGTCGTGCGCGTGCGCGGCTTCGCGCACCGATGCATCCGTATGTTCGTAGCCCCTCTCGTCGCCATACCCAATCGTGATGAACTTTGCCATGCCGTCTCTCCTCGCCAGCGAACCATGGTTCGTTGGTAGCAAATGGCGCTCCCGCTGCTTGGCAACCTGGGGTGAGCACAAGCTTCCAGCACAACTTTTGACGCTTGGCAGCGCGAGGGTTTTCTACGGCCGAAGCCCGTTTTCCAATGCCCACTGCGCAAATCAACCCCATCCATGGCAAATCGCATGCAACTGGCTTGACTGCGTAGGTCAGCCGTCCTAATAATATGTAGGACAGCCGACCTACACATCGCCATGAGCACCACCCAGACCACACGCGACCAAATCGTTGAAGCCGCCGATGCACTGTTCTACCAACGCGGCTACGAGAAGACCTCATTCGCCGATATCGCCAGCCTGGTGAGCATTTCGCGCGGCAATTTCTATTACCACTTCAAAACCAAGGACGACATCCTGGCCGCAGTGATTGCGCTGCGTGCGGCGAAGACGCAGGCGATGCTGCAGTCATGGTTCGACCAGGAGGCAACACCGCTCGCGCGACTGGGCCGTTTCGCTGAGATGCTCATTCAAAACCGCCAAGCCATTCAGCGCTTCGGCTGCCCGGTGGGCACACTCTGCACCGAGCTGGCCAAGGTAGATCATCCATCGCGGGGCGATGCCAACATGATCTTCGGCCAATTCCGCGATTGGTTGCGGGAACAGTTCAAGGCGCTGGGCCGGGCGGACAACGCGGACCATTTGGCGATGCATTTGTTGGCCCGCAGTCAGGGCGTTGCGGCACTTGCCAACGCCTTCAACGATGAAGCATTCATCCGCTACGAAGTCGGCCTGATCGAAGACTGGCTGCAAGCCCTCGTCCCCAAGCGATCGCAGTAGTAGGCCCCCAACCGCCCAGCTGTGCTGACGCCGCTTTTCAGTTCTCAACCGCCACCGGGAGCAACCGTGTACGTCATCTTTCTCAAGTTCGGCCCGAACCGTGCGCAAGTAGCTCAATGGTCCACAGCGCACAAGCAGTGGATTCAGGCAGGTATCGACGACGGCATTTTCCTCGCCGCAGGATCGCTGGAAGACGCGCAAGGCGGCGCCATCATCGCCACTGGCGTGGACAAGCGCGCGCTGGTCGCCCGTGTAACACAGGATCCCTTCGTGGCGCACGGCGTTGTGACTGCCGAGGTGCATGCCATTGCCCCTTCGGTGATGTCCAGTGGCTTCGCCGAACTGTTGTCGAGCAACAAGCCATGAGCGCGCCAACGACCATTCCAGGTACCGACGGCCTGCCCCGCTGCCGTTGGTGCGGCATCGCGCCGGAGTTCGAGGCCTATCACGACCATGAATGGGGATTTCCCGTCGCGGACGATATCCGCCTGTTCGAAAAGCTCTGCCTGGAAGGCTTTCAATCGGGGCTGAGCTGGCGAACGATCCTGGCCAAGCGAGAGAACTTCAGGCGGGCCTTCAACAATTTCGATTTCCATCAGCTGGCACAGTTTGGAGAAGCGCAGGTGGCCCAGCTGCTGCTCGACCAAGGCATCGTGCGCCACCGCGGCAAGATCGAAGCGGTGATCAACAACGCACAATGCGCAGTACGCCTTCAAGCGGAATACGGCAGCCTCGCCGCCTACTTCTGGCGGTACGAAGCCCGCATCGCTAGCCAACCGCAAACGATTTCCACCTCGCCGGAATCCACTGCCCTATCCAAGGATCTGAAGCAACGTGGCTGGAAGTTCGTGGGCCCAACGACCGTGTACGCCTTTATGCAGGCAATGGGCTTGGTGAACGATCACGTGGCGGAGTGCGTGATTGCCAAGCAAGTGGATCGCGCGCGCGAAGCATTTACGGCTCCCCGAGCACTTGCAGCGCTCGCCGAACCGAATGCCTGAAGCCGGATAAGAAGCCCTTGGGCAGCGCTGCCAGCGGTGGCCTTGGGGTTTGCATCCACGCGCCGTAGCCCATCGCTGCCCGCTATAAAACGAGTACCGCTGAAACACCGGCCAGCAACACGGCAGCTAAACTGCCCAAAAAGAAGTTGCTGGCATACTTGGTCTTCCGATAGTTGAGCAGGCAAACAATCGGCACCAGCACCGGAACCAGAATACAGACCATCCCCAGCTTTTCGTTGATGGTGGGCACCGCCATCAAGCCAAACACCAAACCAACCACGCTCAGCGTCAACGCCACCAAACCGAACACCAGCGGAATCCAAACCCAATACGCCATACGCTTCACCCCATGTGGAAAACGTGCTCACGACTTCGGTTCAATATTTTGCGGCGGCCCGCACCTTGCAAACGAGTACCCACGAAGAATGGCATCCGCAATGGACTGCACAACCAGTTCAAGATCGTCCTGATTGCACCCAAAGGTGCGGTACTGAGAGACATTGAATCCATCCTCAATATCGTTCAACCACACCACCAGACTACCGATCAGTCCAACTACCCAGAAGCCACCACCCGCATCCCCATACGGGTGTTGCTGCCATTTCATCGGCATCACCTTCAATAATTCCCACAGCCGGGATTGCTCTGCATCCATGCGTGTTTCCGCCTGGATGATCTTGTCCCATAGTTCTGTTTCTGTTGTTGGCTCCCAGTTCATGAAACCGCTCCATATTAGGGTTGCAGGACAACTGCCGGCTCGGGAAGCCACTCCATCGGCAAGGCGGCCATATAAGTCTGCTTGCTTGGGGCAAGCGCACCAGTGAGATCCGCAGCCGGATTGCTCTCGATCAGATCGGTTTGCACCGCCTAACGCATGATTCCGGTCACGAGCTGCCGTAGGCCGCTGGCAAGGTCGAATGCCCCTCGCATCTCTACCTTGCGCAGCAGCATCGGTAGATCACGGGTTTTCAGGGTATCGACGGCACGCGGGCCGAGGTTGGGGAAGATATCGGCCTCCAGGCGCTGCAGCACACGCCTGGCGTGATCCGGCGTCCACCGAACCAAGCTCTTGGTATGCCACTCCTCGGCCACATGCTCGAAGCTGTTGGGAATGGTCAGCGCGGCCTGCTCTCGACGGCGCTGCTTCTACTCGACCGGATCAATCCCCTCGGCTAGCCATTTACGTATACGGGCTTGCTCGGACCGAGCGTATACCTGCCGGTATCCCTAAAATCACCGGTCATTGCCGAACTTCCCCGAACTACCCCGGAAACAAAAAACCCCCGAAAGCTAGGCTTTTCAGGGGTTTACGCACTTCTACGAACTTCTTAGAACTCTATTCTGGTGCCCGGGGTCGGACTCGAACCGACACGCCTTGCGGCGGGGGATTTTGAATCTTTGATTGTTCGCTTTTCGATCAACCGCTTAGATAGCTTTTGCAACGGGCCGTAAGCCCTCGATTGGCTCGGAACGCCGCGCCGATGCTGGTGTTTAATCCAGCAAATTGCAGCAAAAATAGCCGACGGTTCGGGCAGGTGGTCTGCTTGTTCATGCGGTTTCTCGCTTTGGATGTCAGAAGACAATTCGAACTCCTGCACCGTTTTGCGCTGTGCGCCTACATGCCGGGATTGGGGTGAGGCGTAGTCTTCGTTCAGGCCCCTTTGGCCTCAAACGAAGGCGTTGTGCCTCTGGCCCGCGCCTGCTGCGATAGGAGTGTTTCCATGGCACACGGTGACTACGAAAAGCGCGAGGATCGGGATGCAAACCGCGACCCGATCACGGACGAGCCCGGCTCCCACCCGGTTGGTACTGGCATCGGCGCGGCTGTAGGCGGTGCTGCCGGCATTGGTGCAGCTGCGGCGGCTGGAGCTGCAGCGGGTTCTACAGTGGGCCCTGTGGGTACCGCTGTTGGTGCTGCAGTGGGTGCGATCGCCGGCGGCTTGATCGGCTCCGCCGCGGGGGAAGCAGTGAACCCGACTGAAGAGGATGAGTACTGGCGGAACAACTTCCAGAACGAGCCGTATGTGGAACAAGGTAGCGATTTCGAGCGCTACGCACCTGCCTACCGCACGGGCTATCTGGGCCGCACCCGATATCCGGACCGCAGCTTTGAGGCTTCTGTGACCGAGCTGCGCGATGACTATTACGTCAACCGTGGCGATTCGACGCTGGAATGGGACGATGCACGCGAGGCCGCCCGCGCTTCGTGGTCACGGATTGATCAGCGCTCCAAGCTTTAAAGCATCAGCACCAGACTTCGTTCTGATCAGCATCAGGGAGCACTTTTGTGCTCCCTGATGCATTGGGCGAGCACATGTAGTGCATATGCGATTGTTCCAGCACTGAAATTAGCCTGCAAAGCGCTTGCTGATATTGAATTTCCAATTTGCCAGATGCAGGTCGATCAGCTCCAGGAATGTGGTTACGCTGCCAACGTTTGGAAGGAAGCGATCAACCAGCTCTGACGGGAACGGTTGGTATAGAAAATCACGCTCATCAAACGGTTCTGGCTTATCGATTTGCCACAGCTCGGCTTCGGCACCGCTATGAATTACCGTTGCAGCCAAGTGGGGATGAGCGGTGTTCTGAGGCTGTACATCGTTGATCACCACGTTTTCCGCACCTTGAGCCTTGATTCGCTTGTAAAGCTTGGTTAGGAAATGAACCTCGTCCTGGCTTGTACGCCATGCGCACCACATGGCCATGATCCAAGTGGGAGAGCGCGCAAGCTCTAGGGTGTGGAGTGAGCTCTGGTCCTTCGTCAAAGCTCCGCGGTTCAGTTCGTGCTGCAGCACCCACGTCACAAACTTTTCGTTGTTGCAGCGTCGCAGGCAAAGATAACGGCTTGGCAAAATAGAGCCCGTGGCATTGTCGAAAACGCGCTGCGGAACTACCCAGCAATGGCAAATCTCTTGTACTGCGATGCTTTGGAAGCTCATTGCAGTGAAACCGTGGTGCTTGATCAGATGATTAGTGGCAGTGAGGCGGCCGGCGCCTTTCGGGCCAGTCAAACCAAGAAGAACTGGTGACATGGTCTACTCCTTGGGCACCGTCCAAAGTACCCATGCCGCGCGATGAGCCGAAACACTGGCGGGTTGCGCAGTGCTGCCACCGTGCGATGAAGAATCGCAGCCCTGAATAACGTGGGCACGAAGGGCACAAGGTGCCAGGCGGAGGCAGATACCTAGCCGAGGAGAGTGGCCAGCGCTGTGCGCGCACCTCAAAGGGAAAAAGGGCGTTTGAGCGCATCGAGTATGACCAGGCTGCTAGCATACGCTCAAAAAAATACCAATCAAGTAAGAAAATAATTGGCATTAAGTCAGAAACTCATCGATACCAAACTGCATCCCGGCGTCCCAAGTGCATCAGAACCACAGCGCAGGCGATCGTGCAGCTACGCCTAAACCGAGCCAGCGGTCGCCTCACCGGAACACCAGCCTCTCGCTAAGCTCCTTTGGAAGAAGGCTCAGCGAGACCGATTTAGCGGGCAACTGGTGCCAGCGCCCGCACTATCGCAGTGGATCAACCTTGATCGCCTTCCGGTAGTGCTTCGTCATCGTCACCGTCGAGTGCCCTAGCCTTTCGTTTGCCACGGCAAGGTCCAGCTCGTCGGTGGCGCTCTTCGAGCGCAGGTCTCGCAGCTGGAAGATCACACCCGAGGCCTTGCGAGCGCGGTCGAACATGCCGCGCAGCTTGGCGTAGGTCAGGCCCTGCCCTTTCGCGTCCCGAATCAGATGGTTTGATGCAACGTGGCCGGGCTCAACTTCGCGAGCCAGGATGCGCTCGATCACCTTTTCCAGTTCACCGGTGATCGCCATCCCCACCAGCTTCTTGGTTTTGTTTTGCCGGGTCCACAGACGGCGATCCTTGATGTCGGTACGCATCAGGCGGATCACATCGGTTACGCGCTGGCCAATCAGCAGATACAGATCCATCGCGTCCTGCAGCGGCGGCTCGGCCACGGCATAGACAGCGCGGTAGTCCTCATCGAACACGTACACCTGCCGGCCGGTTTCCTTGTGGCCGGTGATGCCGGAGCATGGGTTCTGCGCCTCGGTGATGCCCCATTCACGCGCCTTATTGAACAGGTGAGAGAGCAACGCCTTCTCGCGGTTGGCGCGCACCGGCGCGGTCTTACCGCGGAGGTCGAGGTATTTGCGTACATGAACCGGCTTGATGGCGTCGATCGGCATAGCGCCGAATACGGCCTCGATGTGCTTGAACTCCTGATCGTTCTTGCGTTGGGTTTCTGCGGCCTTGGTCGGGTATACCTCGCGCTGGTAGCGCTTGATCAGCTCTGAAACGATGTTCGACGGCGCTCGGGTGTCCGTACCGGAATCGAGCCGCCCGTATTCAGCAAAAGCTGCAGCGCGATCCTTGCCCAGGTTCACCCAATCACTGCCGCTGCCATCAGGCCGCGCAGCAAGGTAGTAATAGGTGGTGCCCTTCTTCCCTTTCCGCGCAAACATGCGCGCCGGTAGATCGCTGTTCTTACTGCGCGGACGGCCCATTAACCCAGCGCACCAAAGTTCGGTTGAAATCCCTGCTCCTGGCTGTCGCCGGCCAGCTGCTCGCCCAATGCTTCGCGTACCTTGGCGCGGCTCACTTGGGGCCAGCCATTGAGCGCGAGCAGGAACGGGATCTGGTTTTTCTTCAGCCAATGGCGCACTCGCGCCGCTTTGTCGTCTCCCACAAGGTCGACCAGCTCCTGGCGGGATAGCCACGGGCTCGGCGTGATCACCATCAACGGCTGCGGGCCAGCGGGCGTGATCATGGCTCAGGCCTCCCCACCATCGGACTCGACCAGATCGGCCGGATAGCGCGAGGCCAGTGGCCAAGGCTCTTCAAACGCATCCGCTGCCGGCGCCGCTTGGCGCGGCATGACGTGGAAATCGTCGTATTCGCGGTAGTCCATCACTTTGCTCCGTTGATACGGGCAGCGCGGCTCACCCTGGCGTGGTGTTCCTGCCAGTCGCTGGCGCACTCGGCGGCGCAGAAGGTCGCGCCGGCCGGCGCCGGCTCCTCGCACCACGGGCAGGTGCCAGACGGCGCCGGCGTTTCGCGCTTGGCGCCAGTGCGGGCGGCCTCGATGGCGTGCTCGCGGCTCAGCTGTTCAAGGTCGCTGGCCAGGTCAAATTGTCGGGACACGGTTTCCCCCTTGTTCGTCGTTGTGTTTGCGGGCAATGGATTCGGCGGCGATCCACGCGCCGGCGCGGCTGGCGCACCAGTGGCGCCAGCGCAGCCAGAGCAGGACGTGGGCGTTGTGGCTGATCACGGCGCGTCGGCCTCGGGATAGAGCGCGGCATCGAGGCGGCAGTAGGCGTGAGCCGCCGGTACCAGGCAGGCCAGCGCCACCACGGCGCCGACCGTGCCGCCGAGGAACAGCAGCGCTCCCGTCATGGCGGAGAGCGTGGCCACAGCAATGGCCAGCCCGCCGAGGAAGTAGGCGAAGGCTTTCAGGGCAGCTCGCATCACTGGCCCTCCGTCGCGCAGTCCTCATGCACCAGGCACTTCGCGCCGGCGGCTGTGCCAATGGCGGCCGGTTCGTAGTCCATGACCGGCTGATCGCAGAGCGGGCACAGCGGCATGCACTCGTGATCGACGTCGCTGCTGGTGAGGTCAAAAACCTTGAGGGTGATCATGCGGCCACCCCGTACGGCACGTTTTTCGAGGCGCGGTAGCTGTCGATATCAATGGCCACCACGCGATAGCCCATGCCGCGGAACAGCCGCACTATGTCGAACAGCTCGGTCGCGTCGATGAACTCGACGATGCGGATATGGCTACGCATTGGCCACCTCTTGCGGGTGGTCGGATTCCGCCGCTTGCGCCTGCTGCTCGGCCTCCTTCTCGCGGCGTTCGGCGCTGCGGCCGATGTCGTAGCCCGACAGCACGCCCACGCGGCAATCCGCGATCCGCAGGCTGCCGTCAGCGCCCTGTTCCAAACGCAGCAGCGCAGTGCCTTCACCGCGAAAGTTCGGCACGGAAACGAACTCGCCTTGAAACAAGCCCTGATCGCGCGCGGCGGCCAGCAGCTGGCACAGCGCGCCGCCTGCTTCGCTCTCCTTCGCTTCGGCTTCACGCAGCGCGCCTTCCGCATCGAGCAGGCGGCTCAACGCCCAACCGTAGTCATGGAACGCGTTTTCGATGGTGGCGGACGTAACTGTGTCTTGATGGTTCTGATCCATGGTCTGTTTCCTCAGTGCAGGGATGGCCGCGGGCGGTCCGGCGGTGCGGGCGGCGGGGAGAATCCGGGCGAGGTGGCGATCGCCGGCCCGGATGCCGGTGCAGGGTTCCAGCGGCCGGCCCGATCCCAGGTGCCGCCGGTGATGGCGAGGTCCAGATCCCGGCGCCACGCGGCGGCGGAATCGGCGTTTTGGCGTTCCAGCCGGGCCACTTCGCGGGCGGTGGCTTCGGGCTGGTTACAGTTATTCACACAGGTCCAAGTGCTCGCGGCTGCGCCGCTGCGCTCAAACACATCCACCTGCTGGCGTTCGCTGTCTTTGATCAGCTCTTGGCGGCGGCCCCACTCGATGGACCAGCTGTGCAGCTTGGTCTGCACCCGCTCGATCACCTCGCCACAGACCAGGCGCCGGCCACGCATCACCACCTCGCGCACCACCACGGCGGCACGGCGCAGCACGGGCTCGCCGAAGCGGTTGGACGGGAGCTGCTGCTCACCGGTATCCGGGCAAGCTTCCTGCTCGTGCTCGAACATCACCTTGTAGCCGGCGCTGATCGTGCGCCACGCCTGCATGAACATGGCCCAATCGCCCAGGTCCGCGGCACGGTGCAGCTCGCGCAGCATCATTTCGTTTTCGCTGGCGAAGAGATCGGCCTTGCGCAGCTCGCGCCAGACCGTGACCGGCGGCGTGCCCAAGGTCTGAAACTGGCGGATGCGGTGATTGCTGGCCCACTTGGCCACACGATCGGCGCCATCCTCGGCGGATAGGCCCGATTCATCGTCGGTATCCATGCGGTGGCCATCGATGTTCTTGGCCAGGTATTTCGAGATGTACCCAACCGCGCTGCCCTTGCTCGGGTCGATGGCTTCCACCTTCATGCGGTGGTCGGCAGCACCGGCCTCGGTACCATCCTCTTCCAGCGCCTTGGCGCGCAGGATGGCCAGCATCTTGGTAGCGCGATCCTTGGCCACCCACAGCAACAGGTGCCAGTGTGGGCAGCCGTCGTGATGTGGCTCCACCACCCGGATGCCGAACGGTGCGATGGCGTGCTTCTTGAACTGGGCGCGTGCCCTGGCCCACAGCGCGCACAGGTAGTCCTGCACATCGCGCGCGGTGAAGCGCGGTCGGCCGGCCATGCCGTATTTGTCGCTACTGGGGTGGTATTTGCTTGGCGCAGTGAGCGTAACGAACCAGGCCGAAAGGCCGGCCGCCTTGGCCACCTCTTCCATGCCACGGGCACGCACCATCAGCTCGGTGCGGCGGATGGCTGGATTGCTCACGCTCTTCTGGCTCAGCTCATCAAGCGTGGCGGTATAACCGCTTTCGTTGGTGGCTTCGGCCGCGGATAGCATCAGCCGGTTCCGGCGGGCACGGGCACGCAGGCGCCGATAGGTGGGCTCGGAAAGGTAGGCCGAGCGCGTACGCTTCACTTCGCCGAGGCAGACATAGGCATGCTCCAGCGCGCCGGTAACGCGGCGCTTGAGCCGGCCGCGCCAGAACTTCTCATCGCCCAGGCGGCGCACCACGTAGGCGCGTTGCTTTTCGGAAAGCTCGTGCAGCGGCGCCACGATGCCGGCCTCTTCTGCCTTGAACCAGGCTTCGAACACATAGCGTGGGCGGCGCACGAAGCGATCGCCGTCGCGCACCTTGAAGACCTCGCCGGTTTCCGCCTGGGCCAGGATGCGGGCGCACTCATCCGCCGCCACACGGGCCATGCTGACCAGCTCGTCGTCATCCTTTTGCAGCGGCAGGCCGGTGGCACGCAGCTCGGCACCGAATTCCCGCGCCCAGCGATTGGCATCCACCAGGCGGCGATTGGATTCCGCACCGTCCACGTGATCCGCATTCGGCTGCAGCTCTACCTTGCCGCGGCGCCTGATCCACGCGCCCATGGCGGCATAGACCAGCTCTTCCGGCAGGCCATACAGCAGGCCACGGGCAGCGGCACGCTCCTGCCGGCGCACGCGCTCGCGCAGCGTGGTGATGGTGCGCGGCAGGGGCACCGGGATATGTACGTGTGTCATACCCGGCCCCCGCCCGAGAGGCGGTAGTTCCCGGTGCTAGAATCGGCCGCGCATCCCCCGATGACACAACCATATTCAGGCAAGGGAACCACCATGGAACAACCCGACCACTTCCGCGACCAGCAGCTACCGAAACCGGTGCCGCCCGATCCCAAAGGGAAATAGCCATGTCTGAAATCCGCACGCCGTTCGAAACCGACTTCACCTTGCGCTACGCACTCGCGCTGAACGCACGGCACCGGCACCTGTATTCCAAGATGCGGATGATCTTCACCGGGCTGAATCTGCTGGCAGGCATGGCTGCTGTCGTGACGTTGATCACACTGTGGCCATGGATGGCCGGATTCATCGGCCTGCTGGTCTGCTTTGTCTCCGTGTTGGATCTGCTGATCGCCCCGGGCGACAAGGTGTACACCTTCAGCGATATGCAGCGGCGCTGGAGCGAACTGCAGAGCAACCTTCACGCGCTCGACGCCGCAGAGCGCGAACGCCAGATCAATCAGCTGTTGAACGAGCCCCACCCCATCATCGATGGCTTGCGTGCCGTGGCCTACAACGATGCCTGCCAGCAAACCGGCGTGGCTGCGGAGCACCACAGCACCACCAATCGCTGGGCGCGAATGCTGGCCACGATTTCCTGATCTCAACCGATTCACGCTGCAGCCCTCTCATCCAATGCCGGCTCGGCGCGGGTGAGTGGGGAATGCACCATGCCGCGGGAGCGGGCGCATTCGTCTTGGTCCAGGCGGCGATCCAGAGCAGCCACCAGCAGGCCGATCGAGACCAGCACGCCGCGCAGCTGGTGCAGCTCCAGCCCGGCCACGTTCGCCAGGGCCAGTGCCTGCAGGCGGGGCTGCACGTCTTCGGCAAAGCTGTAGAGCTCCCCGGCCAGATCATGGATGGCGTCGCGCTGGCGCTTGGTGAGCGGGCGCTCGATCGAGCGGCGCGGGGCTTCATAGGCGGCGGGCAGCTGCCACGCTTGTTCGCGGCGGCGATCCAGCGCCAGGCCGCGGGCGATGATGTCCTCCGGCAATGGCAGCACATCCGGCACGATGTGCCGGCCGGGCATAGCGTGCACCGTAGCCAGCAGATCGGCGCGGGCGGTGGCGGCCTGGGGCGTGGTGGGCGCGTGCATGGTGGCGGGCCGGTTACAGCTGCACCAGGCGGGCGCGGGGCATCACCTCGGCATCGCCCAGGTGCAGGCAGGCCTGAAAGTACTTGGCCACGTACCTCGCCACCTCCGATGCCGGCGTGAAGGCAAAGGCCTTGATGCGATCGATCTGCGCATCGCAAAAGGCATCGGCCAGCAGCAGCTGCACCTGCTCTACCTTTTCCGGGGTGATCCACAGCATCAGGTTGCGGTGCGGCGTGCCGCAGCGGGCATAGGTTTCGCGGATGCTGCAGCCATACACGCTGAGCCCCGCGCGGGACATCATGATCCGCGCCTGGCGCCATTCCGCCTCCAGCGCCATATCGGCCAGCGCCGGCGGCATGGGCACACTGGGCGGGGTGATGGTGGCGAACAGGCCCACCAGCCCCTGATCGGCCGCGGTTTGCTCCATGCCGAGCAAGGTCCAGCGGAAGCGTTCGAAGCGCGTTGCGGCGTGCGGATGCGACATGGTGCGATTTCCTTGGGCGTAGTTCGCCCCTCACGGCCCGGCGGGCATGATGGAGCGAGGGGTTGGCAGAGGTGGGAAGCGAGGGCGGCCAGGCCGCCGGGGTATCAGCTGGGGCTGAAGTTCAAGCCCGGCTGACTGTCATCGTTGGCGGCGCCCTGCCGCTCGCCATGCATGAACACGGCGCGGTTGGGCGCGAAGCTCGCCTCGAGGAATTCGGTGACCTGGCAATCGATGTTCAGCCGGCTGCCACAGCTCTTGCACTGGTTGGTGGCGCGCTTCACGGTGGGCGACACATAGCAGCTGGTGCGCGTTACCGTGTGGCCGCCGCACTTGGGGCACAGGAACTGGGTATTGCCGGTGTCTTTGGTGGTGGTTGCAGTCATGGGATATCCCCGTTTCACTCGATGTCGTTACCCAATACACCGGCGGGTGTAGGCATCTTCTGGTGCCTGCCGCTCTTCTGTTCTTTCCGACAAACTGTCGTTGAACTGAAAGACATTTGTTTTTTTCTTGCGCTAAATTTATCTACTCGCACGGCATTACCTGCCCGCTGACGAACTTCTTTAACAGCGCCTCGCCCCGGCGATTCCGCCCAGCCACGAGGCCCTTGCAAGGAACGCTAGCCGACATGAGCGAAGCACCCCTCAGCCTGACGCTGGTGTACACACCAGACACCAAAGACGTCCTGCCCATTGAATTGCGCCCGCCCTCTCTGGTTTGGGAGTTCCCCTTCCTGCCCAGCACAGGCGATTCCCTGCAGCTGGAAAACATTGCTTTCCGCATCGAGAGCCGCACCTTTGTGCCCATGGCCCCGGGCCTGCCCGCGCAGGTACAGCTCGCGCTGCGCTACGACGGGTTGCGTTCGCACTAGGGGTAGCGCAGCGTCGCCATGCAGTGTTTGCCCGGCTGCCGCCGCAGGGCGCCTCCTGTCGGCGTAGGCCAATTGAAGGGTGCCGACGGGTACAGTGCTTGCCCCGCTATACACGAACCCGGACAACCCACGGCTGCACGTGGGGGAGTACTCATGGCGGAACTGAAACTCCGGCTCATCTACACGATGGAAGCGGAAGCTGGGCTCGGCCCCCATCCGCTGAAGCACATCAATTGGAAAGGGCTGCTGCCCCAATCCGGCGACTGGGTGCGCGTGGATGGATTTAACCTGCCTGTGCTGGGCAGATTGTTCATCGCACCCAGTGAGCGCGGACAGGATGTGGCCTTGCTGCTGGGGGCGCCCGAGCAGGCCCACGACACCCGGCTGCTGTCGCTGTACGTGAAATCGTACTGACGTAGCCACAGCGCCCGGCGCTGCCAACTTCACCCGTAAAGCGGGTGTGACGCCCCGCACACCCTCGGCAGTCGTCAGCCACGGCGTGGTCCGCTTCACTTGGAACCGACAGGCTTTACGATTAGCTTTCATAGCAAGCGATCCAGTAAGTCTGCCCGGCCGCTTTCCTCGGCCTCGGCGCGCAAACCTTTCACCAGCATTTGCCGGCCGAACTCGCCATTGGTGTAACCCGCTTCGGCATTCAGGGCATCGAAGCAAGCACGCTCGCCGGCGCGCATGCGCACCCAGACGGGCTTGCCAGTTTCGACACCATTGGGCGCACGCCGCCTGGCACGAGGAAGCTGTCCATTTGCTGACATGGTTGCTATGATCAACCGTAGTTATTGAGCACAACTGCATGCTAGGTCAAAAAAACTTGACCTGCAATGGGTACAGGTAAAATTTTTATGACCTTTGGCCACCGGCTGCGTGCCGAGCGGGAGCGAGTAGGGCTGAATCAAAAGGAATTCGGGGCCATTGGGGGCGTCTCAAAGACGACTCAGCTCAACTACGAAGCCGACGAACGGCACCCTGATACCAAATACTTGGATGCAATAGCAGCGCTAGGGGTCGATCTTGTGTTTCTGCTTACCGGCCGACCTGACCCCTATCTCCACGCTACCGAGCACCAGAAGCTGGTCGCGGCCTATGACGCCGCACCGCCACCGGTGCGCGCCGCCGCCCTGGCCGGCCTGCTCGCCGGCGCCGCGCCCGCCTCGATCCAAGTCGCCGGCGACCTCGGCCAGAACGTGGCCGGCAACGTCACGATCGAAGGCGGCTTCAATATGGGCGGGAAGAAAAAGTGAGCACCCCCATCATCGCCGCGCCTGTTGGCGAACCCCATGTCATGGCATTTACGGCGGATGTTGCCCCTGACAGCAAAGCCATCGCCATCCCATGCGACCTCGTTGAGGGCGCCGAAGTGGGGCAATGCATCCAGGTGGTTTCAGATCACTGCGCCGCCCATGGCGGCCACATGGTGCTGGGCTGGGCGATATGGGAATGGCCGGGGGCATTTATTGAGGCGGAATACCACGCAGCCTGGGCCAACCCAACCGGTGAGCTGATCGACATCGCGCCACGACGGGACGGGGCGTACCGCACGATCACTTTTTTGCCTGATGCCCGCCTGACCGATACCGGCAAGAAGATCGACAACATCCGCCGCCCGCTTGTGAACGACCGAGACGTGAAGCAGTTTCTTTTTCTGGCGCAGCGCCAAACGGAAATTTTCAACCACCCAAGCGTTACCGAGCAGCGCGACGATTTCGATCCATCGCGCCTGCCCAAAGCACTGATCAAAGAGCTGCTGGATCTCTTTAAGAAGCAGGACCGGCTTCAGCAACGGCTGCTGCAGCGTTACCCGGGAGGGTGAACTGATTGGCAGGTAGAAAGTTGGCCCGACTGATCTGGTATTGCAAATGACCCAACGTGTTGCTGACCTCGACATCACGAACCCCGCGCACATGAACAACCGGATCATTGTTCGAGCGCAGCAACAACGCAGTAGCCAGAAGGCGTGCCAGATGCTGGCACAGCACTTGGCGGCAGCACGATTAAAGGTGGGATAAGGCATGAACCTGACCGGTCAGCGCATCCGCGACGAGCGCCTTCGCCTTGGATTGAACCAGGAAGCCTTTGCGGAAGCCTGCGGCATCGCCCGGCGGACCTTTGCGAATTACGAAGCAGGTGAGCAGTCTCCCAATGCGGTCTGCCTGAAACAGTGGGCGGCGATAGGCGTGGATGTGCTCTATGTGGTGACCGGAGAACGGACGCCAGTGGCGCTGAGCATGGACGAACAGCATTTGATTGCTGCTTACCGGAGCTCTCCATTGCAAGCGCGCTCGGCCGCACTGGTGGCCTTGCTCGCGAGCAGTTCGTTTGCGTAGGTGGACTGAACAGAAAGAGCACACGCAATAGCAATTAGCGGAGAAAGGCAAGCCAGCTACAGATCAACAAGAATGGTGCCCAACAAAAGATCAAGGTGAGTACAGCTTGGGCAACAGGGTGGACATACCAGGTAATGCGACGATGAATGCGTTGCCTTTCCTGCAGCGTGCCACCCAGTGGCTGTATCCGGATACGACCGGGCGTAGGTGCAAGCAGAAGAACCAGAGCAACGAAGATTTCCAACCGGAACCGCTGCCAGAGCGAGAGCCGGCCAAGGTGATATTCAATGACGGTAAAAAACATGCAAGCCCCTTTTCGAATTGAGCTGTACAGCAACGATTACGAATCGCTCACGAACGATTTCAAATCTGCGGGTATTGAGCTCAGAACGGTTCATCGATTTTCTGCGAATGTTGCACCGGTGGTGATCGATGTGCTCACGGTACTTGCTGTGCCAGCGACTGTGACAGCAGTTGCGACCACTGTGAGGGCGTGGTTACGCCGGCATGACGGCCGCCGCGTGACCGCCAAGCTCTCCGCCGAGGGTGCGATCGATGTTGATGTGTCCGGTTTCGATGATGAAACGGCGGCCAAGTTGCTTCGCACTGCATGCATTGAACTACGCGAAGCTGCGCGCGCGCCCGAATCCAAAATGGAACAACAGATGTAATTGAGCGCCAGCGCCGTCAATAGTGCGTATCGGGGGGATACAAACATGATCGTCAGTACAAGAAAGTGGATTACCTGCTGTTCGCTTTGCTTGGCGCCGCTGGCCAGCGCCGGGCTGGATGGCTACGGCTTGGCCGTGGTTTCCCTTGGCGAGGTCACGCGCGCCGAAAGCACCCTGGATGATCTGGTGCCGTTTGGCGATGAAGCCACCTACCGCGAGCGCATCTCGCCGCAAGTGGACAGCATGCGCGACCGCTGGAAGCGGGTGGGCGATTCCCTCGATCACCAAGCCTATGCCGCGTGCGCCCGCACGCTGGACCGCTTTCAGGTTTACGCCTCTGCCAGCCTGCACGCCAAGCAACTGCTGCCCAATTCGCCCGAGGGCCGCGCCTATACCCGCTCCAGGGTGCAGTGCGAAAAGCTGCTGACCTCCTAGCCCAACAACCGCCATCCCTCGCCACGCGCTTAGCCAGCGCGTTTTTATGGCAAATAAATATAAGGATGCCCTACTATGGAACATTCATATCTTAGCCCGCAGCGCCCGAACTATGACGGCGCCGTGAGCGAAGCCATCAAAGCCGCAGCCGATTTTTGGGGCGGCGGCGCCAAGCGCATGGACGTGGGCATCGCCGACGAGCAAGGCATGGTCTACCGCCGCGTGCGCGCTTGGGGCGCGGCCGAATACACCCGCCTGACCAACCAACTGAAGAACCGTGGCTTCGCCAACGAAGGCGCCGGCCGTGGCTTCGACGACGTATTCCGGTTTGTGGGTGAGGAAGTGCCAGCATGAACCAAGGGCAACGGATCGCCGGCGACGTGGGTTTGGTGGCCCATGGCTCGGTGACCATCCACGGCGGCCTGAAGATGGAGCGCGCCGCCAACCAAGACCAAGCCGGCGGCCTGATTGGCGCGCAACGCGAGCGGCTGCATCAGCTGGTGACCGAGATCCAGGAACTGAAGGGCAGCGTGTGCGAGCAGGAAGCGCGGCGCGCGTGGAAGCTGGTGCACCGTGCCACCGGCCGCAGCCTGCAGCAGCTCACCACGGCCCTCTTCCCGCAGGCCGAGGCAGCACTGCTGCAAGAGATCGATTCGCTGAAGGGCGACAAGAAGCGCGGCCGGCTACTGCGCCTGATCCTGACCCGTACCAGCGAAGACGGCGGCCTACGCCAGCGCGTGAACGACTTCGCACTGCGGCAATGCGGCAGCAGCTTTTTGAAGGATCTGACCTTCGAACAACTGCAGGGCGTGCTGGCCCACCTCGACACCCTGACCGGCACCACCACCGTGGAAGCCGAATGCCCCGAATGCGCCGAGAACCGCGCGCAGATGATGAAGCTGATGCGCGAAGGCCAGGCATTGAAGACGGCAGCGCGGAATATCCAGGACAAGCGGGATCGGGCACATGCGGAGGAGCTGGCCAAGGTGCGCGGTGAACTCGATACCTACCGCGCGGCAACCCGCAGTGTGCAAGGCAAACAGGACAGCGAAAGGCAGGCAACGATTACCTGGCTGCGCGAAGAGCGGGATCAGCTGAAGAAGTTGGTGGAAACAGCACGCGGGCGGGAGACGCAGCAGGATGTGGATCACGCCGTGGCGCTGCACAAGCTGCGCGGGCGGTGGATGGCTGTGGCTGCGATGGCTGCGTTTGGCGGAGTGTTGTTTGGGGCTTGGGTGCTATAACGCTGCAAGAAAGCCAACACTTAGAAGTGGAGAACCGAATGTTTATTAAAAGATTTCTAATCTTATTTTTGCTTTGCTTCGCGAGCAATGCTTACGCAGTATGCATGGCAAAAAACCAGTTCACCGGGCAAATTGTACAAGCTTATGAAGTACACGGAACAACAGGATTTTACGAGGCCCTAGCACAATATACGCCTGACGGGCACCCCATAATTACGTACGGCCCACAATTCTGGAGTAACCCCCCTCTCCTCCAAGAATTTATCAAAATACATGAATGTGCGCATCTGGCAATCCCCACCTCGAATGAGGTGGCCGCCAATTGTTTCGCCCTAGTAAAACTTCGGAAGCAAGGGCTATCACATACAGACGAAGCATTCATAGCAAACACTACAGTGGCAAAAGGCTTGCTGCCCCCTCAATATGGAGGGTCTGGCACGGTGTTTTGGCACAACACGATTAGCTGCGCCAATGGCCCCAACCCCTATTAGGCACGTCAATCTTCAGTTTTCACAGCATCATCGACGCGATGGCGGGCTTTTCATTGCTGAGTAACACAACATATGAAAATAAAACATTTCTCGAAAATCATTGTGGGCACAGCACTGTGCAGTGCATGCATCTCACAACGGACACTGGCAGACATACCTGTCCGCTATTACTATGAATTCAAAAAAAGCCAAAGCTCATTTAATGACTACTTGGTTGGCGTCGGCAGAGGTGTCTTCTGGGCTAACATCGTACTGCAAGCCAACAAACAGAAACCATTGTTTTGCATGCCGAACAATTTGGCGCTTGATCAAGAAATAATTCTTTCAGTGATAGACCAAGAAGTAAGGAGTCCCTCTTCAGGAAAAAAATGGAAAGAAGACACTTCGATAGAGCTTATCACAACTATTGCTTTCAGTAGGCGCTTCCCATGCGAATAAACTTCCATTCAAAATCCCAAGCAATATTCCGCTTGAAATCTATAAATTCACGCAGTAATTTTATCAAAGAGCAATACATGGAAAAAACATTCAAGCCAACCTGGGTCATGCTTGTTGCATCCAGCGTTTTCTGGATAATGCCTACCTGGGCACAAGGTTTAACTGGCCCCCAACAGAATGCGGTTAGATCTGCAAAGCAATACCTCAGCATTTCTGGATTCTCACGAAACGGGCTTATCCAGCAGCTCTCAGCAGATGCGGGCGACGGCTATAAAGTTGCCGATGCTACCGTGGCGGTGGATAGCCTGAAAGTTGATTGGAATCAGCAGGCAGTGAGGTCTGCAAAGCAATACCTCAGCATCTCCGGGTTCTCGTGCAAAGGCCTCATTGAGCAGCTTTCATCCAGTGCCGGAGATGGATACACAAAGAGCCAAGCCACCTACGGGGCGCAACAGGCTGGCGCTTGCTGACAGCAGGTCAGCAGGCGGACCGAAAAGCGCCTGGTAGACACCGCGCGTGGCAGAGGCGCGCTCAGGGCGAGCGCTATCGCTTACAAAACCGTCTGAGCACGCATTCGCAGTTCTGGGGCAACTTCATCGACATGCCCCTGGCATGCCGTTCGGAAGCCCGAAGACACCTTCTGCCCGAAAAAGTGTATTCATAGGTGGTAGACAAACGGAAAAAACGTCCTACTCTGGGGAAAAATAAAAAAATGACTACGAACGTGTTTGACTATGCAACCAAGCGGATGTCTGCAGACTCCCGTTGGTCGAAAGAGCTTGATGAGCGATTGGTTTACATAGATGATTCTGGGTTTGACAAGATTTTGCTTTTGCCTCATTTGCAGGCCTGTGCCTTGTTCGCTGGGAATGGTCAGCTGATTCAAGAGTGGCAAGATTGGTTGCGCACAGACCTTCAGGGACCGCATCCAGCTGTGGAAGCAGACGGAACGTCTATCGTTATGAGGCTGTTTAGCGCTCCTGATGGAGAATGCTTGAACAAGCAGGGATCCGGCCATGAGCTGCCCGAAGGCTACTTCGCAGGTTCTGGTGCCATCCATGCGATCCCTTGCTTCAAGCAAAACAAATGTGTAATAAAAGCAGTAGAAACTGCTAAGGAAAGAGACGTAATGACAGGGGGTGAGGTAAAATTCACGGACCTTGTCAACGGTAGTAACAATCTAAAAGATAGTGCTCGCATCGAGCACGTTGTTACTTCTTTGGTCGATCGGGGATATGTTATGTACATACGGGACAGGAAAGTTGTGCCTTTCCAAGAGGCGGCGGCGAACGATGCCAAGGTTCATCGCATGAAGCGTAAGCTTTTAGACGGCGCGCTTAGCGTTGATGCACCCTGCTCTGAGATGTACGTCCCGTGGAACGACGAGCAGAAGCAATCTCTTGAACATGCGATCGATGTGCTTCGTGGCAGACTTCGCAAGGCCTAGCGTTAATCGTACTGTACACTTGAAAAAAGCCCGCGATCGCGGGCTTTTTTGTTTCTGGCGGTCTACCCTCCATCGGTTGTACTTCGTGTTCAATGTGCGCAGCATCCGTCTGCATCTGCAGATGGCCAACACCGCCCAGCGCCGGTTGGGGATCTAGCTACCGCAAGATTCATCGCTCTCCCGTTTGCACAATCCACCCTCCAACCATCGCTTCCGTTGGCCAAAATAGAACGTTCGTTCTATATTTGAGCTTTTAGGAGCGCAATGCCATGTACACCAAGGAAGTCTTCAGCTTTCGCTACTTCGACCACGCCCGCGGGAAATGGGTGACCAGCACCCACAAGCTCACCGTCGAAGAGATCCGCCTGCAGTATGTGGATGCGATCCCGCTGAGTGGGTCCAGAGAGGTGTGGACCGTGTACGACACCGCAGCGGAAGCGCTGGCCGCGACCAGCAGCAGCCACTATCCGGCGAACCAGAACTGGCAGGCACGCGGGTGCGGGGAATAGGCGGTGCAGCGCTTTGCGCAGTTTTCGGCTGGGATGCGTTCCGCGTTTCCGCTGGCTGGCACTCGAAAAAGCGCGAGGGCCGGTGGCCGGCCCGCTACAAGTGACCGGGCAGCGGTCCACCTCTGTTGATGGGCGTGCTGCACCACGATTGCGCGTATTCTGGCCGAGGGGCACTGACTGGAGACGCACTGTGGACGCAGGCGACAGGCGAAGTATCTCGCTACTCTTGATGATGCAGACCAACGCCGAAGTGCTGGATGCAATTGGCAGTACCGCCGGGGTCAACGAAGCACTGGCTGAGCTGGTGAGCTGGATGCAGCTGACCAAGCACCTCACGGAGGATGACCTGGCTGTGCTGGGGCAGATTGGCGCGATCCTTTACCGGGAAGGGCTACGGCGCCAAACCGACATGGGGCCGGTTCAACAAAGCAGGCTACAGCCCAGGTAACAACCAGGCGCCAACAGGCGAGGCTTCATAGGTGCAGCGGCCACCGCTCGTCTGACCAATGCCCTTCTGGGCGATAGTGATGTCCTTTTGCTGAAAAGGGGCGCACACTGTTTTCGTGCTTTCTTATGCACGCAAGCTGCGCTGGCTACCCGTGGGACTTCGGTAGCCTGCCCCCTCCCTTCTGTGGCGCAGCCTGTAGCTCTTCCCGATATCCCGCCCTTTTGATCCGGCCATGCTCAGCCGGGAATGCGTGCGCCCCATGGCGCTTTCAAGCCTTACCTGCGCAGCTCGAGCCCCGGACAAGGCACTACCCCCAGCAGAAGCCACCTATGCGCGTGATCGCGCACCCAAGCCTTCGCTGATAGGCCACCCCGCAAGGTGGGGCCTATGCCTGAACAACACACACTGCTGGCCGCGCCGCCGCTGGCGGTGATCTCCCCGACACTGACATTGAGATACAAAAATGAAACCTACCAACATCCTGGTGCTGAATGTAAAGCGACCAGTAAAAGCCGAAACCAAGGCAAGAAAGCTGATCCTACCCCCGGCGCCCGAGCAACGCGCTGCGCGCCGGCCGATTGTTGGCCGACCCTACGACTGGTCTCAGCATCGCTTGTGAGCGACGCCCGCCAGACGTTTTGTGGAGAAAACCATGGTGCTTCTCGATTGTGTCCTTGTTGGCTTGGCCGTCGCTGCGGGCGCGCACCTGTTGGTTTATCGCCGGCTGGATTTTGCACGCCTTGAGCTCATGCAAGAGCTGGTTATCGGCGCTTCGGGGGCCGTGGTGATGAGCGCCCTGTTTTATGGCTACGACATGCAAGATCCTTCCGCCATTAGCGTTCCCGGCTTACTGGCGGCATTTCTCGGTGCAGCGACGCTATTAACGCTGATCCATCTGTTGGACAGGGATGCGCCGCGTTAGCGCTGCACGTTCTCAGCACAATTCAACGTTGCTGGGATTGACCTTCGCGAATCGATCAAATCATTTGAAAGACTCGCCCCTTCATCTGCTTATTGGTTCTCATCGACTACTAAGCTGCGTTGTACAAACTTTGGCTGGCTGGAAGCCAGTTCATGGTTCAGGAGATCCATATGGAAACGCTTAGGCAGGAGAACCAGCGGCTACGCCGACGGGTGACTCAACTGGAAGAACTACTGCGTGTTTTACAGTACGACGCGCATCACGACCCACTGACTGGGCTGGCGAACAGAGCATTGTTACTCGACCGCCTTACCATTGCGCTCGGCATGGCAGATCGGATGCACCACCTCATCGGCATCCTGGCGATTGATCTGGATGGCTTCAAACTGGTGAACGATGAATTGGGCCACCAAGCCGGTGACCAGATCCTTAAAATCGTATCTGCTCGGCTTATGCTGTGCGTACGCACGACGGATACCGTGGCCCGCATGGGCGGGGATGAATTCATCATCATTCTGCCGGATACCACCGGCAAGGCCGTCGCCATTGTTCGCGACAAAATCAATCGCTCCCTCGCCCAGCCTTATCTGCTGGATAAACGCGAAGTCGTTTTAGGTGCCAGCATTGGCAAATTCATGCAGACCGACTTGCCGATGATGCCCGAAGACATGCTGGCAGAAGCAGATGAGGATATGTACAAGGTGAAACTGATACGCCGCCATGGCTTGGAATTGCCAGTCATGTGGAAGGACATCGCGGCGACCGGTTTATATGCTCCCCCTGGGGTTCCGCAGCACTAGCTTGCCGATGCCCTACCGCTCAGCACGCATGGTGGCACCTATGGCGCCAGCTCAAGCTCAATCGCGCTCGTGAGCCCACCCCCACCCAGGGCGTGGGCCACTCTCACCACCAGCCACCCCTCCCCATCGATTTCCGACTTGAAGCCGGACACCGTGACCGGCGTTTCCGGGTAGAGGTCTGGCCGACCGTGGGCCAAGGTGAGCGAGAACTGCGCGACGCCGCGCTGCAGCCGCTCCCATTCCGCTTTTGCTGCCCGCGTGGCGGTGGCTTTGGTGGCGTAGGTGTGGCGCAGCACGCGTACGTTGTCCGCGCTGGGATCTGTGCCTCGCCCTGACTTCACTCCTTTTCCATCCACCGACACGCTCTGTTTCTTCGCTGCCTTGGCATCGTGGTAGTAGGCGCGCACGGCCGAGAATGCATCCCGATCGGCGAAGGTGAAGCGGTGGCTATCGCCGCTGGCGCGGGTGATGGTGACCGTGGGGATGGGCTGCCCACCCGCTGTTTGCGCCTGGCCGGCACGGCAGAACAGCAGGCGATCTGCCTTGACCGTGGCAATGGCATCGCACTGCTGGGCAAGGCGCGTGAGCAGGTTGGCATCTGATTCGTTGGTCTGGTCGATGTGCTCGATCAGCTCATCGGCCAGGCCCTTGCCCAGCACAGCCTGCAGCTGGTTCCGTGCGGCGATGCTGCGCACGATGGCACCCACGGTCTGGCGGTGATAGCTCTGTTCGCGCTGGGTGGTGAGGCCGGCGCGCAGATCCGCACTGCGGGCACGCAGGGTGAGCTTGTCCGGGCTGCCGCTGTGCTCCACCTCATCGACGATATAGGTGCCCTTGTCGACCAGGCCGGTATCCGACCAGCCCAGCGCGAGCGACAACTTCACGCCGCGGCGCGGGATGGCGAGCTGGCCGTCGTGGTCGAGCAGCGTGACATCCAGCTGATCCGCTTCGAAGCCGCGGTTGTCAGTGAGGGTGAGCGATTCGAGGCGATCTTCCAGCCGGCGGGTGATGTCCTGCCCATTCAGCGCCAGGCGGAACAGTGGGCGAGCAACGCGGTTGTTGCGGCTGTCCGTCATGCGACTTCCTTGGCGAGCGGTGGTGTGCCCATCTGATCGATCGCATCGTCGTCGATGCGTTTCAGCACCAGGCTGAACTCGATGCGGCGGGCGGCGCCGTCGCTGAAAAACAGGCTGGCTGTGGTCTGCAGCGATTCGATCACGTAGAGACCATAGATACGGCCCTCGCCATCCAGCAGCGGCCAGGCAGCGCCCTCATCCCCCATCGCTTCGAGCTCCGCCAGCGACGAGGGGCCACCGGTGAGCTGCGGCAGCAGCACGCCGGAGAGCGTGATGGTTTCATCATCCTTGCCCAGGTATTGCCGGGCCGGGCGCAGCCCGACGCGGGCGGTGCTGGCGTGCCGCCAAGCGAGCTGCCGCTGCAGCTCCTGATAGGGCACGGTGCGCAGCCCGAACACGAACATCCCAAGCGCCATCATCATGCTGGCCACCCTCAATCGCGATCCGACAACATCGAGCGCAGACGTGCCGCCTTGCCGCGCTCGCGCTCATCCAGCAACTGCGCCAGCATCTGCCGTAGCTCGCCCATGTCCTGCCCCGGCCCTACCTTGATTTCGATGGTGATCTGATCGCCGCCCACCTGAATGCCGCCGCCAACGCGGGCAGCGAGTGGCGGACGGGTATCGATGCGCAGCGGATCGGCACCGGCTTGACCCGGCAAGGTGCCCAGGGCGATGCCGCTGCCGGCGATGGCCAGGCGCCGCGCGGTTTCCAATACCGCGGACAACGGGCCTTGCTGGTTGCGCTCCAGGCCCTGGGCGAGGCCAGCCATGGTCCAGCCACCAATTGCCGCGAACACCCGCGATGGCGAGCGAATGCCGAGCGCATCTTTCACCGAGCCGCTGATGCTGTCGCCCAGCGCGGACAGCCGAGCCTTGAGGGCTTCCCACTTCTGGTTGATGCCCGCGATCAGGCCATCGATCAGCATGCGGCCGAAGTCAGTGAACTTGGCCGGGATATCGATCCCGAACCAGGACAGCACAGCCGCCATGGCGCGGTGGAACAGGCCCAGCGGTGACCAGTTGATGATCAGCGCGGCGATGCCGGACAGGCCACCGGCGGCGGCGCCCTGCAGCTCGGCCCACACGGCACGGAAGAAGCCGGACACCTGCCCCCAGTTGTTGATCAGCGCGCGGGCTGCGCCGATCACGGGGAACACGTAGTTCAGGATGGGGTACTGCCGGAAGGCGGCATCCACCTGGCCCCAGTAGCGCCACAGCAGATACACCGCGCCAGCGATCACGGCAATAGCCAGCCCGATCGGGTTCAGCATCAAGGCGCGGCCAAGCCAGAGCATGCCCTGGCCGACGATGCTGATCAGCCGCCAGGCATTGCCCAGTACACCGGGCAGTGCCGCCACGACCCGCTGCGCGAGGGACAGCCCAGCGGTAGCCGCCCGGGCGCCGCCGCCCAGGCCAAACAGCGCGAGACCGGCGCGCGCCAGGATGAAGCGCGACAGCAACATGGGGCCCAGCACCGAAGCGGCTGCCACCGCGATGCCGCCCAGGGCCGTGATCAGCAGCGCGGCGAAGCCCAGCACCTTCATCAGCGTGCCGGCGAGGCGCGGGTTTTCCGATGCCCAGTTGCGCACGGCGCCGGCTGTCTCGGTGATCCATTCGGTGAGGGCCTTGAGCTCCGGGGCGATGGCTTCGCCGAAGGCGGCTAGCATGTTGGTGGCGGTGCCGCTGGCTGCCTCCCACAGGTTCTTGAGCGTGCCGAGCTGTTCGTTCACGCGCTGCTGCAGGCTGGCCTGATCGCGCATGCGCTGCAGCACGTCGTCGTAACCGGCTTGGCCTTTCTCGATGATCTTGGAGAGGACTTCGTTGGTTTCCTTGTCGTCGCCGTAGATGTCCTTGAGTACCTGCAGCCGCGTGACGGTATCGAGGCCGCGCAGCTTGGTGAGCTCCTGCATCAACTTGTCGAAGCCGCCGAACTCACCCTTGCCATCGGTGAAGTCCAGATTCAGCCGCACACCGGTGGTGGCGAGCAGATCGGCCTGGGCCTTGGCAATCTTGCCGACGTTGAGCGAGCCGGCCACGACCTTGCGGATGGCGTTGCCCGCCGATTCGCCGCGCATGCCGGCCTGATCCATCATCACCACGAACGGGGCCATGGCATTGGCGCCTTCCAGCCCCTTCTGCCTGATCATGTCCATCACCGGGCCGAGGCCCTTGTAGGCTTCGAGCATGTTGCCGGGATCAACGCCCAGGTAGAACGCACGCTGGATGGTGTCGGTCAGCGCCAGCATGTCGCCGTTGGCGGTGCGGGTGGCGTCCTGCAGCTTGGCGGTGAACTCGGCGGCCTGATCCGGCGCCATCTTGAGCTGCACGCCGAGCAGCGCCGTGGCTTCGCCGACGCCGCCGAGGATGTTCCGTGCGGGAATGCCCTGGCGCACCAGCATCGTCATCATGTTCTGGAAATCGGCTGTGGTGCCGGGCAGGCGATCGCCCAGCCGGGTGGCCAGGGCATCGATCCGGGCGAACTCGGCGGAGGCCCTGCCATCTGCGCCCATCAGCGACACGCGCAGCTGGGTGCGTGCATCCTCGGCTTCGGCATAGGCGCCGATCGGCTTCATCATGGCGCGCTGCCCGGCCTGGCCAGCGGCGAGCATGGCGTAGCCGGCACCCGCTGCGACGCCGGTCGCCATCATGGCTTTGCCGTGGGCGGCCTTGAGCTTGGCCAGGTGCTGCATCTCGGCATTGAGCTGGCCGAGCTTGCCCTTCTGCACGGTGATGGCGGCGCTAGCTTCGTCGATGCGCTGCTGCAGCTGGCCTTGATGGCGCGACAGTGCCTTGGTTTCAATGCCGGCGGCGGCGAGCGCATCACGCGATTGGCGCATACGCTCGATGTTGCGGGTTTGGGCTGTGCGCAGCGCGCTGTATTCCCCTTGGGCTACCTTGAGTGTGCGCAGCATGGCAGCGCTGGGGCGCTCTGTGGCTTCCATCTCCCGGCGCAGCTGGGCAACGATATCCCGCTGCTGGCGCAGCCTGCCGGCCACCACACCGACAGCGCGCGAGGCCTGCCGGTAGCTATCGATATTACCCTGCACCTTCTGCAGGTCCGCCAGCTTGCTGCGCAGGCTGTTCAGCTCTTTGGCGGCGCCACTGCTGCCGCTGCTGATGCGCCGGAGTGGCGCGGTGACGCGATCAATCGCGCTCAGTACCACCTGCAGGCGAAGCTCGCGATTCACTGCGCGCACCTCGCGCACTGATCAGCCGCGCGGTGAAACGGCTGGCCCACCGCAGCAGCTTGCCCAGCAGCAGCGCGGTGCGGAGCAGCAGATCCAGGCAGAGCGTAACCAGGGCAATGGCGAGGTCGGACATGGGCAACGGGCGGCACGAGACACCTGCAGGATAAGGGAAAGAAAAACGGCAGTGCGTGGCGCGGATCACGCCTCGTCACTGCCGCAGCGGACGCGGGCACGCTCGCGCCAGGCCATCAGCTCGGACACCGCCATCCCATCCATGGCCTGGGGCGGCCAGTGGAAGACGGTGGCGATGTCCGCCATGGCGTCCTCTACTCGATCTGGTATTCCGCTTTCACCGCTTTCGGCAGCAAAAAACTGGAAATCTCCGTACCGCACTGCAGGAGGTCGGCCGGATCCATCTGCCGCACTTCCTCGGGCAGCAAGGTGGGCTGCGAGATGCGCGGCAGTACCGTCATCAGCGCGCCGACTTCCAGGCGGGAGAGCTCCACCAGGGAAACGCCGCGCAGCTCGCCGGCGCCCGGCTTGCGCAGGGTGATTTCGGTGATGGTGGTGGATTCACCGCGCTGGATGGGCGTATCGAGGGTGACAACGGCGGTAGCGGTTTGAGTCATGGGGTGGCTTCCTGATCAGTTCAACGGAGTTACAGGCCGAGGGCGCGGCGGTGCTCGGCCTGGCGGTCGACGCCGCCGTAGGCCTCCACCATGTTCAGCACGTCGATCTCGACGTCCGTGATGCCGTTGAAGGTTTCCTTGTAGTAGGCGCAGCGCGTCTTGATCTTGGTGCTGGTGTCCTCACCGCGCTTGGCCTCGCCGCGGTCGATTTCCTCGTGACGGCCGCGCATGATGATTTCCACCGAATCGACGGCACCGGTGTCTTCCCGCTGCAGCGAGCCGGTGAAGCGGATCAGCACGCCATCGAGGCGGGCCGTGCCGAGCGCGCGGGTTTCTTCCCGCGCCCAGCCGCCGCGCTCCCATTCCACAATCAGCGCATCGTCGTCGAGGCCGTGGTCGATGCCGACCGCGCCGGCCATGCCGCCGGCGGAGTAGGCTTCCGTCTTGCGGGTGAGCTTGGGCAAGGTGACGCTTGGGACTTGGCCGGCGTACTCGACGCCATCCACGAACATCATCAGATTCTTGAGCTTGCGTGGCAGTGCCATGGGGGTTCCTTGTCATGGCAGGCCGGCGTGCCGGCCCGCATCGGTGGTTAACCGTTGATCTGGGCGGCGAAATCCGCGAAGTAGCGATCGGTGATGCGCTGCCGGAACATGATGTTTTCGGCGGGTGGCACCGGGGTGTAGTCGTAATCGATGGTGACCTTGCCTTCCTTCAACGTAGCCGGCGTGTTCACGTCTTCGTCGTACCAGGCGCGGCCGTCGATGATGTAGCCGTTGGCCTTGAGCTCGCGCATCTTGGCGTTGATGGTCTCGACGATGTCCTTGATCAGCGTGGGCGTAAGCGGCTTGTCGTTCGCCCACATCATGGCGTCGCCGATGCTGTCGGCCAGTACCTGGGCGGTGCGGGTGGCCGTCTCGAAGGCGAACAGCGGTTCATCCGAGCAGGTGCGGTTGCCCCAGAAGCGATAGCCGTTCTTGTTGATGAGGCAGGTCACCTCATTGGCGTTGAGGTAGCCCGCATCCGTGGCCGGGTTCTGCAGATCCCAGTACACATCCCGCGTAACGCCGGAGACGCCATTCACGGCGACGTTGGACAGCGACTTGTGCCAGCCCTGTTCCTCGTCGATCGCTGCGCGCAGGCCCACTGCCCGTGCCGTGGCCCAGGTGGTGCCGACGGCATCCGTCTCGGTATCCCACGCGGTGAAGTCCGGCCAGAGCAGCATGATCTCGCGGGCGCCGAAGTTCTCGCGGTAAAGGACCGCCGCTTCCTTGGTGGCGCAATCCCAGCAGCTGGCATAGACCATGGCCCGCATTTCCTTGGCCACGCTGACCAGCTCGGTAGCCACGTCCACGGTATCCAGGCCGGGCGCGGCCAGAATGCGCGGCGTGACGCCGAGCGCGGTCTGGGCGGCCAGTAGCGCCTTAATGCCGGTCTTCTTGCCCTCTGCCGTGGTAGTGCCGATGACGTTGCTGGTGGTTTCAGCGGCGGTCTGGCCCTCCGCCACGCGCACAACCACGATGAATGGGGATGCCTGATCGGCGATGGCTTCCAGCGACTTGGCCAGCGTGCCCTGGGTGCCGGCATTGCCGATGGCCTGACGCACATTGGTGATCAGGACAGGGGTATTGAGCGGGAAGGCCGCGGCATCGGCATCGGTGGCGATGACCACTAGGCCGATGATGGCGGTGCTGATGGTGCGGATGGTGCGCACGCCTTCGTTGATTTCGATGACGCGCACGCCATGGTGAAAGTCTGCCGGCATGGGGCTGATCCTGTGCGGGGTTGATCAGCCCTCAGGATGCCGAGCCGCTGTGCGAAGCGCCGCCGCCGGGTACTGTGCCGGCGGCGCGCACACGGGCCAGCCGCTATGCAGCAGCGGTGCCTGGCCAATCCGGGCGGAAACTGGCCAGCTCTTCGGCGTTGGCGGCGTCCACCTGGCGCTTGAGCTCGCGCTGGCGCGCGTGGATCTGCCAGCCGCGGGCGAAGATGGCGCGCTCGTGCGCTTCGGCCAGCGCCTGCAGTTCCAGCTGCGTCATGGGCACGTCGATGTTATCCGCATCCGTCCAGAAGAAGCCGGCCGGCAGGCCGTACGCATTGAGGCTGCCGAGCGTGGCATTCAGGCGATCGCGCACCTGCAAGCTGGCATCCCAGCGGTGGCCGGCGTGATCGAACACGATGGCGGCGCGCTCCTGCGTGTCGCGCCAGTAGTTGATCTGTGCCCTGGCGGTGGCACGCGTCATTGCGAGGGCGGCCTCAGGGCTGATGCTTGGCACCGGTGCCACAAAACTCTCACCGGTTTCGCGCCAACCCTCTGCAATGCCCGGCACGGTCGACACATCCCGCCAGTTCAACAATGGATGGAATTCTGGCAGCTGCTCGGCTTGCAGCAGTTCTACCACGACGCCCTGCTCAATACGTGCATAGGTTCTCATGCTTGCCCCTTACCAGTACACCACGACCATACCTGGGCCGCCCGCAGCTCCCGGCGTGTAGCTGTTGCCTCCATCGCGGCCAGCTGCTCCGCCCCCGCCGCTACCGATGCCACCCGCCCTGGCCTGGCCTGAAACGCCGCTCGGGCTGCCACCGCCTCCGCCGCATCCCGCGCCGCCGGCAGGACCACCTCCGCTGCCGCCGGAAACCGAATACCCCGACGCCGTTATGATCGGCCCGGACGAATAAACACCGGACGTTCCGTTTTGGCCGCTCCAGCCACCTGCGTTGTGGCCAACCGGAGTGCCGCCAGGACCGCCGTTTGCCCCTGAGTAATGACTTACCCCACCGCCGCCCCCCGTGCAGGAGAGCATCGACCCAAAACTAGACGTTCCACCCACGCCGGCACCCGCGGTTGATCCTGCCGCTGCACCGAAGCCACCACTACCGATCGTCACAGCGATAACTTGCCCCGGCGTAACGGCGTATAGGCCCCGGCCATAACCTCCCGCACCGCCGCCGCCACCGCTTCCTGAGACGACATCAGTAGCACCGCCACCGCCACCGCCGCCCCAGCACTCGACCATGACCCTTGTTACACCGGCCGGCACGGTGAACGAGCCGCTGGCTGTGAACACCTGCGCATTGCCCGGAATAGTGTTGGCCGGTAACGCATCCAGCACCACCATGTCTGCACCGTCGTATTCGACATCGGCGAGCTGAGCTGCCTTGATCGTGGCCGCAACCTTGTTGCCGTTGGCGTCGTACTGCATCAGAGACTTGGTGCCCAACCCGCTGATGTTGAGCAGGTTGCTACCCGTGGTGCCGGCGGCATGAAACTTGACCCGAAAGCGTTGCCCGGCAGCATATGCGGCCAGGCCCGGTGCCGGCGTGAGCGCGAAGCTGGGCGCGGCGCCCGTGGTGGCAAACGCGGAATAGGCTTGCGTCTGGATGCCGGTGATCGCGGACTTCCCAGCCAAAGCGTTCAGGATCGTGGTCGAAAAGTTCGGATCATTGCCCAGCGCTGTGGCCAGCTCGGCCAGCGTATCGAGCGTGGATGGAGAGGCTGCCACCAACGCCGCGATGGCAGCGGCTATCTTGGCGTCGCCTCGGGTGTTGTTCCAGTAGGCAGGATGCGGATCATCCGCGGTAGCGTGTGCCACGAGTGCAGCATCGCCCGCGTCGGCGCGCTGCTTGAGGTGCGCAGTGCGCTCGACCAACTGCTCGGCTTGGCGGTTGGCGGTGCCGCCGGCGCCGCCCTTCACGCGGTCGGTCAGTTCCAGCTGGTAGACGCCGGGGAAGCCAGGAACGGGCGGTTCGTTGAGGTTGGCCATTTAGGCGACTCCGTAGGTGTAGCTGCCGTCGAAGGCGGCGAGGTTGTTGTAGAGCAGTTCGGCGCCGGTAAAGTCGAGGCCCCAGAGGTGGCAGCGCACCGGGGCGACATCGGTGAGGATGTCGCGGGCCAAGGCGGCCTGCTCGACCGAAAGCAGCTTGTCGACATGGACGCGGTACTCGGCCCAGCCGCCGACATCGTCATAGTTGGCAAAGCCATCGAAACTGGTGCTGCCGTCGTAGCTGTGCCCGTTGGCGCCTTCGTCGATGGTGACTTCACCGAGCCCAAGATCCCTGAACACCTGGCGTACCGCGGCGACCGTGCCCTTGCGCCGATGCACGCTGATCGAGGAGGCGATCACGGCGCGCTGCTGCTCTTCGGTGGTGGCGGCCTCGAAGCGATCCACCGAGCGCGCCCAGGCCAGCCAGGGCAGAAGCTGCGCCGGGCAGCGTGCGGCATCGCTCAGGTGGCGCAATGCCGAAGGATCCGCCGCTGGCCGACGGGACAGCGCCAGCGCGTTCTCGATGGCGGTCTGGTTGGGCGGCAGCAGGCTGCGTGGCGTCATGCCCAGCGCTCCAGGGTGATCGCTGCGGCGCGCGGGAATTCGTTGAGCGCACATACCACATCGGCGGTCGGAGCGAGCACGCGCACCCGCCGCACACCATCGGTATGCAGGGCCGCGTCGATCGCCGACACGGGCAGCACCTGGCCCAGCGCGCGGCGCTGCTGCAGCAGCGCATCGAGCCGGGCGCGGGCGCCAGACAGGCTGCCGGACAGGGCTTCGCCGTCGGGCTCGAATTCGATGATGGCGCTGATATCGACGTTGATCGGCACGCTGGCCAGCGTCGTGACCTTGTCGCACAGGGGGCGGACCGTTTCCGCGCTCAGGGCGGCTTGCACGTCGGCCAGTAGCTGGGCATCCGGTACGCCGCCGCCGCGCGCATCCAGCACGTGGACATGCACTACCCCATCACTGGCCGGGCTATGCACGGCCACATCGGCGACGTTCGCCGATACCGACAGCGCATGAAACACGTAGGCGGCACGCGGGCCGGCGACAGACAGCCCTTCCAGCGCCATCTGCGCGCGTAGCCGCAGGCGATCGTCGGACTCCCACACCGCAGCAATCGGTGGCACGGCGGCAGGGTCGGCCGGGGTGATCAGCAAGCGGCTGACGCCATAGTCTGCAGCGCGGTTGTCGAGGTCGGCGCCCTGGGCAGTGGCCAGCATGCTGCCGAGCGCGGCCTCGTTGACCCGCTGTTCGAACAGCAGCTCGGCATAGGCCGCTTCCTGCAGCAGGATGGCCATGGGCTCCGATTCAAGCGTGAGCGTGCGCTCGACGTTGGCGCGCTGATCAGCTGGTACCAGCTTGAGCAGGTCCGCCTTGCGCCGGGCGAGGATGGCCTCGAAATCGGAGCGGACTATGAGGTCCGGCGGTGGCAGGCGGGAGAAATCAAAACTCATGCAGCCCCCAAGGCAAGCGGCACGGACAGGGCGACGCCGGTGCGACGCGGGCCGTCAATGGACTGGCCTTCGATGTCCACCATCAGGCTGCCGCCGACTCCAACGGACACGCTGATGCGATCGATCTGCAGCCGCGGCTCCCAGCGCATCAGCGCCATGGCCGAGGCTGCCAGTATGCGCAGCACCGTGGCACCGACGAGGGGCTGGTCGATCAGCTCGGGCAGCAGGCTGCCGAACTCGCGGCGCATGACGCGCGAGCCGATCGGCGTGGAGAGGATGCAACGCACCGACTGCTGCAGGTGCGCGTTGTCGGCCAGGTAGCGGCCGGTGTTGGCGTCCATGCCGATCATTGCGGCACCCCGGTGATGTCGCCGATGGATTCGGGGTGACGGTGCGCGCCGAACGCGATGCCATTGCTGGTGAGCGGCCCATCGGATTGCGTCAACGGGCCGGTGATGACCGATCCGGCACCGCCACCCTCGCCGACCAGCCCGGCCAGATAGATGAGCAGCCCCTCAATGGTGTGCTGACCGGTCGAGGTGGTTTGCGGTGCATCGAGCACCACCTGGCTGCCGGCACGCAGGGTGATGCTGTCCGAGGCATTGACCACCAGCGAGGCGATACCGTCGATCGTCATGGCGTGAGTGGCGTGGTTGTAGCGCAGCGTGGCGCCATCCGGGAATACGGTCAGGGTTTCGTCGGGATTGCTCGACGGCGCCGGGCCACCATCGCTGAAGAGGCCGACCAGCACCAGGCCGCCGGCCAGCTCGCCGGATGGCGCCAGCACGGCGCATTGTTCGCCCGCGGTGGGTGGGTTCCAGCAACGGGTGCGACCGGCGCGCAGCGCGAGCCAGGGCAGCCACTCGGTGGTGATGCCGCCGGTAGTGACGGTGCAGCGGGCGTGGGCGTGATCCACTTGGGCGATGGTGCCAAAGCGCAGCAGGCTTTCCAGGCGGCGGGCGAGATCAGGAATGGGGTTCATGGGCGGAGCATGCCGCGGCAGTTGCGCGCCCGCGCGGCGCGGCTACTGTGCGAGCGCGGTGCACAGCGTCAGCCGCCGAGGTGAGCGAGCACGAGATCCAGCACCATGCGTTCTTCGGCCTCGGTGAAGCCCAGCAATTGCCGCTGCGGGTAATCCGCCTCTGGGCCATTGCGGCGAACGCGATCGCGCAGGCCGAACTGGTGGACGCGAGCCACGCGCAGCACGCGGCCAGTGAATTCGATGACGGCGCCGTCGGCGTCTGCCCGTTGCTTCAGGTAACGGGCAGTGCGCAGGCGGGCAAACATGGCGCGACGGATGCGGCCGCCCTTCTCGCGCAGCTGCGGCTTGCGCGCGGCATAGGCGCTGCCATCTGGATTGCGCTGCTGGGCGATGCGCTGGGCTTGGCTGCGGCGCAGGGTGATGGCCACCTCGCGTGCGAGCCGGCGCCGGGCCGGGGCATCCACCTGGGTGAGCAGGCCAGCGACCTGGGCCTGCAGATCGAGCAGGTTGTTCACTGCGGCTCTTCGCAATGCTCGGCGATCAGGCTGCCGTCGGTGCCCTCGCGCACCACCACTCGCTCGGTCAGCTGAATTTTGAGGGAGAGATCGACACCACCATGGCTGAGTAGATCGGCCTCGAAGGTGAAGCCGTCGCGGCGCTTGTCCGGGTTGTCGAGCAGGTCGGGCTGGTTGAGGCGCAACCATTGCAGCACCGGCACCACGATCGCGTCGGCGTGGCCGGCGTATTCGGTGACGATGGCGTTGAGCGTGTAGGCGTACTCAAAGGAGTGCGAGCGCGTACCGGTGGCGATGATCCGCCCCTCGTCGAGAAAGATCTGCAATCGGTCTGGATCGACACTGAGGCCCGGCACGCTGGCCAGCAGCGTAGCACGCAGGCTATTGGGCTTGAGCACGGGACGCCTCGCGGTCGCTATCGACGATGGCTTGGCAGGCGGTGAGCTGCCGCACTACGGTGTCGGCATCAAAGGCGAGCCCGACAAGAAATCCTGCAGCCGCGTCTGAAAGCTCGGCTCGCGCTTCACCATCACCGCGGCCGGTGCCGGCGGCAGCTGCGGGCACAGGACAAGCGTCGACGGTACGGACGGGGACTGACAGGCGGACAGCGCCGCGGCGAGCATCAGCCAGCAGGCGATCGTGACGGGCTTTTTCATGGGTCAGGGACTCCTGGTAGGTTCGTTCGGCGGCAGCCTCGCGGGTGGCGGCATCTCGCTCGATGCGGCGGGCCTTGTCGTGGGCAGTGACCAGCGCCTGGGCATCCTGCAGATCGCGCCGCAGGTCGGCGCGCTCCCAGTCGTCACGCACCGAGGCTGCGCCGCGCAACCAGCCGTAGCCGAGCAAGGCAGCGGCCAGGCCAGCCAGCAGCAGCCAGCGCAGGCCGACGGTACGCAGCAGCGCCCAGGTCATGCCGGCACCTTGGCGTAGCGGTCGTAGGCGCGGGCAAGCTTCACGTCGTAGAGGTTTTCCTTGTAGGCCGGGCCGTTGTAGCCGCGGGCGAAGTCGGCCCACTTCCTGGCCTTGAGCGCTTTGTGCTGGGCGGTATCAGCCAGGATGAAGCGCACGAAGGCCTGCAGCTGGTGGCCTTCGGATTCGCGCATGTCGCTCGCGAAATCCTGCACGCTGCCGTAGCCCAGCGATGCCCAGTGAAAGCCCATGATCTGGAAGGCGCCCCAACTGGCCGACGCCAGCGCGCAATCCACGTCGATGCCAGACGCCTGGCCAAGCCGCATGTGCTCGGTAGCGCCGCCGGCATAGCCACCACGGGCAGGATTGATGATTGCCGGGTAGCGCTGGGCCAGCGCGTCGGCATCGCGACCGGCTGCGCGCAGCTGCCGGTACATGATGTGGCGCTCGAACAGGATCACCGGGCGGCTATCGGGCAGGAAGCCTTTGCCGCGGCTTTCCACTTCGTTGACGGCCTGTACGCTGGCCAGCGGCACGCCGAGGGCGTCGGCGGCGATCTGCAGATCCTGCATGGTCAACAGCTTGGGTGGGCGCTGACCCGCCTTGAGCGCGTCGAAGGTCTTGGGGCCGGCGATGCCGTCGACCACCAGGCCATAACGCTGCTGCGCGGCCCGGACGGCGAGCTCGGTTGCTTCACCGAACCAGCCGTCGACCTTGCCCTGCCAGCCGGCTCGCGCGAGCAGTTGCTGCAGCTCGCGCACCTCGATACCGGTATCACCGAGACGCAGGACGCGCATGACGCCGGCCCTCCAGCAGTTGGCAGATCAGGCTGTGCGCGTCGGCGCGGAACAGCGCCATCAGGTTGCCGCGCACCGAGAACAGCGCGAGGCAGACCAGGCCATTGATCAGCACCGTCGACACATCGACCGGCACCGGCACGCCGAACAGCACACGGATCGGCACCGAGCCGGCAGCGACGACAATGACGTAGGCCAGCCAGGACACCCAAGGGCGATACGTGGCGCCGTCACGGCGGAACGCCACCAGCCGGCCGGCGATCAGCAGGCACAGCAGCGCATTGATCCAGACGAGGTAAGTCATTGCTTGCGCCCCCTGAGCAGATCGAGCCACGCGGCGGGATCGTCGGCGCGACGGATCAGCCACAGTAGCAACTTGACGGCAATGGTTGCGGCGATCAGCGCGCCGACCGGTTTATCGACGCTGACCTGCCCGAACAGCAGCAGCCCGAGTAGCGCGGCGGCGAACGGGGCGGCCATGCAGCCGGCGATCAGCGATACGATCAGGTAGAGCAATTTGGCCCAGCCACCCAGTTCGGGCGAGGTGGCGACGAACAGTACAGCTCCGCCGAAGGCGGCAAGGACCACGCCGGCATCGACGCCGGGGAACAGGCTGACGAGTACGGCGCCGAAGAAAGCGAAGCCGCCGAGGCCGCTGGTGGTAATGGGTTCTGGCATGGTCAATCCCATAGTTGCACCTGCTGGCGCGCGGCCATCGGTGCGGGTTGGTCGGGTAGTTCAACGAGATGGCCTTGCGGCAGGACTGGGCCGAGGTCCGCCAAGCCGGGATTGGCCTGCAGCACTTGCTCGGTGACGCCGCCGGTGCGGCCGTAGTGGCGCCAGCACAACTGGTCAACGGTATCGCCCTGACGCGCGCGGACTTTCATACGAGCTCGACCGTGCAGCGCGGGCGCTGCTGGATGTCGGCGACGGCCCAAGCAGCATCCCGGCGCAGATCGTCGATCGGTTCGTCGAGCTCTTCGGCCTTGTCCTTGCCGGTATGGGTCAGGTCGTAATCGCGGTAGCGCTCGACCAGGTTCGCCTTGGCGATGCAGTACACCGCGCGCACGTAGCGCTGCACCTTCTCGCTCTGGCCGTCGACCACTTCTGCCGGCACCGCAGCAAGGGTGGCACTGCCGCCGGCCTGCTGCTGCAGGCGCCATGGCGCCAACTGGCCGTTGACCGCAGCGATGGCCTCGATCAGTGCGCCGCGGACCCGGTTGGCGGTGATGGCGCTGTCTGCGCGCATCGCCAAGCGGAAATCCGTCGGCGAGATGGCGGGCCAGAACGCGCCGCTGACGATGGCATCGCCGGCGGGCTCGGTGGCGTTGGGGCCGATTGCGACGAACATCGGTGATCCTCATGCAGGAGGCGGTGGGCGGGGCTTTGATCGGCCGTCCGGTCAGGGTTGGGCCATCGCCACCCCGCGCCGCCTGTCGCGCGGGGTACGCTCGGTCAGCTGGCGCCAGCGGCGCCGGCCAGGTTCTTCAGCTCGCGTTCGAGCCGTTCGATGTCTTTCTTCACGCCAACCTTGTCGTGCAGCTCCAGCGCGCGGCGCAGGTACTGCAGTGCCTGCTCGCGCAGGGCCACATCGTCGGGCAGTGCATCGGCGGCGAGGCCCAGGCCAATGGCCTTGCGCAGGCGGGCGCGTACCTCGTCGGGCATGTCCTTGTCGGCCGTGAGCTCGTCCGCGCGGATCAGGCTGGCGTGGTCGATCAGGCCGCCGGCGGCGTGAGCCCGCAGAGCCATGTCGGCAAACTCTTCAGCGATCCAGTTCGCGGCGGTGCGTTGGTACTGATCCGGCATGGCCAAGCCGTAGCGGATGGCGTACTCGGCGATGGCCAGCGCGCCGGCGAAATCGGCCACGTCGATGCGCCAGGCCATCACCGTCATCAGCACATCGTCCTGAGCGCCGGTGCCGGCGGAGAGCACGCCGGCCACGTAGTCGGCGTACTCAGGCAGGATCTGGCGCTTGAGTGCGGCCTTGCCTTCCATCGACATGACGCCCTTCAGGCGGCGGCGATGTTCGGCGAGTTGCAGCAGCTGCAGCTGGTAATTGGTGGCGTCGGCGCGCGACATGGGATCGGCCCCGGCAGCCGCGGCTTCCTTGGCCGCGACGGCGCGCGCGAAGTGGCGGCGGGATGGGCTGCTCACGATCAGCCCTCGCCGAACTCGATGTTCTCGACCAGGCAGCCGGCCTCGAAGCGCTCGATCACATAGCCTTCGTTCACCGATTCGAAGTTCTCGATCCGGTCGTATTCCGGCGCCTCGCGGAGGGTGCGGCGGCGGGATTCCTTCTGGTAGTAAATCGAGAGGTTCTTGAGCTTGGTGATGAGCAGCGTGCCATCCGGGAAGCTGGTGGGCGCGATGGCCTGCAAGCCACCCATGCGCTTCTGGCTGATGATGATGTCGCTCGCCAGCACTTCGGAGGCCGGTTGGTCGCGGTTGATCAGCGGGAAGTACTTGTCGGCCAGCGTGTTGGTACTGCAGAGCACGACCAGATCCGTGGCGCCGCGGAAATTGGGGTGGATCAGGCCGTTCACGGCGTCGTAGACCAGGGCGTCGATGTTCTTGAAGTCCGCGCCGGCGCCGCCAACCTTGACCTTGTTCGACGCCTCGACCACTTCGCTCATGACGCGTTCGGGTGCGTTGTTGCGGTACTGCTGCAGCCAGCCGATGTTCATGTCCTGCAGCAGCGGGAACGCCACCGGATCGCTGTTGGCCGCGACGTGCGTGCCGTGGAAGCCGATCATGAGGCGGTCCGCGGCCTGCTGTTCGAGGATGGCATCGCGCAGCATGGTCTGGAACTCGGGGAATTCCGACCACTGATCGATCATTTCGTAGGTGATGTGGGTATCGAAATCGGTCTTGTGCAGCTCGTACATCAGATCGTCGAGCGCGGCGACGTCCTTGGTCTTGCGCGGGTTGATCTTGGTATTGGTGCGGCTGGCAATGGAGCCGGACACGCCCATGCCGATGCGCTTGCCCTTGAGATCACGCACGCCGTACGCGTTGATGCGCGAGAGAAAGTCGCTCGATTCACGGATCTTCTTCTCGATGGTCTGGCCGACGCTGGGCGTCGGGGTGAAGCGCTTGGACAAGTCTTCGACGTCGATGCCATTGAGCTTGGCCAGCTGCATCTGGTACTGCTTGAAGGCAAGGCGGGATTCGTTGCGCATGGTGCGGTTTCTCTCTTTTCGGTATCGGGGGCCGCTGGCAATCAGCAGTCGGTTGCGTGGTTGACCTCGCCGCCCTTGGCGGCCGGCCGCTGGCCGCCACCGTCTTGCTGGCTGAGTGCTTCACGCAGGGCAGCAAAAGCTTCACGGTCCTTGTCCCGGTCCGCCTTCAGGCTGTCGACCTCGGTGCGCAGCGCGTTCACATCCCGTGAGTAGGCCTCGCGCAGGCTGGCTTGATCGCTGGCGACGAGCTCGATGGCCTCGTCGGTTTCCTTGTTGCGGCCGGCCTGGGCTTGGGCGCTGCGGCTGAAGAGCTGCTTCACCTTGTCGAGGATGCCGGGACCGGTGTCTTCGTCGGACTCGAGCTCCAGCTCGATGGCGAAGTCGGCGGCGGAGAAGAGGTTTTCCGGGCGCAGCTTGCGGGAGGCGAACGGGTTGACCTTGGCGCCAGCGGCGAAGGCGAGCATGTCGGTGCCGAGGCTGGCCGGGGTGTCGGTGAAGGCCAGGCCTACCAGGTAGGCCTCGCCACTGTCGGCGAACTCGGTGTCGATCTCGATCGAGGGGTAGACCTTCTTGCGCTTGCGGTTCAGCGCGATGGCTTCGTCGGTGGGGTCGATCTGGGCATAGAGGCCCAGCTTGCCGCCCTCTTCCTGCACCGCTTCGGCCTTGAGGGCGAGCACGTCGCCGTAGGCGCAAAATGGGCTATCGGGCGAAATGCCCTTGATGTGTTCGAGGTTGCAGCGAGCGCCATAGCGAGACGGTCGGTAGTTCCTGGCCATCTGCTCGATCCATGAGCGCTGGATCACGCGGCCGTCGGTGGTGGCGCCTTCGAGCGCTACGCGGAAAAACTTCGTCTTGCCTGCCATCTCGGCTCCCTGTTCGGTGGCTCGCCCCAGTGGGCGCTGGTTACAGGTGCCATGTTGGTGACGGCGGGACAGGGGCGGCAATCAAGGGCCGGTGTGCCACCGCGGGGCACATTGGCGGTAGCGGGATGGGCGGGAATCGGCGCGACATCCTTGCGCCATGGATGACCTGACCTACAACCCCGATCCGCGCCGCCGCGCCCAGCTGCTCTACTGGCAGGGGCTGCGCGTGGCCCGCATCGCCGAGCTGATCGGCGAGAAGCCGGTGACGATCCACAGCTGGAAGCGCCGCGACCAATGGGACCAAGCCACGCCGGCAGATCGCGTCGACGCGACGTTCGAGGCGCGACTGATCGAGCTGACGCTGAAGCCGGCCAAGGAAGGCCGCGACTTCAAGGAAATCGATCTACTGAACCGGCAGCTGCAGCGCTCGGAAGAGCGCAAGGCGCGCGTGGGCCGCTACCAGAATGGCGGTACTGAAGCCGACTTGAACCCCAAGGTGGCCAACCGCAACGCGAAGCCGAAGAAGGCGCCGACGCGCAACGCGATCAGCGAGGCTGAGCAGGAGGCGCTGGTCGAGGCCTTCAAGGCGAGCCAGTTCGAATACAACAAGCACTGGTATCGCGCGGGCCTGAAGCACCGGATCCGCACCATCCTGAAAAGCCGGCAGATCGGGGCAACGTTCTACTTTGCGCGCGAGGCGCTGATCGATGCGCTGCTGACCGGGCGGAATCAGATTTTCATCTCGGCCAGTAAATCCCAGGCGTACCAGTTCCGGCTGTACATGCAGGACTTCGTGCGCGAGACGATCGGCATCGAGCTCAAGGGCGATCCGATCCAGCTGCCCAACGGGGCCAAGCTCTACTTCCTGGGCACGAACTTCCGCTCGACGCAGAGCTATTCGGGCAACGTCTACATCGACGAAATTTTCTGGATTCCGCGGTTCGCGCAGCTGCGCAACGTGGCTTCCGGCATGGCCAGCCATGAGCGGTTCCGGCAGACGTATTTCTCGACGCCCTCGGCGATCAGCCATGAAGCTTACCCGTTCTGGTCTGGCGAGCTGTTTAACGAGGGGCGGCCGAAGGACCAGCACATCAGCGTGGACATCAGCCACGCGGCGCTGCAGCGCGGCGTGCTATGCGGAGATGCGCAGTGGCGCCAGATCGTGACCGTGATGGACGCGATCGCAGCAGGATGCAGCTTCCTGAACATGGAGACGCTGGAGCGCGAGCGCAATCCGCTTGAGTTCCGGCAGCTCTACATGTGCGAGTTCGCGGACGACGCGACCAGCGTGTTCCCGCTGTCGATGCTGCAGCCGTGCATGGTGGACAGCTGGGCCGAATGGGCGGACGTGAAGCAGCTGGCGCTGCGCCCGTATGGCTATGAGCCGGTGTGGATCGGCTATGACCCGGCTGGCTCGAACACCGGCGGTGATAGCGCGGGTTGTGTAGTGCTGGCGCCGCCCAAGGTGCCGGGCGGGCCGTTCCGCGTGCTGGAGCGGCACCAGTGGAAGGGCCTGGACTTCGCGGCCCAGGCCGAGGCAATCCGCCTGATGACCCAGTGCTACAACGTGCAGTACGTCGGAATGGACATCACCGGCATCGGTGCCGGCGTGTACCAGCTGGTGAAGCAGTTCTATCCGGGCGTGCGCGGCTTCAACTACTCGGCCGACTTGAAGAACTACATGGTGCTGAAGGCGTACGACGTGATCAGCAAGCGCCGCCTGCAGTGGGAACACGGCTGGACCGAGATTCCCGCGGCCTTCATGGCGATCAAGAAAACGATGACCGATTCCGGCCGGCAGGCGACCTACAAGGCCGGCCGCAGCAAGACCACCAGCCACGCCGATCTGGCGTGGTCGATCATGCACGCCCTTTGCCATGAGCCATTGGAAGGGGAAAGCGCACACAGCCAGAGCTTCATGGAGATTTTTGAATGACCCAGCAGACCCAACACATCGAGGCGTTCACCTTCGGCGATGCGGTGCCGGTGATGGACCGCCGCGAGCTGATCGACTACTTGGAGTGCGCACGCTTCGGCAAATGGTACGAGCCGCCGATCCCGTGGGATGCGCTGGCCAAGTCGTTCCGGGCCGCGGTGCACCATAGCTCGCCGATCTATGTGAAGCGCAACATCCTGGTGAGCACCTTCAAGCCGCACCGAATGCTGTCGCGCTCGGACTTCGGCCGGCTGGTGCTGGAATACGCGATCTTCGGGAACTGCTACGCCGAGGTGCGCCGCTCGCGCCTGGGCTCACGCTTCAAGCTGCAGCCGGCGCTGGCCAAGTACACGCGGCGCGGTGTGGATCTGGATCGCTATTTCTTCGTGACCGAGGTCGGCCAGGCGCACGAGTTCGAGGCGGGCAGCGTCTGGCACCTGAGCGAGCCGGATATCAATCAGGAGGTGTACGGGCTGCCGGAGTACCTGGCCAGCATGCAGGCGACCTGGCTGAACGAGTCGGCCACGCTGTTCCGCCGGCGCTACTACACCAACGGCGCGCACGCCGGCTTCATCCTCTACATGACCGACACCGCGCAGCAGCAGGGCGACATCGATCGGCTGCGCGAGGCACTGAAGAACGCCAAGGGACCGGGCAACTTCAAGAACCTGTTCATCCACGCGCCGGGCGGCAAGGAGAAAGGAATCCAGATCATCCCGGTATCGGAAGTGGCAGCCAAGGATGAGTTCTGGAACATCAAGAACGTGACCCGCGACGACCAGCTTGCGGCTCACCGCGTGCCGCCGCAGCTCATGGGCATCATCCCCAACAACACCGGCGGCTTCGGGGATGCGACCAAGGCGGCCCAGGTGTTCGAGGCCAACGAAGTGAAGCCGCTGCAGATGCGGTTTGCGGAACTGAACGACTGGCTTGGGGAGGAGGTGGTACGGTTCGAGCCCTATTCGCTGTCGGTGGAGGCAGTGCGAGACGCTAGGCAGTCGCAGCCGTGATTGAGCTGTGTCTGCCGCTCAGTTGCTCTGGTGGGTTTCGATGAATTCAGCCCACACAGCAGGTGCTGACTGCAGGTATTGCAGCCGTCTCGCAGCAGATAGCGAGCGCCAGAACGGCGCCCAAAAGTGTGACCACCAAAATTCAATGTTCCCCTGCAAGCTTCCAACGCCTTCCGGATCAAACCCTGGGAAGGCAAGCCAGGGCTGCAGCGGTTGCAGCTGCAGCGCATCCAACGTGTGAAGCAGGTCCACACTGTTGGTGAGCATTTCCACGACGGCGCCGTTGAACTCGGGACGGACCGCTCCGTGAATCGAGTATCCGCGAGAATTGGTGACTTCGACGATGAAATATCTCCCAACGGATGGGATCAGGAACTGAGTCGCGATAGCACTTCGCACTCGGTCTGCATCGTCGTTCGAAACCATGAACGTGAGTCGGTACGCATAAAGGTCCTCGCCAACCAGCAAGTCCTTTTGGGGGAACGTCGCAGCATCGACAGTGCGCCCAGCCAGATGATCGACGCGATATGCATCCAGGGGGTCCTTCTTGCGTCCGAACATTGAAGCAATCTTCTTCAGCACCCCAGCCCCTTAGTTCTCGTAGATGTGATCGGCAACCCAGTCCGCCCCGAAATAGCCCGCGGCGCCGAAGATGATGCCACCAACCAGCCCTGTGATCACGGCGCCGGGCCCGGTCTCGATACCGACTGCAGCGCCTGCCACACCGCCCACCTTGAAGCCCGCATAGGCAGCGCCCCATCCACCAGCCTGTCGCACCACCTCGGCCGTAATCGGTTTCACACTCTTGGCCTTGAACGACTGTCCAGTTGCGTGCCCCAGATCGTATGCGGTGAACGCAATGCCCACTACCTGAACAACACGTGCTGCGCGAACCAGTGTCGCGGATGTTTTCAGTGACCCTGGTGTGAAGATTGCGCCGGCCGGGACGCGCCTCCCCTCGATCAAGACTTCTTTATCGATTTCACGCACGTAGCTCGCGATCTGGTCGACGCGCCGTGCCAGGTGAGGATTTGCGACCTTGTAGTCGGCGAGCGACTTCAAGATTTCATCTGTCGATACCAGCCTGGCACCCGAGGCAATCGCCTTGTTGATGTCGATAAAGATGTCTTTGCCGACAAAGCGCGGCGAGCCTTCGGGAAAAATCGAGCTTGTGGACACGTAGCGCGACTTGTTGTTGCCCATGACGTGTTCGGCGATCGACGTCGTGCTGTTCCATTCCTTTGGGATCAGGCCATAGCGCTCCGGGTAGAGCTCTGACAGGTTGCCCAGTGGAGATAGGTTCATTTTGGCCAGGTACGGGCTATCGGCAGCCGCGTATATCCGCCGAACGAGAAAGCCATCCTTGCCAACCTCATCCACCACCACGAAGAAGAATGCGCGCGCGGGCATCAGGTGTGCCGTGATGTCGTAGGTGGACTGCGGCTTCGTGTTTGTCGTTACCGTTTGAGCAACTGCACCCATTACCATTTCTCCAGCGCGGCCACGCCAACGAAAACCGTCAGATCCTGCGCGCCATCAGTAAACACGCGCTCGCAGCAGCCAAGCTCGTCGGAAACGCCCTTGTAGCTGGTTCCTGCCGCATCGGTGATGTGGTAGGGCACGTTGGCAAGTGCGCGGCCATCTTCGTCGACCAGGCGGATTTGCTCGTCGTGCTGTTCCTGCATCGCCTGCTTGTCCATTGCCGCGGCAGCGCTCACCACAGCTGCTGCAGCTGCCGCCGCACCACTCGACGTCATCGCTGCAGCGCCGCCGCCAGGTTCATGCGTACCGCGCGATTGGCCCGCAGGGATGAGCGTTGCGCCGCATGCCGTTTTGTCACCTGCTCGCGCGAGCTGCCGCCCCATCAGCGCGATATTGTCGCCGCCCTGCACGATGGCAAAGCTGCCCTTGCACAGCGGGCAGACCGTCATGTCGCCCACTGTGGCGATGGGTTTTCCATCAAACGTCATGGGGCTTTGCGCGGACACGACCGTGCCGCCGTGGCTAGTCTTGTCACCCAGCACGATGAAGAGCTTTCCAGCCATGCTTACATGAACCGCATATTTATTCGGTCGTCATGGTAAGACGCAGCAACCTAGGGGGCAACTGGCAGGCCGCCCGAAGGTGACCTGGCCCACGACATACGGTGGGCCGTTGCGCCCCGGCGCGCGCCCTCGTGCCCCCGCCACGCCTGCGCGCTTAAGAGGTCTGTTTTTATGCAGCTGCAGAAATGCCCAGGAAGCCAGCCAGAATGCGTGCTGCTGCGCTGCTGACAGCGGCGACAAAAACTTGCGGATTTATGCGGTCAAGCGCATGCGGTTTAATCGGGCGGCTGCAGCGGCCGTCACAGGCACACCGGTGGCAGACGGATAACACGGGCGAGACGACGGGAAGCTTGGCCTGCCGAGCCACTTGGAATCGCGAAGTGGTATTGAAATCACCACTGGACCAGAAGGGCGAAGCGGACCGAGTTTTTGCAATTTGCAAAAACCCAAGCTCTAGGAAAGGAGCGCTGAAAGCAAAAACGCGGCTGGAAGCCGCGTTTTTATTACTGGTGCCCGGGGTCGGACTCGAACCGACACGCCTTGCGGCGGGGGATTTTGAATCCCCTGCGTCTACCGATTTCGCCACCCGGGCAGGGAAGAGCGCGATCATAAACGCGTGGCTCGGTGCTGGCAAGCGCGCGCTCAGTCGCCGTCGTCCTGCTGCTTGAGGGTAAGTGCACGCTGATATAGCGCATTGCGCGGCGCACCGGTGATGGCCTGGGCCAGCGCAACAGCCTGCTTCACCGGCAGCTCGGCCACCAACGGCGCCAGCACCACATCGTGTGCGCCTTCGTCGCCAACGGCATCCTGCTCGGGGGCCGCGTCGATCAGCAGCACGAATTCACCGCGCTGCTGGTTGTTGTCCGCTTCGACAAATCCTGCCAGCTCGCCCAGTGGAGCGCGGCGTATCGTTTCGAAGGTCTTGGTCAGTTCGCGCGCCATCACCGCCGTGCGCTCGGCGCCGAAGGCCGCCACCAGGTCTGCCAGCGTATCGAGGATGCGGTGCGGTGCTTCATAGAACACCGTCACATGCGGCTGCTGTGCCAGCGGTGCCAGCGCATCCTGGCGCTGCTTGGCTTTGGGCGGCAGAAAGCCGTAGAACAGCGTGTGGGGACAGGTGAAACCGGCGGCGGAAAGTGCCGTGGTCAGCGCACTGGCGCCGGGCACCGGCACCACCGGGTAACCGGCGGCGTGCACGGCCGCCACCAGTACGGCGCCTGGATCGGAAATGGCTGGGGTGCCGGCATCCGATACCTGCGCCACCGCTTCGCCAGCAGCTAGGCGGGCCACGATGCGCTCCGCCATGGCGCGTTCATTGTGCTCACGCACGCTGATCATCGGCGTGCCGATGCCGAAGTGCTTCAGCAACTGGCCGGTTACCCGCGTATCCTCGGCGGCGATCACGTCAACCTGGGCCAGAACTTCGCGTGCGCGCGACGAAAAATCCCGCAGGTTACCGATGGGCGTGGCCACCACATATAATGCAGGCCTTGTAATGATAAAGGGCTCGCTATGCACGCTCTCGGTCTCCTTGCCCGGCCATGGCGCCGGCTGATCGCGCCCGTACTATACGGTGCCGTCCTGGTGGCGGCCAGCGGCTGCGCCAGCCCGCAACCGGCCCAGCGCGAAACCCCGCTGGTGCTGCAGCCCTCCCCGGTGCCGATGCCTACCCCGGTAGTCGAATTGCAGCCGCTCCAGCCGGAGCCGGCTATCAGCAGCAGCGCTCCCGCTCCGGCGACAGCCGCGCCCGCCGAGCAGCCGATCACGCGTGGTCCGGACTATATCGCGCTGCTGCTGCCGACCAAGGCCAAGCAATGGCGCGTGGCGGCCGAGACCATCCAATCCGGCGTGCTGGCAGCCGAGCGCACGCTGGCCGATGCCCGCACGCCGCGTGTGCGGCTGATCGCCACCGAGGACAACGAGCAGGACATCCTCGCCGCATTCGATCGCGCCAGCCAGGACGGGGCGGTCGCGGTGATCGGCCCGTTGTCGAAAACGGCGATCGGCTTGATTGGTGACGGTGCCGACATCCAGATGCCGGTGGTGGCGCTCAATGCCTTTGCCGAGGAGACGCTGCGCCGCCGCAATCTCTACAGCTTCAGCCTCGCCATCGAAGGCGAGGCCCAGCAGGCCGCGCGGCTGGTGGCCGACCGCGGCGTGCAACGCCCGGCGGTGATCGTCGCCGATGGCAGCCTCACCCAGCGCATGGCGCAGGGTTTCAGCAGTGCCTGGAGGGCCGAGCGCAATGCACTGCCTGCCGTATTGCCGATCTCCGCCGCCAGCAATTTCAACGACCTGCGCGCCCGCATCGATGCCACTGGCGCCGATGGCGTGTTCCTCGCCACCGACAGCCGCACCGCGCGCAGGCTGCGCCCCTTCATCGGCAACGATCTGCCGGTGTTCGCCACCAGCCAGATTGATCCGGGCAACCTCGGCGCTACCGCTCTTGTCGACCTCGCCGGCATCAGCTTCTACGACATCCCGTGGCTCGCTACGCCGGATGATCCCACCTACGACTTCTACGCTCGCAAACGCACCCGCACCAATGATCTGGAACGACTGTTTGCCCAAGGCGTCGATGCCTACCGGCTGGTGCAGGCGCTGCGCAGCAGCGAACCCGGCAATGTCCGCATTCCGGATGGCCTGACTGGCAAGCTGACCATCGACGGCAACGGCGTGGTGCAGCGCGGACTCTCGGTGCGCACGCTCAAGGCCAACCCGGCCGAGCTGCCGCCGGAGCCGGTGGTCGAACCGCTGCCTGTGGTGCAATGAGCGATCGCGGCGCGGCGGCCGAGGCCCGCGCGGCCGCCTACCTGCAGCGTCAGGGTCTGCGCATCGTCGAGCGCAACTGGCGTTGTCGCCGCGGCGAGATCGACCTGATTGCCCGCGACGGCAACACCCTGGTGTTCGTCGAGGTGCGCGCCCGCGCCAGCCGCAGCTTCGGTGGTGCGGCCGCCAGCATCACCGCCACCAAGCGGGCCCGCATCATCGCTGCCGCCGAACATTATCTGCTCGGCGTGCGCCCCACCCCGCCCTGTCGCTTCGACGCTGTCTGCATCGACGGCGACGCGCTCGATTGGTTGAAGAACTGTTTTGACGCGGGCTGAATCCCGCCAAGGAAGACGATGGATTTGAACGAACGTGTGCAGCAGCATTTCCTCGACAGCATCGCCGCGCAGCAAGCCACGGCCGCGTTGATGAGCCCGGCCATTGCCGATGCCGCCGAGAAGCTGATGCAGACCTTGATCGCCGACGGCAAGATCCTGGCTTGCGGCAACGGTGGCTCGGCTGCCGATTCGCAGCACTTCGCGGCGCAGATGGTGGGCAGGTTCGAGCGCGAACGGCCGGGCCTCGCGGCGCTGGCGCTGACCACCGACAGCTCCGTGCTCACCGCGCTTGGCAGCCACGACGATTTCGACCTGGTGTTTTCCAAGCAGATCTATGCGCTGGGCCGCGCCGGCGATGTGCTGCTGGCGATCTCGCCCTCGGGCAATGCCGCCAATGTGATCTCCGCCGTGCATGCGGCGCACGACCGGCACATGAGCATCATCGCCCTCACCGGCCGCGACGGCGGCCAGATCGGGGAACTGCTCGGCGGCGATGACGTTCATATCTGCGTGCCGGCCACCCGTACGGCCCACATCCACGAAGCACACATCACCGTGCTGCACGCGCTCTCCGACGCCGTGGATTACCTGCTCCTGGGAGGAGAATAAGTTGTTGAAGAAGCCCCTGCTCATCACCACCCTCGTGACCGCCCTGGGCCTGACCGCCTGCGTGCCGGCGGTATTCGTGGCCGGCGCCGCCGTTGGCGCACTGGTCGGCTCCGATCCGCGCCCGACGCAGACCCAGACCAGCGACATGAAAATCGCCGCCGAGATCAGCGCCCGCATCATCGATGCCTACAAGGAGCGCGCCCACGTCAACGTGAACGTGTTCAATGGCCGCGTACTGCTCACCGGTGAAGTGCCGGACGATGCCGCCCGGCAGAACGCGGCACAGCTCGCCTCCAGCTATCCGGGCGCCAAGGTAGTGCACAACGAGACGGTGGTCGCCCCCCCCTCCCCCGCCACGGACCGGTTGAACGACACCCAGATCACTGCGCGGGTGAAGACCGCCATCCTGACCGATGCCGGCGATGCCCAAGCCATCCACTTCGTGGTGACCACCGAACGCAAGGTGGTCTATCTGATGGGCCAATCGAGCTCGTCGCTGGCCGATGTCGCCGCTCGGGCCGCCAGCTACATCAGCGGCGTGGAACGCGTGGTGAAGTACATCGACATCAAACCATAACAAAACGAGCCAGGTCGGCTACAACAACGGCTTGAGATCGCGCGCGATCATCTGCATCAGCATCGGTTGTGCCTCGGCCGTCGGGTGCAGTTGGTCCGGCTGGAACAGGGTGGGCTTGGTGATCACCGGCGCCAGCAGGAACGGCGTGAGGCCGATCTTGTATTCGCCGGCGATTGCCGGATACATGGCGGCGAAGGCGGCGGTATAGTCGGGACCATAGTTCGGTGGCATCTGCATGCCAACGAGGTGGACCTTGGCGCCGGCCTTTTGCGCGGTCTTCACCATGTTGGCAAGGTTGGACTTGGCGTCCTTCACCGGCAACCCGCGCAAGCCATCGTTGGCACCAAGCTCGAGGATGACGAGGCGCGGCCGATGCAACTTGAGCGCCTGCGGGAACCGGGTGACGCCGCCAGCGGTCGTTTCACCGGAGACGCTGGCGTTCACCACGCGGTAAGGCTTGCCCTGGCGCTTCAACTCCGCCTCCAGCAGCGTTGGCCACGCCGATTTTGCGGCGATGCCGTAGCCGGCAGACAAAGAATCACCGAACACCAGCAGCACCGGATCGGCGGCCGTTGCCGCCATGGCCCACAACAACATGCATGCGCCCAGCACAACGCGACGCGCCATTCCGCAAAGGCCCTTCATCGTGACCCACTCTCCCATACTCGAAGCCGAAGCACTCGGCAAACACGTGGCGGCCGCCACTGAAGAGCTCGACATCCTCTCCGGTGTTTCGTTCTCGCTGGCCGCAGGCGCCAGTTTAGCCATCGTCGGCGCCAGCGGCTCGGGCAAATCGACGTTGCTGTCACTGCTGGCCGGGCTCGATACACCTACCCGCGGCAAGGTGCGCATGGCAGGCGAGGATCTCGGCGCCATGGATGAGGACGGCCGCGCCCGCCTGCGTGGCCGGGTTGCCGGGTTCGTGTTCCAGTCGTTCCAGCTGCTGCCCGAGCTCACGGCATTGGAAAACGCCATGCTGCCGCTGGAGCTGGCCGGCCGGGCCGACGCAGAGGCAGTCGCCGGCGACTGGCTGGCACGGGTCGGCCTCGCTGCTCGGCGCTCGCATACACCGCGCACGCTCTCCGGGGGCGAGCAGCAGCGGGTGGCGCTGGCACGCGCCTTCGCGCCGGGACCGCAGATTCTGTTCGCCGACGAGCCCACAGGCAGTCTCGACACCCACACCGGCGAGCGGATCGCTGACCTGCTGTTCGAGCTCAATGCCTCCACCGGCACCACGCTGGTACTGGTCACCCACGATGAAAAACTGGCAGCGCGCTGCAGCGCACGCCTGCGCCTGGCCGCAGGCCAGGTCACCGAACAGGTGGGCGTATGAGGGCGCTGGCCCTGCTGGCCTGGCGCCAGTTCCTGCGCGGCTTGCGTGCCGGCGAACATCGCACGCTGATCGCCGCGCTTGCCGTCACCATCGCCGCGCTGACTGCCGTCGGCCTGTTTGCCGGGCGAGTGAACAGCCTGCTGAACCACGAGGCCAACAACCTGCTGGCTGCCGACGCGGTCGCCTCGGCCGACCATCCGCTGCCGGCGGCGTTCGAGGCTTCGGCCCGCCAAGGCAAGCTCGCCGTTTCGCAGACGCAGAGCTTCACCTCGATGGCCGGCGCCGGTGACGACGCGGTGCTGACCAGCGTGAAGGCCATCGCCGGCCCCTACCCGCTGCGTGGCAAGCTGCAACTGCAAACCACCGCTGGGGCACGCGATGCCACCCATCCGCCTGCCCGCGGCGAGGTCTGGATCGACGAGCGCCTGGCCAGCCGGCTCAAGCTCCGGTTGGGCGATACGTTGCGCCTCGGTACGCTGCAGCAGCGCGTCACCGCGCTGATCATCCGCGAGCCGGATGTGGCACTCGATTTTGCCGGGCTGCAGCCGCGCCTGATCATGAACGCGAGCGACCTGCCGCAATCGGGCCTGATCGGCTTCGGCAGCCGCATCCGGTACCGGCTGCTGGTAGCCGGCGACGAAGCCGCGGTGGGCCGCTGGCGCACAGCCACCGAAGCCAAGCTGGGCCGCGGCGAGCGGCTGGAAAATGTACGCGAATCACAACCGCAGGTACGCCGCGCGCTGGAGCGGGCGGAAACCTTCCTGCGCCTCGTCACCCTGCTCGCTGCCACGCTGGCTGGTACCGCGGTGCTGCTGTCGGCACGTCGCTACAGCACCCGCCAGGCCGACGGCGTGGCGCTGTTCGTCACGCTGGGCGCCACCCGCGCCCGCATCCGCGGCCTGCTGTTCATCGAGCTGGCGCTGATCTTCGTGCTCGCCGCAGTCGTCGGCGGCGCCATCGGCTGGATCACGCAGGAAGCCTTGTCCTGGCTGATCCGCGACAGCCTGCCACGCGCCCTGCCCGCGCCGACACCGCTGCCGTGGCTGGCTGCGTGCGCGCTGGGGCTGACGCTGCTCGCCGGCGTGGCCGGCCCCACCCTCATGCAGCTGGCGCGCACGCCGCCAGCGCGAGTGCTGCGGCGTGAGCTGACCGCGCCACCACGGCTGTGGCTCAGCCTGTCCGCGACGCTGGCCGCGGCCTGCGCGGTGTTCTACTGGGTGGCGGGCAGCGCCAAGCTGGCGCTGCTGGTTGCCGCTGGCATCGTCGGAGCACTGGTGGTGGCCGGGCTGCTGGGCTGGCTGCTGCTCAAGCTGGTATCACGCTTCGCCCGTGGCTTTGCCGCGCGGATCGCGCTGCGGCAACTGGCGCGGCGCAGCTGGCTGTCCGCAGCACAGCTGGGCGCGCTCGCAGTGGGGCTGTTGGGCTTGTGGCTGCTCACTGCGGTGGAGCGGGATTTGCTCTCCGCGTGGGAGCGCAGGCTGCCAGCCGATGCGCCCAATGTGTTTGCGTTCAATATCCAGCCGGACCAGGCCGAGGCCTTCCAGGCCAGCATCGCCAGTGATGGCGTCAAGGATGCCGTACTGCAGCCGATGATCCGTGCGCGTTGGCAGACGTTGAACGGCAAGCCGGTCGATCCCAAGCGCTATGGCGACGACCGCGCGCGGCGCCTGTCCGAGCGCGAGTTCAATCTGTCCTGGGGCGAGATGCTGCGGGCGGACAACCGCATCACCGCCGGCACGCCACTGTCTGGCAGCGGCTGGTCGGTGGAGGCCGGGCTCGCCGAGACGCTGGGGATCAAGGTCGGCGATACGCTCGGCTTCGATGTGGCCGGCACGCCGATCTCGGCCAGGGTGGCGAACCTGCGCACGGTCGAGTGGGATTCGTTCCGGGTGAACTTCTTCGTGGTCGGCACCGGGCCGATGTTTGCCGATGCACCCACCAGCCTGATCACCAGTTTCCACCTGCCGCCGGGCCACAGCAATGCGCTGGCCAACTGGTCGCGCGCCTACCCCAGCGTGACCTTCATCGACGTCGGCCAGGTGCTGGGCGAGGTGCGCCGGGTGCTGGGCCTGTCGGCCAGCGTACTGCGGCTGGTGTTCGTGTTCTGCCTCGCCGCCGGCATCGTGGTACTGCTCGCCGCACTGGAAACCTCGGCGCCCGAGCGGCGGCGCGAGGCGGCCATCCTGCGGGCGCTGGGCGCACACAGCCGGCAGATTGCCGCCATCCAGTGGTGGGAAGGCGCGCTGATCGGCGCCACCGCCGGCCTCGTCGCCGGCCTGGCCGCTGCGCTCACCGGCTGGGCGGTCGGCACCGAGGTGCTGGGCTTGAGCTTGGGTGTGAACTGGTGGTTGCCGCTCTACAGCACCGTGGCCGGCCTTGCGCTCGCCGCCGTCGTCACAGCCTGGGAGCGGCGCCAGCTGGCACGCTCCACTGCCCTGGCGTTGATCCGAGATCCGGGCTGACTTATCCGCCATGCGAGGCATGCTTGTCCCGCATGGCGCAGTTGCAACCCCGGCATTCCCCGTGCCGCCCTGCATTGGTTATGCTGCTAGCAATAACGGGGGAAACAACAGATGGCGAATACCTGGTTTGTGGAAGTCGCCGTACCGGCGCTGATCGTGACCAGCATCGTCTGCCTGGTCAGCTATGCCTTGCTGGCACGGATGATCTACGACTACATCTCGCGCAACTACGGCGACCTGCTGCCGCAACGCGATACCTGGGTGCAGGGCGACGATATCGCGATGGGTTTCGTCACCACGCTGAGCCATATCAATCGTACCGGGGGCTGGCGCCGTATCGAGAGCGCGTTCTGGCGGCGGCTCTACGTGCTGAATCGTGCGCTGGGCTGGATCGGCTCGATCGCACTAGTCATCTTCCTTGGCGGCTTCTTCGTATAAGCACCGATCCGGCGCTGCACCGGATGTTTCTCGACTACGGCCTGCCGGCACTGCTCATCACCAGCCCGGTCGGCTCGCTGTTCTAGGTGAGCCTGGCGCGCCTGTTGTACGACCATGTCGAGCGGCACTATCGCGACATGCTGCCCGAGGGCACCCGCAATCCGCTGCTGGCCGACGATGACGCGCTCTTGGGTATCGTGCGCGCCATCGGCAATTGGCGGCGCGCCGGTCAGTATCGTCTTATCGAGGCGCGCTGGTGGTAGCGCACGATGTCGTCGGCCTGCGTCACAGGCTGGATGGCGGCAGCGAGCCTGCTGATCCTGGCCCTGGGTTTTGTCGGCATCCTGCCGCTGTAGCCGCGAGCGACACACCGCTCAGGGCCTGTTCCACGCAAAAAAAGCCCCGCATCGCGCGGGGCACAAGCCGTACTCGTTGAAACTGGCGATCAGGCCAGCCGTTGTTCCGTTTGCGGATCGAACAGCACCACCTTGCTGGTGTCGAGCTTGAGCCGCATGGTCTCGCCCGGATGGCGCGCGGCGCGCGGGTGCACGCGGGCGACCACTTCCTTGCCGTTCACCTGGGTGAAGATCATGGTATCCGGGCCGGTCGGCTCGGTCAGGTGCACCCTGCAGGCCAAACCCGCTTCGCCCTCTTCAGCAACCTCGATCTGCTCCGGGCGGGCACCCAGGATCACTTTCTGGCCGATGCGATCGGCGAAGCGAGCGCCGTTCTGCAGCGCCACGAAGCGCGCATCGCCCTCGCTCTGCAGGCTGACGCCGTATTCGCCGCCCTGCTCGGCCAGATGGCATTCGATGAAGTTCATCGATGGCGAGCCGATGAAACCGGCAACGAACAGGTTGGCCGGGCGCTCGTAGATTTCCTCGGGACTGCCGAACTGCTGGATCACGCCATCCTTCATCACCGCGATCTTGTCGCCCAACGTCATCGCCTCGATCTGGTCGTGCGTCACGTACACGATGGTGGTCTTCAGGCGGTGATGCAGCTGCTTGATCTCGGTACGCATCTCCACGCGCAGCTTGGCGTCGAGGTTGGACAGCGGCTCATCGAACAGGAACAGCTTGGGATCGCGTGCCAGGGCACGGCCCATGGCCACGCGCTGGCGCTGACCACCGGAGAGCTGGCCAGGCTTGCGATCGAGCAGATGATCGATCTGCAGCATCTTGGAGACACGGCTGATGATCTCCTCCTGCTGCTTTTTCGGTACGCCACGGGTTTCCATGCCAAAGGCGATGTTCTGCCGCACGTTCATCGTCGGGTAGAGCGCGTAGCTCTGGAACACCATGGCGATGTCGCGGTCCTTGGGTGCCACGTTGTTGACCACGCGCTCACCGATGTGGACCTCACCCGAGGTGGGGGCTTCCAGCCCGGCGATGATGTTCATCAGCGTGGATTTGCCGCAGCCGGATGGGCCGACCAGGATCAGGAATTCGCCGGCCTCGATATGGATATCGATGCCTTTGAGGATGTGGGTGTCGCCAAAGCTCTTGGTGACGTTCTTGATGGCGAGTGCGCCCATGTGTTTCTCCGTTTTTTGGCCCGGGCAGCGCAAGCGGTGCGGCCCGGTTCCGGTGTTGTTCGATCAGCCTTTCACGGCGCCGGCAGTCAGGCCGCGCACGAAGTACTTGCCCGCCAGCACGTAGACGATGATGGTCGGCAAGGCGGCGATGATGGCTGCGGCCATGTCGACGTTGTATTCCTTGACGCTGGTCGAGGTATTGGCGAGGTTGTTGAGGCCCACGGTGATCGGCTGGCTGTCGCCCGAGGAGAACACTACTCCGAACAGGAAGTCGTTCCAGATCTGGGTGAATTGCCAGATCAGCACCACCATCACGATCGGCGTCGACATCGGCAGCACGATCTTGAGGAAGATGCGCCAGAAGCCCGCGCCATCGAGGCGTGCCGCCTTGATCAGCTCGTCCGGAATACTCACGTAGTAGTTGCGGAAGAACAGCGTGGTCGATGCGATGCCGAACACCACATGCACGAACACGAGGCCGCCCACCGAGCGTGCGAGCCCGAACCAGCCCAGCGTTTGCGCCATCGGCAGCAACACCACCTGAAACGGGATGAACACGCCGAACAGGATCAGCGCGAAGGTGAGCTCGGAACCACGGAACCGCCACTTCGACAGCACGTAGCCATTGAGCGCACCGAGCGTGGTGGAAATCAGCACGGCCGGGATCACCATCTGCACCGAATTCCAGAAGTAGCGCGACAAGCCGCCACACTCCACGCCGGTACACGCTGTGGACCATGCCTTGGTCCAGGCATCGAAGGTGATGCTCATCGGCAGCGCGATCAGGTTGCCAGCCCGGATCTCGTCCATGCTCTTCACCGAGGTGGTGGCCATGACGTAGAGCGGCAGCAGGTAATAGACGGCGGCGTACAGCAGTACCGCGTAGAGCGCAAAGCGCCAAGCCTTGTTTTGATTATCCATTGCGGCTGCCTCGCAGTTCCGAATACAGGTAAGGCACCACGATGGCGGCGACGGTCATCAGCATCATCATCGCGCTGGCTGCGCCAACGCCCATCTGGCCACGGGTGAATGCCATCGAATACATGAAAGTGGCCGGCACATCCGACGAGAAGCCGGGGCCGCCGCCGGTGAGCGCCATCACCAGATCGAAGCTCTTGATCGCGATGTGCGCGAGGATCATCAGCGTAGAAAAGAACACCGGGCGTAGTGCCGGCAGCACGATCTTCCAGTAGATGCGCGGCAGGCTGGCGCCATCGATCTGCGCCGCCTTGATGATGGAATCGTCGATGCCGCGCAGACCAGCCAGGAACAGCGCCATCACGAAGCCGGACGATTGCCAGATACCGGCGATCACCACGGTGTAGATCGACATGTCCGGGTTCACCAGCCAATCGAAGGTGAAGTTGGTGAAGCCCCAGTCATGCACCAGCTTTTCCAGGCCGAGGCCCGGGTTGAGCATCCATTTCCAGGCGGTACCGGTCACGATGAACGACAACGCCATCGGGTACAGGTAGATGGTGCGCAGTGCGCCTTCCTGGCGCACCTTCTGGTCGAGCAGCACGGCGAGCAGGATGCCGATGGCCATTGCGCCACCGATGAACAACCCGCCGAAGATGAACAGGTTCTTCACCGCCACCCACCAACGCTCGTTCTCGAACAGCGTGACGTACTGGGCCAGCCCGGCCCATTCGTAGTTGGGCAGCAGGCGCGATGTGGTGAACGACAGGTAGCCGTTCCACAGGATGAAGCCGTAGACGAACACCAGCGTCAGCAGGAAAGACGGGGCCAGCACCAGCCGCGGCAGCCAGCGCTCCGCAAAGCCGTACTGCGCCGGTCCGTTGTAGGAACTCATGATTGTTTCTCCAGGCACCCCGGTTGGGGTCGCGGCCGCGCGCTTGTATCGATCACGGCTGGACCGCGGGAAACCAGCCACCTGGTCGGGTGGCCGGCGGGCTTGCTGTTACTTGACCTTGGCTGCGTTGGCGAGCTTGTCGGCCGCTTGCTTGGCAGTCATCTTGTCGTCGTTCCAGAACTGCGACACGACGTCGTAGATGGCGCCTTGCGTGGCCGAGTGGACTGCCATGCCGTGGGCCATCGACGGCACCAGCGAACCCTTCTTGCTGGTGGCGGCGAAGTCCTTGGCCGATTCCTGGCCGCAGGCGTCGAACTTGCTCATGTCGAGGCCGGAACGGACCGGGATCGAACCCTTGTTCAGGTTGAACACTTCCTGGAATTGCGGGCTCATCACGGCCGAGGCGAAGTCCTTCTCGCCCTTCTCGGCATCCTTGTTCGGCAACTTGAACATGGCGAAGCTGTCGATGTTGAAGGTGTAGGCAGCAGCGGTACCTGGGGCCGGCACACACAGGAAGTCCTTGCCCGGTACCTTGCCGGCGGCGAGGAACTCGCCCTTGGCCCAGTCACCCATGAACTGCATCGCGGCCTTGCCGTTGATGACCATGGCGGTCGCCAGGTTCCATTCGCGGCCCGGGGCGTTTTTGTCGGTGTACGGCTTGATGCGCTTGTACGTTTCCAGCGCCTTCACCATGGTCGGGCTCTTCAGGCTGTTCTGGTCGAGCTGCACCAGCGACTTCTTGTAGAAGTCCGCACCGCCCACACCCAGCACCACCGATTCGAACACCGTGGCGTCCTGCCACGGCTGGCCACCATAGGCCACCGGCTGGATGCCGGCCTTCTTCAGCGCTTCAGCGGCGGCGAAGAATTCGTCCAGCGTGGTAGGCACCTTGGCATTGGCTTTCTTCAGCAGCTCCGGGTTCACCCACAGCCAGTTCACGCGGTGCACGTTGACCGGCACGGCCACGTAGCTGCCCTTGTACTTCATTACATTGGAGACCACCGGCGGCAGCAGCTTGTCCCAGCCTTCCTTCTTTGCCACATCGTCGATCGACGCCAGCACGCCCTCTTCGCCCCATTCCTGGATCGCCGGGCCCTTGATCTGCGCGGCGGTCGGCGGATTGCCGGACACCACGCGCGTTTTCAGCGCAGTCATCGCGTTCTCGCCGGCGCCGCCCGCAACCGCGAAGTCCTTCCACTTGTGGCCCTTGGCTTCGAGCATCTTCTTCAGCTCGGCAGCGGCCTTGGCCTCGCCGCCAGACGTCCACCAGTGCAGCACTTCCACTTCCGCGGCATTGGCCGCAAACGCTACCGCCATGGTCGCGGCGCACAGCGTCATACGCAAAGCTTGCATTTGTTGTGTCTCCTAGGCACGAGCCGCCCCACGGCGGTGCTCGATGCACCAACTGTAGTCACAACGAAAGGGCTACGGAATGAGGTGTGCCATGTAAGGCGATTGCCGTATTGGCGACTGGAATATGCAAAGAAGGCAGAAAACGATCAGATAGCGAAAAGAAATACGCGTTTAAGAAACGAAAAAAAGGGCAGCCGAAGCTGCCCTTTTTACTGCACCTACTAATCTGCTCAGATGAACTGATTAGAAGCCGGTCCAGGTACCAACCAGGATACGGGTCGCGTTATCCTTGCTAGCGGCCTTGCCGTCAGCGTTTTGCCAGATAACCGAGTTGGCATCCCAGTTGTTGCCAACCATGTTGTGGCGGATTTGCAGGAACGCGCCGGTGTTCTTCGACAGACCGTAATCCCATTGGAAACCGATGGTTTGGAAGTCGTTGTCGTCTTGAGCAACGTTGTCGCGCTCAGCTTCTTGCCAGAAGTAGCCCAGGCTCAGAGCGTTCTTGCCGAACGAGTAGGTACCACCGATCAGGTAACCGATTTGGTCAGCATCAGCACCTTGGGTGTCGATGTTTGCACCACGCACAGCAGCGCGCAGAGCGAAGTCACCGAAGGTTGCACGGCCACCGACGATCCAGTTGGCGAAGTCGGTACCGATTTCTTGGGTCAGACCGTTCGGGCGGGTGCTCGACGGGCCGCCGGCCCAGTCACGACCAGCAGGAACCGGAGTGCCGTCGGTAGCTTGATAATAGCCAGCGTCGAGGTTGAAGTTGCCAGCAGCGAAGTGACCAGCGACTTCCCAGGCTTGAACGTCGCCACCATAGTTGTCGCCGCTATCCCAAGTAGCCGAGAAGTTGAAACCACCGAAGTTCGGCGAAGCGTAGGTGATACCTTGGCCGAAACCAACGTTCGAGGTTTCACCGACGGTACCCGAGAAGCCCTTCGAGCCATACGGCCAGTCTTGGATCAGGTAGGTGTCGGACCATTGGTTACCGAACTTCACAGTACCCCACGAACCACCGTAAGCGATCCAAGCTTCGCGGATGCCCCACGAATCAAAGCGATCCGGAGTAGCAACCTTTTGAGCCAGGCGCCACGACAGAACGTCGCCCGAATCCAGCTTGTCCTTGCCATCGACGTTCACGACGATAGCGATTTCTTGCAGCAGCTTGCCGCCAGTTTCGCCATTGCCTTTGTCGTTGTTGGTGCGATAGAACAGGTCCATTTCGGCGGAGCCGCTGATCGAAACATCAGCGAAAGCCGGGGCAGCGAAAACTGCTGCGACGGAAGCAGCAACCAGAGCACGCTTGAACATTTATAGGTCTCCTGATTTAAGAAGATGGTGGTTAACACCAGCTTGTAGCGGTGAAGCCATTGTTACCTCCGGCTTAACCCTGAGGCAGAGGATAAAAGAACCGACAGGACAGCCGCAAACCGGGAACGGTCTTACGCCGGACTTTGTCGCTTGTACGCAACAAACCACCGCTCATCCGGCGCGCGAACAAAACAAAACCGCCGGCTAAGCGGCGGTTTTGCTGGATTAGCGAGGCCAAGACTCAGCGGCTTGCCATCACGCGGACCATTTCGAGCACCTTGCTCGAATAGCCCCATTCGTTGTCATACCACGACACCAGTTTGACGAAGGTCTTGTCCAGCGAGATACCGGCGGTGGCGTCGAAGACAGAGGTGCACGATTCGCCGCGGAAGTCGGTGGAGACCACCTTCTCGTCGGTGTAGCCGAGCACGCCCTTCAACTCGCCTTCCGAAGCGGCCTTGAGCGCGGCGCAGATTTCCTCGTAGCTCGCTTCCCTGTTCAGCTCGACCGTCAGGTCGACCACCGAGACGTCGGACGTCGGCACGCGGAACGACATGCCGGTCAGTTTACCCTTCACTTCCGGGATCACTACGCCTACAGCCTTGGCCGCACCGGTCGACGACGGAATGATGTTTTCCAGAATGCCACGACCACCACGCCAATCCTTGTTGGACGGGCCATCCACTGTCTTCTGCGTTGCCGTGGTGGCGTGCACGGTGGTCATCAGGCCGCGCTTGATGCCGAAGGTGTCGTTGACGACCTTGGCCAGCGGCGCAAGACAATTGGTGGTGCACGAAGCATTGGAGATGATCGCTTCGCCGGCATAGGTCTTGTGGTTCACGCCATAGACGAACATCGGGGTGTCGTCCTTGGACGGCGCGGACAGGATCACCTTCTTGGCGCCCGCGGCGATGTGCTTCTCGGCGGTTTCCTTGGTCAGGAACAGGCCGGTCGACTCAACCACCACATCGGCACCGACTTCGTTCCACTTCAGTTCGGCCGGATCCTTCACAGCGGTCAGGCGGATGGTCTTGCCGTTGACCACGAGGTGACCGTTCTCGACCTTCACGTCGCCCTTGAACTTGCCATGCACGGAGTCGTGCTTGAGCATGTACGCGAGGTAGTCCGGCTCCAGTAGATCGTTGATGCCGACGATTTCGATGTCGTCCGCAAAGTTGTAAACAGCGGCACGGAATACCATGCGGCCGATCCGGCCGAAGCCGTTGATGCCTACCTTGATCGCCATGAATCTTCTCCGAGAGAGTAGTGGGACCGAGCGAGCCCGGGATGATTGAATGCTGCCGCAGCGCCGCCACGCGATTCTTGTGTCAGGACAAGATCGCGCAGACGAAGCGAAGCAACTGATCCAGCACTCGCTGCATCCAGCCTTGCAGCGAGTTTACGTATGTCATGTTACAGCATGCCCGATGGCGAGATCGGGCGGGAATGCCCTAATCCGGCGGCCCATCAGGAGCGCAGCGCAGCGGCCTCGCGCGCCAGCGCGGTGATCGCAGCCCAATCGCCGGCGTTGACCTTGTCCTTGGGCGCAAGCCAGGAACCGCCGACGCAACCGACATTGGGCAGGGCCAGCAACTTGGTTGCCGATTCCGGCGTAACCCCCCCGGTGGGACAGAACAACGCCTGCGGCAGTGGGCCACCCAGTGCTTTGAGCATGCCAAGGCTGCCTGCCTGCTCGGCCGGGAACAGCTTGAGCGCATCGAACCCCAGCTCCAGCGCGGCAATCACCTCGGACGGCGTCATTACGCCCGGCAGCAACGGCATGCCGGCGGCCTTGGCCGCAGCGGCCAGCTTCTCGGTCAGGCCCGGGGTCACGGCAAACTTGGCACCGGCTGCCTTGGCCTCGGCAAATTGCTCCGGACGCACCACGGTGCCAACGCCGACGATCGCATCAGGCACCGCTTCGGCAATTGCCTTCACCGAAGCCAGCGCGGCCTCGGTGCGCAGCGTCACTTCCAGCACCTTGATCCCGCCATCGACCAGTGCCTGCGCCAACGGCACGGCGTGCTCGACCTTCTCGATCACCAGCACCGGCATCACCGGGCAGGAACGCATGATTTCGCGGATGTTCATTGTTTGAGCTCTATCCATATGGAGTTGAACAGTACGGTCGGACGAACCGGCCACGCCAGATGCCGGCAGCCCGGCTGAACTGCATATCAATAATCAGTGGGCCAACCCGAGCGACACAGCGCCCTCTTCAGCTGCGGTCGCAGCAGCGCGGAACGTGGCGAACAGCTCGCGCCCCATGCCATGGCCGTTGCGCGCCAGGTCCGCCGTCGCCACTTCGCGGGCAGCCCATTCCGCGGCATCGACCTTGGCTTCAATCACGCCAGCCTCGGCGTCGAGCCGCATCAGGTCGCCGGTCCGCACCTTGGCCAGCGCGCCGCCACAGACCGCTTCAGGCGTCATGTGGATGGCCGACGGTACCTTGCCCGACGCACCGGACATTCGGCCATCGGTCACCAACGCCACCTTGAAGCCGCGATCCTGCAGCACGCTCAACGCCGGGGTGAGCTGGTGCAGCTCGGGCATGCCATTGGCACGCGGTCCTTGAAAGCGCAGCACCGCGATGAAATCTCGCTCAAGTTCGCCGCGCTTGAAGGCGGCCAGCACATCTTCCTGATCGTCGAACACGATGGCCGGTGCCTCGACCAAGCGATGCTCGGGTGCTACCGCGGAAATTTTGATCACCGCGCGGCCGACATTCCCCAGTAGCAAGCGCAAACCGCCGTCCGGGCTGAACGCCTTGGCCACTGGGGCCAGCACATCGGCATCCCCGCTGATGGCGGGTGCATCGCGCCACTCGACCTGGCCCTCGATCAGGAATGGCTCCTGCGCATAGCGGCGCAGGCCCGGTCCGGCATTGGTCAGCACGTCGTCGTGCAGCAGGCCCGCATCCAGCAGCTCGCGGATCAGGAAACCCATGCCGCCTGCGGCATGGAAGTGATTCACATCAGCCGAGCCGTTCGGATAGACCTTGGCCAGCAGCGGCACGATCTGCGACAGATCGTCGAAGTCGCTCCAGTCGATCACGATGCCGGCCGCACGCGCGATGGCGATCAGGTGGATGGTGTGATTGGTCGAGCCCCCGGTGGCCAGCAAGCCAACGATGCCGTTGACTATGGCTTTCTCGTCGATGACCTTGCCAACAGGGGTGAACGCTTGGCCTAGCGCCGTGATCTGCGCCGCACGCCGCGCAGCAGCGGCGGTCAGTGCATCGCGCAGTGGGGTGTTCGGATTGACGAAGGCGGCGCCTGGCAGATGCAGGCCCATCACTTCCATCAGCATCTGGTTGGAATTGGCGGTGCCGTAGAAGGTACAGGTGCCGGCACCGTGGTAGCTGCCCTCTTCCGAAGCCAGCAGCTCGTCGCGGCCGCACTTGCCCTCGGCGAACAGCTGGCGCACCTTGGCTTTCTCCTTGTTGGAGATGCCCGAGGTCATCGGGCCGGCCGGGATGAACACCGCCGGCAGGTGGCCGAACTGCAACACACCAATCAACAGCCCCGGCACGATCTTGTCGCAGACCCCGAGTGCCACGACGCTATCAAATACGTTGTGTGACAACGCCACTGCCGTGCTCATCGCGATCACGTCGCGGCTGAACAGGCTCAGCTCCATGCCCGGCTGCCCTTGGGTCACCCCGTCACACATCGCCGGCGTGCCACCGGCGAACTGGGCAGTTGCCCCGACTTCGTGCACCGCAGCCTTGATGATGGCAGGGAAGGTCTCGAACGGCTGATGCGCCGATAGCATGTCGTTGTACGACGACACGATGCCCACGTTGGGCGCGCGCATTTCGCGCAGCATGATCTTGTCGTTCGCGGGAGCCGCCGCCCAGGCATGTGCCTGGTTGGTACAGGCCAGCCCCTTGCGCACCGGCTCCTGCGCCGCCGCCGCGTCCAGCCACTGCAGATAGCGCTCGCGCGACGGCCGGCTACGCTCAGCGATGCGGGCGGTCACCTCGGCCAAGCGGGGATGGATGGGCATGGCGGACTCCGGGGCGTGGGACTTGGGGGTGAGTAGCGACCGGGTACGGCACTACATACTATGAGGCGTAGTTTTACTACAACTGCTTAACAACATCAACCCATCACCACCCGACGAACGTTGTTGTTGCAATGCAACAATAACGAGCATCGGCGCGGGCTGCAGACGGTGAATTGCCGAGAACCCCAATCGAATCAAGGGCTCGGGAGAAACCGTTTGCGCCGATTTTTGAGTACGTAGTAAGATTACACAGTCTTACTACATCGGCAGCCCGACGGCTGCCCGCAGCTGCCCGGCCCGCGAGAGGCCACTCGCAATCACGAAGGATAGTCATGACCCCGATCGACGCATTCGACATGGTGCTGTTTGGCGGCACCGGCGACTTGGTAATGAGAAAGTTGCTGCCCGCGCTGTATCACCAGCACCAGGACGGCAACCTGCCTGCCGCCGGTCGCATCATCTGCCTGGGCCGTAGCGTGCCCGACACTGCCGCCTACATCGACAAGGCCCACGCGCTGGCCAAGGGCTATCTGGGCAAGCACTACAACGAATCGGACTGGGCGAACTTCGCTGCCCGCGTCGAATACCTGAAGCTCGATGCCAACAACCCGGACGAATTCGGCAAGCTGGCCGAAGTACTGGGCGAATTTCCGCAACGCACCCGCGTCTTTTATCTCTCCACCGCCCCCACGCTGTTCGCGCCGATCTCGAAGAGCCTCGCCGCCGTCGGCCTCAATGCAGGCAATGCCCGCGTGGTACTGGAAAAGCCGCTGGGCCATGATCTCGAATCGTCGAACAAGATCAACGACGAAGTCGGCGAATATTTCAGCGAGCAGCAGATCTACCGGATCGACCACTACCTGGGCAAGGAGCCGGTGCTGAACCTGATGGCGCTGCGCTTCGGCAACACGCTGCTCGAACCGCTGTGGCGCCGCGAGTGGATCCGCGATGTGCAGATCACCGTGACCGAGCAGGTCGGTGTCGAAACCCGCGCCGATTTCTACGACAAGGCCGGCGCACTGCGCGACATGATCCAGAATCACCTGCTGCAGCTGTTGACCATCGTTGCGATGGAACCGCCCGCCAGCATCGACGCCGATGCCGTGCGCGACGAGAAGCTGAAGGTGCTGCGCGCATTGAAGCCGCTGACCCCGGAAACGGTCCATACCCAGGTGGTGCGTGGCCAGTACCGCGCCGGCGCCATTGCCGGCAAGCCGGTCCCAGGCTACCTGGAAGAACCGGGTGTGCCGGGCAATTCCAAGACCGAGACTTTCGTCGCACTCAAGGCCGAGATCCAGACCTGGCGCTGGGCTGGCGTGCCCTTCTTCCTGCGCACCGGCAAACGCCTGCAGGAGCGCCTCGCCGAGATCGTCATCAATTTCCGCGAAGCCCCCCATTCCATCTTCGGCCGCCACGGCACGCCGAACCGCCTGGTGATCCAGCTGCAGCCCGATGAATCGGTCCGCCTCTACCTGATGGCCAAGGAGCCGGGCAACCAGTTCCGCCTGCGCCCGGTCCACCTCGACCTCGACTTCAAGGATTTCTTCGCCTCGCGCAGCCCGGAAGCCTACGAGCGCCTGTTGATGGACGTGATCCGTGGCGACCAGTCCCTGTTCGTGCGCCGCGACGAGCAACGCGCGGCCTGGAAGTGGGTCGAGCCCATCATGGATTCGTGGGAAAACAGCAGCGAGCCGCCCAAGCCGTATACCGCAGGTACCTGGGGACCGGCCGCGTCGTCGGCGCTTCTCTCCCGCGACGGCCTCTGCTGGCACGAAGAAGGTTAAAACTTGCTGCGCGGCGCCATGGCGTTGTCGCGGGTGGGCTCGACATCCTCATGGGCATCAAGCCCATTCCGGTGTCTCGACCTTCCGCTTCGCGCCCTGGCGCCGCTCGCTGCGTTTTGCTCCGGCACGCGGCAAGTGTTGATTGTTGAATGAATTGAATGAGGTCGCGCCGAACCCATTTCGGCGCGTCGCCCATCCACCCGAGGTAAGCAATGTCTTTGCAATGGCATGAATTCCCGTCCAAGGACGAACTCGATGCGGCGCTGGCCGCCAAGATCGCGGCCGATCTGAACGCCGCGATCGCCGCGCGCGGTGTCGCCAGCATCGCCGTCTCCGGCGGCCGCACGCCGGCCGGCATGTTCAAGGCACTGTCGGAACAGAACGTGGCCTGGGGCAAGGTCGTCGCCACGCTGGTCGACGAGCGCTGGGTGCCGGTCGACCATGCCGACAGCAACGAGCGCACCGTGCGCCAGAACTTGTTGGTCGGCGCCGCCAGCGCCATCCGCTTCGTGTCGCCGGTGTCGTCCGCCGCCACACCGCACGAGGGCGAGGCCGAGATCGAGGCGCGCTTTGCCGAGATCCCGGCGCCGTTCGACGTACTGATCCTCGGCATGGGCGACGATGGCCACACCGCATCACTGTTCCCAGCCGCCAGCGAGCTGGAGCACGCCTGCGCCGCCACCTCGCGCGTCGCCTCGGTGACGCCGCCGGTGGCGCCGCACCAGCGCATCACGCTGACACTGCCGACCATTGCGCAGGCGCGCGATGTGATCGTTCATATCACCGGCGATGGCAAGAAATCGCTGCTGCAAACCGCGATGACCGAGCAGAAACCGGTCACCGAGCTGTATCCGATCCGCCGCGTGCTTGATGCGGTGTCATCGAACAAGCATGTTTTCTGGGCCGCATAAGCGGTAGCCAGACCGGGGACGGGGCCGCAAGGCCCCGCCTTTACAAGGGCACAGCCCTGAATCAGGCGCGCAGTCCCACCCGACTCGCGCCACCGTTTGAGTGAGAACAACCATGCTCGAACGCATCAAGACGGTGATCGACTCGCTTTCCAAATCGGAACGCAAGGTCGCCGAGCTGGTGCTGGCCCAGCCCAATCTGGTCGCCAATGCGCCGATCGCCCAGATCGCCGAACTCGCCGATGTCTCGCAGCCGACGGTGATCCGCTTCTGCCGCAGCCTCAACTGCTCCGGCCTGCAGGATTTCAAGCTACGCCTCACGCGCAGCCTGGTGTCCGGCGTGCCATACGTGCACTCGATGGTGTCGGCTGACGATTCGGCACACGACCTCGCGAAGAAGCTGTTCGACAACAACATCTCGCACCTGCTGCGCTGCCGCAACGAGCTCGACACCGAGGCGTTGGAGCGGGCGATCAAGGTGCTGTCGAACACGCACAAGATCGAAGTTTGGGGCCAGGGCCAGTCCGGCGCCGTCGCCATCGATGCCCAGAACAAGTTCTTCCGCCTCGGCGTGCCCACGGTGGCCTACACCGATCCGCACATGCACGGCATGAGCGCCTCCATGCTCAAGCCCGGCGACGCCGTGGTGGCCGTATCCAATTCTGGCCGTACGCTCGACCTGATTCGCTCGGTCGAGATCGCGCGCGATGCCGGGGCCGACGTGATCGGCATCACGCACAGCAAGAGCCCGCTCGCCAAGCGCTGCTCGATCTGCCTGTATGCCGACACCATGGAAGATCCGGATCTCTATACGCCGATGATCACCCGCATCGTCCACCTGGTGATCATCGATGTGCTGGCGGTCGGCGTCGCGCTCAAGCGCGGCCCCGAGCTGATCGACCAGCTCGAGAAGATGAAACGCAACCTCAAAGAAAAGCGGGTGCGCGGCCAGGACCACGGTCTCTGAGCCCTACCCTCCACGCCTAGCCCGAAAGGAAGTTTTCCGATGTCCAAGCTCCTGAACTCGCCCGCCTGGCAAGCCCTGGTCGAGCATCAACAACATATCGCCCCGCTGCACCTGCGTGACCTGTTCGCCCAGGACCCGCAGCGCTTCGAGAAATTCTCGCTCGAATCGGGCGGCCTGTTCTTCGACTACTCGAAGAACCGCATCACCGAAGAAACAATGGCGTTGCTGTTCAACCTGGCCCGCCAGGCCGGTGTAGCCGAGCGCATCCAGAAGATGTTCTCGGGCGAGAAGATCAACATCACCGAAAAGCGTGCCGTGCTGCACGTGGCGCTGCGCAACCTCGACAAGAACCCGATCGTGGTCGATGGCGAAGACGTGATGCCCAAGGTCAACGAGGTCAAGGAAAAGATCTTCCAGTTCTCGGACGAGATCCGCTCGGGCGAGCGCACCGGCTATACCGGCAAAGCCTTCACCGACATCGTCAATATCGGTATCGGCGGCTCGGACCTGGGTCCGGTGATGGTCTGTAACGCCCTCAAGCATTTCGGCCACCAGCGCCTGAACATGCACTTCGTTTCCACCGTGGACGGCGATCAGGTGGTGTCGACGCTGAAGAAGCTGAACCCGGAAACCACGCTGTTCATCATCGCGTCCAAGACTTTCACCACGCAGGAAACCATCACCAACGCCCGCACTGCGCGCAAGTGGTTCCTCGACCGGGTCGGCAACGAAAGCCACATCGCCAAGCACTTCGTCGCCGTGTCGACCAATGCCAAAGCCGTGGCCGAGTTCGGCATCGACACCAACAACATGTTCGAATTCTGGGACTGGGTCGGCGGCCGCTACTCGCTGTGGTCCGCCATCGGCCTGCCCATTGCCATCTATCTCGGCAAGCACGACTACCAGGATCTGCTACATGGTGCCTACACCATGGACGAGCACTTCAAGAACAAGCCGCTCGAGCAGAACCTGCCGGTGATCATGGGCCTGTTGGGCGTGTGGTACATCAACTTCTTCGGCGCCAACACCCAGCTGATCTCGCCGTACAACCAGGCGCTGCAGCGTTTCCCGGCCTACCTGCAACAGCTGGACATGGAATCGAACGGCAAGAGCGTCGATCTGGACGGCAACCGCGTCGACTACCATACCGGCCCCGTCGTCTGGGGGGATGCCGGCATCAATGGCCAGCACGCCTACTACCAGATGCTGCACCAGGGCTCGCAGTTGGTGCCGATCGATTTCATCGCCAGCGTCGAGCATCCGGACATCCCGGAGCCGCACAGCACCATCCTGATGGCCAACTACTTCGCCCAGACCGAAGCCTTCATGCGCGGCAAGAACGAAGCCGAAGTGCGTGCCGAGCTCGACAAGGCCGGCATCACCGGCGCCGCGCAGGATGAACTGGTGCCGCACAAGATCTTCGAGGGCAACCGCCCGACCAACTCCATCCTGATCCAGCGCCTGACGCCGCGCCGCCTCGGTGCGCTGATCGCGCTCTACGAGCACAAGATCTTCGTGCAAGGCACGATCTGGAATGTCAATTCGTACGACCAGTGGGGCGTCGAGCTCGGCAAGCAGCTCGCCAAGGCCATCGAGGGTGACCTGACCACCCCGGGCCTCACCACCTCGCACGATGCTTCGACCAACGGCCTCATCAACTACTACAAGCGTAACGTGCCGCGATAAGCGCACCGCAACGCCACATGGGTCGCCCGGCTACACGCCGGGCGATGGTTCGCCCGGCCGGCATACTGGCCGATGCGACAGTCCAACTCACCACATAGGTAGACAACATGGCAGAGCAAACGCACGACCACGATCCGCAGGAAACCCGCGAGTGGCTGGATGCGCTGGATGGCGTACTGGAAAACGAAGGCGCGGAACGCGCGCACTTCCTGGTTGAGAAGCTGATCGATCACGCCCGGCAGGACGGCGTGAACATCCCGTACACAGCCACCACCGCGTACATCAACACCATTCCGCAGCATCTGGAAGCCAAGAGCCCCGGCAACCACGCCTACGAGGAGCGCATCCGCTCCTACACGCGCTGGAACGCCGCGGCCATGGTCGTGAAGGCCAACCGCGATCCCGCGGAGCCCGGTGGTCACATCACCTCGTTTGCCTCTGCCGCTACCCTTTACGACGTGGGCTGGAACCATTTCTGGCATGCCCCGAGCGAAGCACACGGTGGCGATCTGGTCTATTTCCAGGGCCATAGCGCCCCCGGCATGTATGCCCGTGCCTACCTCGAAGGCCGCATCAACGAAGACCAGTTGAACAAGTTCCGCCGCGAAGTCGATGGTGGCGGCCTTTCCAGCTACCCGCACCCGTGGCTGATGCCGGATTTCTGGCAGTTCCCCACGGTGTCGATGGGCCTGGGGCCCATCATGGCCATCTACCAGGCCCGCTTCATGAAGTACCTCGACGATCGCGGCTTCAAGCAGAAGGGTGATCGCAAGGTCTGGGCCTTCATGGGCGACGGCGAGATGGACGAGCCCGAATCGCTCGGCGCGATCTCGCTGGCCGGCCGCGAACGCCTCGACAACCTGGTGTTCGTCATCAACTGCAATCTGCAGCGTCTGGACGGCCCGGTGCGTGGCAATGGCAAGATCATCCAGGAGCTGGAAGGCGACTTCCACGGCTCGGGCTGGAACGTGATCAAGGTGGTATGGGGCTCGGGCTGGGATGCCCTGCTGGCCAAGGACAAGAAAGGCCTGCTGCAGCAGCGCATGATGGACGTGGTCGATGGCGAGTACCAGACCTACAAGTCCAAGGATGGCGCCTTCGTGCGCGAGCACTTCTTCAATACGCCGGAGCTGAAGGCGCTGGTGTCCAGCATGTCCGACGACGACATCTGGCGCCTGACCCGCGGCGGCAACGATCCGCACAAGGTGTACGCCGCCTACAAGGCCGCAGTCGAGCACAAGGGTGCGCCGACGCTGCTGCTGGTGAAGACCGTCAAGGGCTACGGCATGGGCTCGGCCGGCGAATCGCAGAACGTCGCCCACCAGACCAAGAAGCTGTCTGACGACGACATGCTGCACCTGCGCGACCGCTTCAAGATCCCCCTCTCCGATGAACAAGCCAAGGCCTGCACCTTCTACCTGCCGCCCGCTGATGCGCCGGAAATGCAGTACATGCACGAGCGCCGCACCGCGCTAGGTGGCTACCTGCCGGCCCGCAAGCCGGTTGACGAGTCGCTGCAAGTGCCGGGGCTCGAAGCCTTCAAGGCGCAGCTGGAAAGCACCGGCGAGCGCGAGATGTCCACCACCATGGCCTTCGTGCGCATCATGGGCACGCTGATCAAGGACAAGAACATCGGCAAGCGCGTCGTACCCATCGTACCGGACGAATCGCGCACCTTCGGCATGGAAGGCATGTTCCGCCAGCTCGGCATCTGGTCGCATGTCGGCCAGCTCTACGCGCCGCAGGATGCCGACCAGCTGATGTTCTACAAGGAATCGAAGGACGGCCAGATCCTGCAGGAAGGCATCAACGAAGCCGGTGCCATGGCCGACTGGATCGCCGCCGCCACCAGTTACGCCAACCATGGCGTGACCATGATCCCGATCTACATCTACTACTCGATGTTCGGTTTCCAGCGGATCGGCGATCTGGCCTGGGCCGCTGGTGACCTGCGCGCGCGCGGCTTCCTGGTCGGCGGCACCGCCGGCCGTACCACGCTGAACGGCGAAGGCCTGCAACACCAGGATGGCCACGGCCACCTGTTCGCCGACTTCATCCCGAACTGCGTCTCGTACGACCCGACCTTCGCCTACGAGCTCGCCGTGATCGTGCAGAATGGCATGAAGCGCATGTATCAGGATCAGGAGAACATCTACTACTACCTGACGGTGATGAACGAGAACTACGCGCACCCGGCCATGCCGGAAGGCGCCGAGGAAGGCATCATCAAGGGCATGTATCTGTTCCGCGAGGGCGCGAAGGACGCCAAGCTCAAGGTGCAGTTGCTCGGTTGCGGCACCATCTTCCGCGAAGTGATCGCAGCCGCCGATCTGTTGAAGGCCGATTTCGGCGTCGACGCCGATATCTGGTCGACCACCAGCCTGAACGAACTGAAGCGCGACGGGATGGCCGCCAGCCGCTACAACCTGCTGCACCCGACCGAAACCGAGCGCGTTCCGTACGTGACGCAATGCCTGCAAGGCCGCGTGGGCCCGGTGATCGCCGCGACCGACTACAAGCGCATCTTTACCGACCAGATCCGCGAATACGTGCCGCAGAAGATGATCACGCTGGGCACCGACGGCTTCGGCCGCTCGGACAGCCGTGCCGCGCTGCGCCGCTTCTTCGAGGTGGATCGCTACCACGTTGCGGTGGCGGCACTGAAGGGCCTGGCGGACGAGGGCAAGCTCGAGCGCAAGGTGGTGGCCGACGCCATCGCCAAGTACGGCATCGACGCCGGGCGCCCGGCACCCTGGACTGTTTGATTTGCGTGAGGCGCGCGCCGCGGCGGTGATGTCCATCCACTCCGCAGCGCGCGCTGGCCGGAGCCGGCCCTACCCGCTCCGCACTCCTCACCCCTCACAGGATTCATCCCATGAGCAACGTCATTGAACTGAAAGTGCCTGATATCGGCGGCCACGATAACGTCGACATCATCGAGGTGATGGTGGCGGCCGGTGACCGCGTCGAGGTCGAGCAGAGCCTGATCACCCTGGAAACCGACAAGGCCACCATGGAGGTGCCGGCCACTGCCGCCGGTGTCGTCAAGGAAGTGAAGGTCAAGGTCGGCGACAAGATTTCCGAAGGCGGCGTGGTCGTGCTGCTGGAAGTGGCCGATGCGGCAAGTGCCCCTGCTGCAGCGCCAATTGCTGCGCCCGTCCCGGCCGCCGCACCTGCTCCGGCTGCTACCGCAGCGGCACCCGTCGGTGGCACCACCGTCGAAGTCCGTGTGCCCGATATCGGCGGTCACGACAACGTCGACGTGATCGAAGTGCTGGTCAAGCCGGGCGACACCGTGGCGCAGGAACAATCACTGATCACGCTGGAAACCGACAAGGCCACCATGGAAGTGCCCTCGACCGCCGCCGGCGTCGTCGAAAGCGTGGTGATCAAGGTCGGCGACAAGGTGTCCGAAGGTGCATTGATCGTCACCGTGAAACGCAGCGATGCCGCTGCGCAGTCCGCCCCGGCAGCCGCGCCGGCCGTCGCTGCTGCGGCACCGCAAGCAGCTGCACCGGCTCCGGCCAAGGCAGCGCCGGCACCGGTCGCCCAAGCCAGCGTGCCCGCGCAAGTCGATGAAGCCGGCTTTGCCCGTGCCCATGCTTCGCCGTCCGTGCGCAAGTTCGCCCGCGAACTCGGCGTCGATCTTGGCCGCGTCCAGGGCTCCGGCCCCAAGGGCCGCGTGCTGCACGAAGATGTGCAAGGCTTCGTTAAATCGGTGATGACCAGCGCGGTCGCCTCGTCGCTGGCCGCACCGGCCGGTGGCGCCTCGCTCGGCGGCGGGCTCGACCTCTTGCCGTGGCCCAAGGTCGATTTCGCCAAGTTCGGCCCGATCGAATCCAAGCCGCTGTCCAAGATCAAGAAGATTTCCGGCGCCAACCTGCACCGGAACTGGGTGGTGATCCCGCACGTCACGTTCAATGACGAATGCGACATCACCGCGCTGGAGGATTTCCGCAAGGAGATCGGCAAGGAGTGGGAGAAGAGCGGCCTCAAGCTCTCGCCGCTGGCCTTCATCATCAAGGCCGCCGCCGAAGCGCTGAAGGCCTTCCCCGAGTTCAACTCCTCGCTCGATGGTGACAACCTGGTGCTCAAGCAGTATTACCACATCGGTTTCGCCGCGGACACGCCGAACGGCTTGGTGGTTCCGGTGATCAAGGATGCGGACCAGAAGGGCCTGAAGCAGATCGCCAAGGAGCTGACCGACCTCTCCGGCCTCGCCCGCGAAGGCAAGCTCAAGCCCACTGACATGCAGGGCGCCACGTTTACCATCTCGTCGCTGGGTGGTATCGGCGGCACCAGCTTCACGCCCATCATCAATGCGCCGGAAGTGGCCATCCTCGGCGTGTGCAAGTCGCAGATCAAGCCGGTGTGGAACGGCAGGGAATTCACGCCGCGCCTGATGTGCCCGCTGTCGCTGTCGTTCGATCACCGGGTGATCGACGGTGCGGCCGCCGCCAAATTCACCGTGCACTTGGGCAAGCTGCTGACGGACATCCGCCGTCTCGTGTTGTGAGGCGACTGGGGCGGGGAGCGCGGCACGCCTTCCCCGCCCCGGACGCTGGCAGGAATGGCCGGGCCATTCCGCACTCCTCACCCCTCACAGGATCCACCCCATGAGCAAGCTCATCGAACTCAAGGTCCCCGATATCGGCGGTCATGACAACGTCGACGTCATCGAGGTGTTCGTCAACGCCGGCGACAGCGTCGCCGTCGAACAAAGCCTGATCACGCTGGAAACCGACAAGGCGACCATGGAAGTACCGGCCACCCACGCTGGCGTGATCAAGGAATTCAAGATCAAGGTCGGCGACAAGGTGTCCGAGGGCACCGTAATCGCCGTGATCGAGGCGGTCGAAAGCGCCGCCGCGCCGGCACCTGCTGCTGCGCCCGCGCCGCAAGCCACCGCTCCGGTATCGGCAACGCCCCCCGCCGCAGCCCCAGCCGGCAGCTACAGCGGCCCGGTCGACATCGAGACCGAGATGGTGGTACTCGGCGGCGGCCCCGGCGGCTATTCCGCGGCGTTCCGCTCGGCCGATCTCGGCCTCAAGACCGTGATCGTCGAGCGCTTCGCCACACTGGGCGGCGTCTGCCTCAATGTCGGCTGCATCCCGTCCAAGGCCTTGCTGCACAACGCCTTCGTCATCGACGAAGTGGCCCATTTGGCCGCCAACGGCATCAAGTTCGGCAAGCCCGAGGTCGATGTCGATGCGCTGCGTGGCTTCAAGGAAAAGGTGATCGGCAAGCTCACCGGTGGCCTCGCCGGCATGGCCAAGGCGCGCAAGGTCGAGACGGTGCGCGGTATCGGCCGCTTCCTCGACGCCCACCACCTCGAAGTGCAACTCACCAGCGGCGAAGGCAAGGCCACCACCGGCGAAAAGAAGGTGATCCGTTTCCAGAGCGCCATCATCGCCGTCGGTTCATCAGTGTTCAAACTGCCCTTCATCCCCAACGATCCGCGCATCGTCGATTCGACCGGTGCGCTGGAACTCAACAGCGTGCCGCAGCGCATGCTGATCATCGGCGGCGGCATCATCGGCCTGGAAATGGGTACGGTGTACTCAACGCTGGGCGCACGGCTCGACGTGGTCGAACTGTCCGATGGGCTGATGCAAGGCGCCGACCGCGACTTGGTCAAGGTGTGGCAGGACTGGAACAAGCATCGCTTCGACAACATCATGCTGAGCACCAAGACCACCGCGATCGAGCCCAAGGATGATGGCATCTGGGTCACGTTCGACGGCGAAAAAGCCCCCAAGGAGCCGCAGCGCTATGATCTGGTGCTGCACGCCACCGGCCGCATCCCCAACGGCAAGCAGGTCGGCGCCGAGCATGCGGGTGTCGCCGTCACCGAGCGCGGCTTCATCGAAGTCGACAAGCAGATGCGCACCAACGTACCGCACATCTTCGCCATCGGCGATCTGGTGGGCCAGCCGATGCTGGCGCACAAAGCGGTGCACGAGGCGCACGTGGCGGCCGAGAACGCCGCCGGCCACAAGGCCTGGTTTGACGCCCGCGTGATTCCCGGCGTTGCCTACACCGATCCGGAAGTGGCGTGGGTGGGCCTCACCGAAGACCAGGCCAAGAAGGAAGGCAAGGCAATCACCAAGGGCGTGTTCCCCTGGGCCGCCTCCGGCCGCGCCATTGCCAACGGCCGCACCGAAGGCTTCACCAAGTTGATCTTCGACGCGGAAAACGGCCAGATCCTCGGCGGCGCCATCGTCGGCCCACACGCCGGCGACATGATCGGCGAGATCTGCCTCGGCATCGAGATGGGTGCGGATGCGGTCGACATCGGCAAGACCATCCACCCGCATCCCACCATGGGCGAATCGATCGGCATGGCCGCCGAAGTCGCCAAGGGCGTGTGCACGGATTTGCCACCGCAGCGCAAGAAGTAAGGCAAATCCTGACAAAAACCGCATCGTCAGCGATGCGGTTTTTTTTGCTCGAGCCCGCTTCATACAGACAACAGCCCACAATCATTTGGCATTTGAGTGATAGCTATGCAACACTCTCGCCGATGTCGGCGGCTTAGCACGCTAGAAAGCTATACCAGAATTATTCGTACTCAGTGCACTTCGCGGCTTACCTTCCAACCAAGTATTACGTTGAAAATGCATACAACACCGATTGCTTTTCAGCAGCGCGGCACCCGATGAGCCAGCGGGTCTGCGAAGTTGGAAATTGAATTTAGCAAAACAAAGAAAATAGTTTTCACAATTTCTCCGTACATGACAATAAAATCAATAAGCTACGCTTTAGTGGGTTTGCTAATTCTACATTCGCCACCGGGCCATGCATCGACATTTCTCGCTCAACTTCAGTTGACGCTTGAGCATGAACCCAGCTTGATATCATCTCAACGTGATATCGATATCAGTTCCGCGAGAAAAGATCAGGCCCTTGGGGAACTGCTCCCCAAGATCGACCTCTCCGGCGGCATGAATAGAAATCGAAGAAACTACCAGCAAAAACAAAGCCTTTTTCCGTCCAGCACTGAGTATTACGACTCGAACTCTTGGCAAATTAATTTTTCACAGCCAATCATCAATTTTGCAGCAATTTTCAATTTACGCCAAAATTTGCACTATCTGGACCAAGCCAATCTGATCAAGCTGGCGACCGAACAAGAGCTCATCGCAAAGTACATCGAAACCTGGATGTCCATTCAGAGCGCGCTCGCAAATGTCGATGCCGAATCTGCAAAGAAAGATTACGCAGCATCTGAATTAAGCAAGGCAAAAATCGGCCATCTCAACGACCTGGTCAACGAACCCGAACTAATCAGAGCACAAGCCGAGTTTGATATAGCAAGTTCTGATGTGGACCAAGCCGCCAGTGAACTGGAGATAGCCATTTCCAATCTCGAGCTGTTATCAGGCCAAGCACCTAGCACGGAAATAGCCTTACTCGAACCGAAGCTAGACCGACTCAACGCCCCGTTTGAAACAAACACACAACTGGAACTTTCAAACACGCTCAACCCCAGAATAAATGCAGCCAAAAAAGCTGCGGACGCGGCCAAGCAGGAAATTCAGAAACAATCCGCGGGGCTTCTCCCCACGCTCGAGTTGGTAGCCAACTACTCCGAAAAGAAACAGCAAGAAGGCGACTACCCCTCCCAAAGCGGATATTCAGACAAAGCGGGCTATGTTGGGCTGCAGTTAAACATTCCGATTTTTAGCGGAGGCGGACAGCTTGCCAAGAAGAAAGAGGCCCAAGCCCAGTATGAGAAAGCACTGAGTGATATAGAAAAAGAAAGAAGAAATGCAACTCAGCGCCTCAAGCAGGCTCTGCAGGAATATGCAAGCGCCCAACGCAGGCAGCGTGCAATGCACACCTCGCTGTCTGCCGCGCAGTTAGAACTTGTTGCAGCACGCAGATCAAGGGATTTTGGCAACGGGTCCGACATTGAAGTTTTCAAGGCACAACTTCAAGTTGCGAACACAAAGCGCGACGAAATCAAGGCAATATGCGACAAGGTCTCGGCATATTTCAACATTAAAGCTAACACGGCGTCGATCAACGAAGCGGATATCCAGCAGCTTGCAGAAATCTTCGTTGAGCCATAAAGATTTCGTATGCACGCAATTGAATCCAATTTACTAGCTCCCTCCCTCTCCGTGCCACCCACGCCCGCATGGCATAGATTCCTGGTGGCCACATCCGCCATTGAGCTCTGCCAAGCCTGGTTGGAAATTACCTGCTCCCAGCTCGCGGATGTCGACTATGCCGCGATACTGGTAAAGGATCTTGCTGCGGGGGGATTTGCGCCCATTGCCGTATGGCCAAGCGAAGAGCTGGATTTTGCCAGCCTATCCGAAGCGATAGGCCAAGCCATACACGAGCAAAAAGGGATAGTCCAGAGACATTCGAGCCGAGCTGATCAGAACTGGCAGATCGCCTATCCGGTTCAGATCACCTCAGGCATCGAAGCAGTCATTGGCTTATCCATTACAACGCCCTCTCCAAACCAGGCTCTGCAGTTGCTGCACTGGAATTCCGCCTGGATTACCAATTTGTTCATTTCCAGAAACTCAGAACTTGGCCAAGTCAACTTCTACCGCGCCCGCAAGTTAATCGACTGCTTGACCAGCCTTAATCACAGCAAAGAGGTTGCTCAATCCCTGATTGAGCTGACCACGGAAATCAAGGCTGCCATTGGATGTGATAAGGTCGCAATCGGTACATTTGGTACTTCGCAAATTAGGATCAGGAGCATTACCGACTCCGCGCACCTGGAAAAAAACAGCCACATCAGCAAATGTTATGCTGCGGCAATGGATGTTGCGCTTGATCGAGATGTAATCGTGCAGGCCACACGTGAAGAAACGGCAGCGCAAAATCCGCATGACCCAGTCACCCAATTGCTTGAGGCCTCAGGCAATGCCTTACTGGTCGTGGTCCCCTTGAGCACAAGCGGTCGAAAAATCGGTGCGCTCACCTTGGAATGGCAGCACGTGCAGCTTGAGGAGGAAAGCCTCAAGCTCATCGATGCGATAAGGTCAGTATTGGCACCCGCCATCGAAAGTCGCTTACAGTCGGACCAAAACTCCGCCCAGCGCCTTGGTCACGAGATCAAGCAAGTATTTGAAAAGCTGCTTGGCCCCGACCATCTCATGCTCAAAACAGTCGCCGCGATCTGCATCATTCCGCTGCTACTATCGTTGTTGATTCATATTCCCTTCAGGGTCACCGCAAAAACTGTTGTGGAAGGCGAAGTACAACGAACCGCGACAGCCCCGTTCAACGGATTCATCAGCCGCTCCTTTGTCAAGGCAGGGGATCAACTGCAGAAAGGGCAAGTGCTGTTGGAGCTGGATACCACCGACCTTGAAATCGAAAAACACAAGTGGCAGGGTGAACGAGATCAAAACAATGAAAAATTGCAACAAGCCATCGCGGCACAGGATCTCGCGGAGGTTCAGGTCGCCAGTGCGCAGCTCAAGCAGTCGCAATCCCAACTTGCATTGACAATTGAGCGTTTGGCACGCGCCAAAATACGTGCCCCATTCGACGGGGTCGTCATTTCCGGTGATCAATCACAGCAAATCGGAGCGCCAGTCGAAACTGGCAAGAAGCTCTTCGAAATAGCCCCGTTGGATCGGTATCGCGTCATTCTGCAAGTGGACGAGCGGGATGTTGGCAGCATTCGCCAAGGCCAGCAGGGCAAGCTGATCATCACGGGCTTGGCCGGCGAAGCGATGGCGCTCCGCATCAGCAGGATCACACCTGTTGCAACGGCCAAGGATGGCAAGAATTATTTCCGAGTAGAAGCAAGGCTCGATGACACGTCGATACACTTGCGCCCCGGCATGGAAGGCGTCGGAAAAATTGAAACACCATCCCGCTCACTGTTCTGGATCGTCACACACAAATTTACCGATTGGCTGCGCCTTACACTCTGGACTTGGCTACCCTGATCCGGGAAGCGGAAAAACGAAATGAGCCGCCCCATTTTCAGTGCATCATGGCATAGCGTTGCCGAACTCAAGCTCAAGCTGTCAAGGCATGCCCGGATGGAGCGGCACACCTATCGCGGCAAAACCTGGTATGTCATTCAGGATCTCGCAGGTGGTCAACATTGCCGCATCCCACCGGCCAGCCACGCGGTGCTGATGCTGCTGGACGGGGAACGCACCGTAGCCGAGGCCTGGGAACAGATCAATACCGGCGATGGTACGGAACTGGTCACCCAGAACGATATGGTCGACCTGCTAGTGCAGCTGCATTCGGTGAATCTGATCCAGGGCAATACTTCCCCCGATGCGCACGCCATTCTCGACAAGAAGAAGAAAAAGCAGCGGAACAAGATCAAGCAGTGGATTACCAATCCACTCAGTCTCAAGATCCCACTTTATGATCCAGACCGGCTGCTGGAAGCCATCAACCCGGTTACCCGTCACTTCTTCACCCTGGCCGGTTTATTGGTTTGGTTAGCCATCGTCATTCCTGCTGGCTTCATTGCTGCGGAACACTGGTCAACGCTCACAAACAACTTGAGCGACCGTATCCTTTCCTCCAGCAATTTGCTGATCATGAGTGCGGTATTCCCTGTCGTGAAGCTGCTCCACGAATTGGGACACGGCTGCGCCAACAAGGCTTGGGGCGGACGAGTCAACGAAATGGGGTTGATGTTTCTCGTCTTCGTTCCTTCTCCCTATGTGGATGCATCCTCATCCAACCTTTTCCCCTCCAAGTATCGCCGTGCGCTGGTTGCATCTGCAGGGATGGCCGTTGAGTTGCTCCTTGCCGCACTGGCCCTCTATATCTGGCAGTTCACTGAACCCGGCTTGCTGCGAGCAGTTGCATACAACGTGATCGTGGTGTGCGGCATCTCGACGTTGATTGTCAATGGCAATCCGCTCTTGAAGTATGACGGCTACTATATTCTGGCCGACTTGATCGAAATGCCCAATCTCGCCCAAAGAGGGACCAAGTACTGGACCTATCTATGGGATCGATATGCCTGCGGCAAGACCGACGAGCCCGGACCGAACGAAAACCGGACCGAAAAATTGTGGCTGTTCTTCTACACCCCCGCCTCATGGCTATATCGCAGCTTTGTCACCATCAGCATCATGCTCATCGTGGCAACGCAGTTTTTCTTCTTTGGCGTGCTGATGGCTTTATGGAGCGCGTTCAGCCTGTTTTGCATGCCACTTTGGAAGAGCTACAAACACAATTTCCGCAGCCCGCAACTCGAACGGCAGCGAGAAAGAGCGGTGCGTGTCACACTCGCTACAACGGCCTGCGTACTGGGATTGGCGTTTCTGGTCCCACTGCCGCTCTACATCCGCTCAGACGGCGTGGTATGGCTACCAGACCAAGCCATCCTCCACGCGGGCGCTGATGGGACATTCCAGCGTTGGCTGGTGCAACCAGGCCAGCGCGTAAAGGCTGGCACTGCGCTTTATCTACTAGACAGCAATACGCTTGCGACCCAACTTGAGGTGCAAACACAGAAGTTTGCCGAAGCCGATGCAGCATATCGTGCCGATCAGTTCACCGACCCCAAGAAAGCACAGGTGTCACTCCAGGATGTGGAGCGTGCAAGGGCCGAGCTGGCCACCATCCAAACACAAGCCCAGCGCCTGGTCGGCTATGCACAAACGGATGGCATGTTGGTTGCGGAACGGGCGTCTGACATCATCGGCCAGACCATCAAGCAGGGCGAACTCGTTGGTTATGTGCTCAACCGTGATGCACTGATCGCCAGGACGACCGTTTCTCAGGACGATATCGATCTAGTGCGCAATCGTCTACGCAGCGTGCAATTGCGGCTAGCGCAGGACCTGACTACACCACTGGATGCCCACGTTGTTCGGCAAATGCCCGGCGGCGTGGAAGAACTGCCATCGCCAGCCCTCGGGCTCACTGCTGGCGGAAGCATCGCCACCGATCCCAACGATCCAAGCGGAGCCAAAACGCTGCAACGCATCTTTCTGATGGATCTGGCCTTCGACGAGCAGCATGCGCAGGCGTTGTTCGGCTCCCGCGTCTATTGCCGCCTTGATCTGGGTCTGGAACCGCTTGGCCTGCAAGGCTTGCGCCGCTTGCGGCAGCTTTTTCTGAGCCATTTCGATGTCTGATATCCGCGCGCTGACCGCAGGCAAGCGCATTGCGCTGGGGAGCGGCCTCTATGCCGAACGCGCGGCGCAGCATCATTCCGAGTGGGAAGAACGGCTACGCACCTGGTACGCCTGGCTGCAGCCCGGTGGCAAGCGCAAGGCAGCGCGTTTTACCCAGCAGGTTGGTGCGCTTGAAGCGGAAATCTCGCAGCTAGACAACGAGGCATTGGCCGGCGCCCTGCTGTACGCCGTCACTCCCATGCACAAGCATGGCTTTGCTGATCCATATCTGGCCCGTGCCTTTGCCGTGATCCGCGAAGCATCGCGGCGTTGTACCGGCAAGCGCCACCACAATGTGCAACTGCTGGCAGGCCGCGCGCTGTTGCACGGCAAGCTGGCAGAAATGGCCACCGGCGAAGGCAAGACGTTGGCTGGCACCCTGGCGATCTGCACAGCGGCCGCGACCGGTGCGAGTGTGCATGTAGTCACGGTCAACGATTATCTGGCCGAGCGCGACGCCGAGCACAACAAGGCCTTGTTTGACTTTTTCCGACTTTCGCTCGGCATCATTGAACAGGACATGCCGCCGCAACAGCGGACCGAACAATACGCCCAGCAGATCGTTTATGTGTCGAACAAGGAGCTGACCTTCGATTACCTCAAGGACCGGATCGCCATCGGCCACCTGAACGCCACCCAGGTCAAGCTCAATCGCCTGTTCAACGAAGCAGGCACCCAAAGCAGCATCCTACGTGGCCTGCATCTGGCCATCATCGATGAGGCCGACAGTGTGCTGATCGACGAGGCCCGTACCCCGCTCATCATTTCGGAAACCATACCCGACGATCTGGGCGAGGCGCTTTACCATCAGGCGCTGGCACTCGCGAACGGCATGCACGCCGAGCACTACACATTGGGGAAAAATCGCGATGTATGGCTCACGCCCGCCGGTCATACCCACTTACGGGCAGCGGCTGAAGGCTTGGCAGGCCTTTGGCAAAAGCCAGCCTGGCAGCAGGAGCTGGTGCAGAAAGCCCTCTCCGCGCTGCACCTCTTCAAGCGCGACCAGCACTACATCATCGCGGACAACAAGGTGCAGATCGTCGACGAATCCACGGGCCGTGTCATGCCTGATCGCACCTGGGAGCGTGGGCTGCACCAGATGATCGAAGCCAAGGAAGGCTGCGAAATCACTGGCCAACGCCGCACACTTTCCCAGATCACCTACCAACGTTTCTTCGGCCGCTATCTGCTGCTGGGTGGCATGACCGGCACGGCCAAGGAAATCGAACCAGAGGTCAAGCGCACCTACAACCTTTCGGTGGAACGCATCGCCACGCACAAACCCAGCAAGCGGCAACGGCTGGCAGACCATGTGTTTCTCACGGATGACGAGCGCTGGCAGAAAGTGATCGAACGCGCCAGCCATTTTGCAGGCATGGGCCGCGCCGTGCTGATCGGCACCCGTTCGGTGGAGGCCTCGGAACGCCTAGGCCAACTGCTGACCGAGGCAGAACTACCCCACACCGTGTTGAACGCCCGTAACGATGCAGATGAAGCCGAGCTGGTGGCCGAGGCAGGTCAGCCCGGCCGCATCACCGTGGCCACCAACATGGCCGGACGTGGCACCGATATCAAACTGGCCCCGGAGGTACACGCCGCCGGCGGGCTGCATGTGATCCTCACCGAGTTCCACGATACCGCCCGCGTCGATCGCCAGCTGTTCGGCCGTGCCGCCCGCCAGGGCGACCCCGGCACCGTCGAGGCCGTGGTCTGCTTGCACGACGAGGTATTCACCCGCTTTGCCCCGACACTGGCCCAGCTTTATCTCCCCTGGGTAAGATCAGGCCGCCCGCACGGTCGCCTGTTCCGCTGGTTGGTGCGACACGCCCAGCAACGCTCGGAGCGCCATCACCGCCGCCAGCGGCTGCAAACCCTCAAGCAGGACCGGCAATGGCTGATGTCACTAGGCTTCGTAGCGGCGCATCGCAAATAAGCGCCAAATTGAGCGGTAAAAGCTACAGGCTGTTTGTCCAACAACGCGATCAAAACTGATCTTAAACATTCCCCAAAACAAAGCCCCCAAATCTGGGGGCTTTGTTTTGGCTAGGTATAGCCCAAACACAATGCGGCCAAAGGCCGCATTGCCCTCGTTACTTTTCAAACCGAACTATCAGGCCGGTCCGCTCGCCCAAGGACTTCTGTTCTGCTGGTTTTTCACATCCCGCATTCAACAACCAATCGTCCTTGCGATCCAGGCGCGGTGGCATCAGTGCAACGTCGACCTTGCCCTGCCAATCGATCTTAGGCGCGACGGCTACCGCTGCACGCTTGCCCGGCAGCGATTTGGCTTGCGCCTTGATCACGATGCTGGCGCTCTCCGCTGCCTGCAATGCCTTGGCCCTGTTGGCAGCGGGTGCAGCCACTTGCAGGTTCACCTTGCAACGGCGCTGTTGCTGGCCTTCCTGCAGCGTGTAGCTGAACTGATCGGCGCCACAATATCCCGGCTTCGGCGTGTAGGCGTAGCAACCCTCTCCCTTGTCAGTCAGCTTGCCATATCGCGGGCTGCTGACCTCAACCGGAACCGCGCCATCCGCCTGCTTCAGATCAATCTCGGCCCGGCCATTCTGCAGCACGGCGTAGCTGTTGACACGGATTGGTTCCGCCGCAGTCATTGCTGGGGCCGGGGCCACCAGTTGCGGCGTTGCCGCCTGTACCGTCGTCATATTGCTGACGCCATTGCCCGTGGTGAGTGGCAGCGCCATTACCTTGAAGCTGAACATGCCCTTCCAGTGATAGGGATACGCCGCCGTGGTCACATTCAGATCCAGATAATACTTACCAGCCGGCACTCCGGTCAGCAGCAACGTGCCGCTAAACGTGCTCTTGCCCAGGTTCGGATCTGCCGTGAACGTGCTGTTGGCCGGCACCAGCCCCGGATACAGCGCACGCAGATACGAGGTGACGCTGACCAGATCGGCCGAGTTCGAACCGGCGGCCGGATTGAGACTGAACGTGATCAGGTAATTGCCCTGCTGCGGGATGGTGATCTCACCCTTCGGATAGAAACCAGCCTGATTGGTGCTCCAGGCGCCGTCGAACTCCAGGTTCGCATTGCCTTGCTGCAGGACCGGCAGTGGCTCGACCGTCAGTGTCACCTTGGCAGGAGCCGATTTGAGCTGGCCATCGCTCACCTGATAGCTGAAGCTGTCGCTGCCGCTGAAGGTCAGCGCTGGCGTGTAGGTGTAGCTGCCATCACTGTTCAGTGTCAGCTTGCCGTTGGCCGGTGCGGTCAACGCCAGGGCCGAGAGGCGATCACCGTCGACGTCCAGCCCCAGCGCGGCCAGATCGATGCGTATGCTGCCCGCCTGCGTCAACTTGAACGTCGCATCGCGTGCCACCGGCGCATCGCTCACCGGCGTCACCATCAGGCGGATCGTCGCGGCGGCCGAATCGAGTGCACCATCGTTCACGCGATAGCGGAACACATCGCTGCCATTGAAGTTGGCATCCGGCTTGTAGGTGTAGCTGCCATCGGCATTGCGCAGCAGCTGGCCGTGTGCCGGGGCCTCGACCAGTGCCGCGGTCAGCTTGTTGCCGTCGATATCGCTCCCCAGTGCCAGCAGATCGATCCGCAAGCTGCCATCCTCGGCCAGCGTCAGCGCCGCATCACGCGCGGTCGGCGCGTCGTTGACCGGTGTCACGGTCAGGTTGACCGTGGCCACGTTCGACAACGCCACGCCATCATCGACCTGATAGCTGAAGCCGTCCAGGCCATTGAAGTTGGCATTGGGTGTGTAGCGGAACGTGCCGTCCGGATTGGTTGCCAGCACGCCCATCTTCGGCGGTGTCACGATCCGGATGGTCAATCGATCGCCATCGACATCAACTACACCTGCCAGCAGATTGATCAGCAAGGGCTGATCCTCCGCCACGCTCAGCTGCAGATTGCTGGCGAGCGGCGCATCGTTGACCGGCGTGACCGTCAGGCAGACCGTTGCGATATTCGACAGCGCCACACCATCGTAAAGCCGATAGCTGAAGCTATCCGCGCCATTGAAGTTGGCGTTCGGGATATAGCGGTACGTGCCATCTGCGTTCAAGGTCAGCTGGCCATGCTTGGGCTGAGTAATGATGCGTACGTACAGCGCCCCCCCATCGACATCCACGCTGCCCGCCCGCAGATCAAGCACCGTGGAACCGTCTTCAACCAAGGTACGCGCCTGATCACGTGCTACCGGTGCATCGTTGACCGCCGTGACTGTAAGGCTGACGCGAACCGACGCCGAATCAAGCTGACCGTCGTTGGCCACATATTCAAAGGCATCGCTACCATTGAAGTTGGCATCCGGCGTGTAGCTGAAGCTGCCGTCGGGATTGGCGACCAACTTGCCGTGCTGTGGCTGCGACACCAATCGTACCTGCAGCCGATCGCCATCCACATCACGATCGTTGGCAAGCAGATCGAGGCGCAGTTGGCCGTCTTCGGCCACAGACCACTGATCCGCTTGTGCGATCGGGGCATCGTTCACCGCAGCCAGTGTGATTGTCACCGTTGCCAGTTGCGAATCCAGCGCGCCATCGTTCACGACATAGCTGAACTGATCGACACCGTTGTAATCGGCAGCCGGCTGGTAGAACCATCGCCCCGCCGCATCCTGCAGCAGCTGGCCATGCACCGGCTGCGCTACGATGCGCACCGCCAAATCAGCCGAATCGATATCGCGTGCCGTAGCAAGCAGATTGAGCGCCAACGTCTGGTCTTCATTGCCAACCAGTTGTTGAGCAGCCAGCACTGGTACATCGTTCACCGCCATCAAGGCAATGCGTACGGTGGCCGCCTGTGACAGCAGCCCGCCGTTATCGCCGACCTGATAGCTGAACACGTCGTCACCAAAGAAATCAGCATCCGGCGTGTAGTTGAAGCGGCCATCGGCCAACCACTGCAGCCTGCCGTGCTGCGGCGCTTGCAGCAGTACGAATTGCAGCGCATCACCGTCTACATCGCTGGCAGCAGTAAGCCAGTTGCCCTGCAATACCTGGTCTTCGACACCGGTCACCACACTGTTCACGAGCACCGGCGCATCGTTCACCGCAGCCACCAGCAAGGTCACTGTGGCGACATTGGAATCGAGCGCACCATCGCTCACCACATAGCTGAAGCTATCGCTGCCGTGATAATTGACGTTCGGCGTGTAGTGGTAGACCCCATCACCACCCAGTTCCAATTGCCCATGCTGTGGCTGGGTAACGATGCGGATGCCGAGCACATCACCCTCGGCGTCGCTCGCGCCAGCCAACAGATCCAGCACTTGCTTGCTGTCTTCGGCCAGCGTCACCACTTGCGAGCTCACCACCGGCGCATCGTTCAACGGTGTGATGGTGAGCTTCACCCTCGCCGGGGCCGACTCATCCTGACCATTGTTCAGCACGTAGCTGAATTCATCGTCACCGACGTAGTCGGCATCCGGCACATAGCGCAACGTGCCATCGGCATTGACTTCGACGCGACCGTGCAACGGCGCAGCGATCACGACAGCATTGGTTTGCGCATCTGCACCTTGGTCATTGGCGCGCACGTCGATCACGACCGCCGTATCTTCTGCCGTGCTGGCAGCGTCATCCACCGCCTGCATGCCACCGAACAGCTTCACATCACGCACGATCACCTGGCTGCCCGCAGCACCAAAGCCCAGCAGATCGAATGACAGGTTCACCGTGGTGCCAGCGGCGATGCCGGAGAGATCGACCAGATAGGTACGGCTGCCGTCGGCATTGTCGATATGCGTAATGCCCTGCGCGGCAAACTCAGCGCCATCGGCCTGGCGGTTCAGCAGCGCATCGCTGTGGGTCAGGCCGATGCCACCGAACAGCGATTGGCCGTTGGCGGCATTGAGCAGCGCAACTTCAAACGCATCGTCCGGGCCGTTGGCAACGTCATCCAGCAGCACCTGGGCCAGGGTAAAGCGCAGGAAGCGATCGTGCTCACCGATGGTGAATACCTGGTTCAGGCGGGTCTGCTGATTGCGTGATTCGCCCAGCACTGCCGTCTGGCCATCGAAGGCCACCTTCCCGGCGTGATGCCAGCTTTGTTCCGATTCGAACTGGCCATTCAGCAGGGTCGAGTTGGCCACCAATGGTTCTGTGCCCTGCTCCACCGCAGCAACTTCCTGCGTCGCGCGGGTAACCGCCTGGATCTGCAACGACAGCAGACGTACTTCCTCTGCATCCGGCAACATGCGCTCGCCCGGTGTCACATAGCCTTCCATTACGCCTTCGTGTTTGGAATGCTGCAAACCAAGCGCGTGACCCATTTCGTGGATCATCACCGATAGTAGGTCCAGTTTACCGTCCGCGCCAGAGCCGGCACGGGCCAGCATCCGTCCATAGTGGTCAAAATCGAACTCGCTCGCCTCATCGGCGCTCTGATCAACAAACCAGCCCCAGCCCGCTCCATCGGCATCGAAGAACAACGTCTGGCCGGACTGGAAGGCGACAGCAGCGCCCTCCAATTCGGTCAACTGCACCTGGATATGCTCTAGGTGAGCGGGCAATGCACCGACCTCCAGCCAATATGCTTTGGCTTTTTCCAGCATTGCATTCAATTCTGGCTGGCTGAGCGGCGCCGACTGGTATGCGCCTTCGGCTGCCACCAGTTGGTATTTCAGCCCCTGTTCGCCAATGAACTTCTGCAGCTCGCGCATCACCGCGCCGGCTTCACCAGTTGCGGGATCGACCAGCGGTTTGGCCACATCCTCGGTGCGCACTTTCTCCAGTTCGAAGCGCAACTCGCCTTCCGCGTTGCGCACTTTCTTGATATGGAATATCTCATCCGGAGTGCTATAGACTGCAGCTTTGCCGACGCCTTCTTTCTGCAGTTGCGCAATAAATAAGCGATCACTTAGCGGATCAGCTGGATTGAAACCCGGCACGTTGATGGTCGCCTTTCTCAGCCCAGCCATCAGAGCTGCATCTCTTTGCGCCTGATTAAGGAAATCAACCAACAACTGGACTCCGGCCTTATCCTCGACGCCGAACATCAAACCGGAAAGCTCGGGATATTGATGGAGAGCCGCGCTATTGCGATTCAAGGTCTCCATCACCGTTTTTGCACTCTCAAGTACGTCGGCACTTATCTCAGGAATAGGCTCGCCTTTGCTGACGGCGTCATCGACCGCCTTACGCCAACCGATATATTTCTCCATAAATGGTGCGTGATACCCGAATTTGCCGGCCTTAGTATCGGCCAGCATGGCAGTATGGATGCTATTTCTCAGTTTCACTAGACCATCACCCATCATAGATACCATCTTCCCGCCATAGGGGTTGATAAACCCCAGACCATAGGCATAAAGTGAATCAAAGGTATCGGCAACAGTATCGGAAGCTCGCTTGATCGCCCCATCAAAGCGCGCCTGCAATTTCGACCACCAAGCCTTCTCGACTCCCGTGGTTTCAAGTGCAATACCGATCATCTTCGGGTTGCCAGTCTGAGCCGCTTTTTCCGCAGCTGTTTTGGCCATCTGCGGGGCGCTGTCGAAGACGTGCATGACCGCCGGTGAGGTCAAGATGCCCTCATCCTGCAAACGGCGCGTCTCTAGCTCCGCGGCAGAACGGGCCTCATCCTCCACCCGTTTCATCTTGCAATCGGTATTGTGTGCCCACACCCCCATTTCGCCAACGTAATAGGTGTGGAAATCTTCGACCTCGATGTTGTAGACGGTTGTACGGTAAATCGGGAAATCGAACTCATCGCCCAAGAATTCCATAGAACGATTGTAAACCAAAGGCGGATTCCAATTCAGGCAGTCTGTTTCCGGGCCATTTTCACCAAAAACCACCAAACGTCCATCGAGCTCATCCTGCCATGCTTCGGGCGCACCATTCCCCTGGATAAAACCAGTTTGAGCATCCTTGGTCTGAGCCAAATAAAGTGACTTAGTTACTGCGACCAGTTCACCATTGGCCAGCTCCAAGACCATCCCGGGCTCGATCAAATCTGCCCTCCGCCACACATCGTGCGGCATGTCTTCATATTGAATGACAAAATCGTCGTTCGTCTCCGGTCGATATCCACGGTATCCCTTAATCCAAAACGGGTGATTCCGCGTGCACGTCAGGAATCCTGTGTGAGTTTTAGGACGCTGTGAGATCGCACCAAGCCAGGAAAACTGGAGATACCAGATCTCTTTATCTTCAAAGCGATGCGTCTGCAACACCCGCTTGTAAGCAGTTTCGCCTTCGCCCGATTCGTCCTTCGAGAGCACCCAATCGCCAACCTGTAACGATTCAATCGGGCGCAAGCCCTCCTTGGTATGCACCAAAGTGCCGGCCACGAAACAACCATCCGGATCAAACAGGGGGCCGCGTCGGCGCGTGGCATCGGCCGCATCCTTGATGATCTGGTCGTACAAAGCATCACCGCTGTATTCCGGCCCCCGCAGGCACTTGAGTTCATCGAAGTTGCGAATCGGCAGCATATTGCCCAGCTGCATGGCGGCATTGCCATCTGCCATGGCGCGCCGCGCCGCCGAGATGGTGCCTTCCATCAAACGTGTTGCGATCAGCGCTTTTTCCTGTTTACTCAGTGCCTCCGGTAATTCGGCAATGATGGCCGGAATGTTTTCCCCAACGCGAACCTGCCATGCCAGGGCATCGGTGACCGACATTGACCCCGCTGCGGGGATGGAAATCTGACGGGAATTACTAACCTTGAAGATCCCGCCGGACGGCATGATGTGTTCTGCGCTGCTGGCGCTATCGGCCAGCGAGTTCAGTAACTTGGAATTACGACTAGCCGCAGAGATCGTTGGCGTGGACAAGCGGATGCCGGTAGGATTCAGCTCGTTCGCGCTATCGTACATAAACTTGCTGCCACTACGCGGCGACATACTCATGATCTGACCTATTCCGGCAAACCCAGCTCCGAGGATCGTTCCTGTCGCCAATTGCACCAGCGATTGGGAGATCGAACCCTCACCGGTGGCGATGTTGTTGATCACGTCTCCACTGAAGGAGCCGACATTCAGAACAACATCCACCGCCAATTCCCTCTGGAACGTCGCCCACATGCCGGAGCCCAACCTCGCCTCGATCGCCGATGAGGCCGCTCGGGCGCCAAAGAACGATGCGATGGTCAAGCTTGCATCACCAATCGTTGCTGTCCAATAACCTTTATCCGACAGCGGATTCTCCGGATCCTTTGGATATGCATAGGCTTGATAACGAGCAGCTTGACGATCGACAAACCCCAGTGTCACCAGATTCCAACCGTTGTATGCAAATTTCTTGGCGAATACTTCAGCAGCCGAGTACGTGCCATCCTCTCGCCGCTTAGCCAGTGTAATGTCATCAATGCCCATCATTTCCTTGTAGACATTGCCACCAGCGCCGGGCAGAAACTGCGGCAAGTCGACCGGAACCACGGCCAACTCATTGAACCGGCCCGGCACCTGATAAGCACCAATGCCATAAGTCCAGCCAAAATATTCACCCGATTGGGCGCCATCCAGGCGGTCCGGCATGACACGCTGGCCATTGCCGCCCGAGCCTTCCGAACCGGCTAGCCGATCAATCGGCGTAGTAGCCTTTTCATTTTCCTTAGCGTTAGCAATCAATTGTGCCGCATTCCAAACAAACAGCGACTTAAACATCCGGTCAGGCTGGAATGGGTCGTCATACATGTAGACGTCTGCGTATAGCTTGCCATCGGCCCCTAATGTCAAATGATCGACTGCCCCGCCCACAATGGGTGTGGTTGCACCTAGGTATTTCGGCGTTCCAAACGGATCCTGCACCACCCCGATCTTGCCACCAATTTGTTTGCCAATCAGCCCGGTGTAACCCAAATCATAAAATCGATCGTAATAACGCGGGTCATCAAAAATGAAGTTGTAGTCGGCAACCAGTGCGTACTGAATGCCATCGACTTCTACCACCACGTTGCCATAGGCATGCTGGATGTTTTGCTGGAATTTTGCATTCATCCAGTTCTGCTGGCCCGGAACGTTCTCGGGCCTGAGCAACACCGATTTGATATCGACCGTCTGATCGAGATTGCCCTTGTCGTCCAGGCCAATCTTGATCGTCAATCCACCGTTATTCATATTGTTTGCAGCGGAAACAAAGAACTCGCCATTGTCTTTACCACTGGTCACAAACGTGGGATTAATTCCCCGATTCGGGCTCGGAAAATCGCTTGCCTTGATTTCCAGAACCGCATCGGCGACAAACTCTCCCTCACGATCAAGCTTGTTCAAGTCAATCACATAGACATTGCCCTGCTGCTGGCCTCGCTGCCACAGCCCAACACGAGGCGCCGTAACCGCCAAATAGCTACCATTATTGACGGCCATATCCGTCAACCCGAGCGGGGCGTCAAAATTGTATTTAATGGTCTGGATTTCCGTAAGAAACCCCATACTCATCGGATCGATGTTGATGCGCAACAGCCGAGCGCTCCCCTGCGCCCCCCCCTCGGTGGCATAAAGCCAGCCGTCATTGACCGCAAGACTTTTCAGGTTGGCGCCTGCGCCAGGAATCGGGATCGTATAAGCGATACTATTGGTCAACATATCAACCACATGCACTTTGCTGCCTCGCCCAGCAACAAACGCTAAAGTGCCATCAGTGGAAAATACGATCTGCTCGCCGTAGCGACCGAAAAGCTCAAGCGCTTCCCCCTTCTCGTCTTTGTCAATACGAGCTACCAACTTCTGGGGTTTGCTTTCAATTTCCGCGTCAGTCTGGAAGATTTCAATTCCAGATCGGTTGGTCACCAGAACATTGCGGGTTCCAAGCGTCCATGCCTGAACGGGATCACTATCGACAGGGTAGCTCTCTGCGATCGTGCCATCATCGCTCGGAATCAAGGCAATACGCTCGATGTAAATCAAATGCATTGACAGTGCAATATCTTCCGGAATGGTGGCTTCATAGGTATCAAATCCTTTGAAACTGGTTTCCAGGCCCTTCCATACCAAACCGTGATTGACCTCTTCCCCTGGCCGGAACAGTTGATTACCACGTGGGACCAGCCAAATTTTGACTTGATAATTACCAAACGAACCACCAGGAGGGATAAAGTCCTCACCCTTAACTGTCAACTTCCGGCTCGCTTGGTCGTAATCGACCTGAGTAATCACGGGCTGGTGGATTGTCGACCGCGGCGCAGCGGGGAAGGTATTGTTGATCTTCTCCGGCTCAAATGTCGTGGGATCAACAGGTACCCGATAAGACCCTTCAAGCGTGTATTTGACCGCAGAAACTGCCGACAACGACGCGAAGATGGACAGCGCACTCATTGCGATTCTCGCGCCACCCAAGCTGGCTCCAGCCAGCGCTACAAATGCCATTTCTGCCCAAATGGCGTTGAAGTTTACCAACGCGCCGGTGACCTTGACCTCACCTGTCTTGGCATCACTATTCTTCTTGTCCATCGTAGAAACAAGAAATACGCCACCTGTACCGGTAATACCGGAATAAGGCGGGCTCGCTGTGCGCGCAACGCCATCGCTGCCAATATAACCATTATCGACGAGCCACCACGTTTCCTTGCGCTCACCGTTCTCATCCAGAATGAAGCCCTTGCGCCAGAACAAAACCTCTGTGCCAGCTTCATACTGAGCAGGCAACCCGGTGTCAGGATCAATTTTTGAAGAAAGGTCTATCGCCAACTGCAAGGGTAACGTTGCATGCCCATCAAACTCAATTTCAAAGGCCGCCACAGCGCTCATATCTGGAACTTGCGGTAATGGCATACCGACATCAGCAACGCCGATGGTCGAAATGGAAACCACGCTGCCATCCGGTAACGCTCCAGCTGGAACCATCACGGTGCTACCTTGCAGGTCTTTAACAACCAAGCCTGCCCCGTTACCAATGGCCCCTTGATCAACTTGAGCATTCAAAACATTCAACTTGATTTGTTGCTGCAACCCATCGTGCACGACGTAAATCCAAGTTTCCCCAAGCGACTTGGCGACAATCAAACCATTTTCATCAATTTCCGCAACCGAGGCATCACCAACAAAATAACGTGTACCTGTCTCCTTTGCGGTAATGATGGAGCCGTCCAACGTCCTCACTTTCAGCTGGCGTACACCCTCAACAGGCAATGAAATCGATTGGGGATAGACATCGACCTCAATTCCCCTCGAATCCATATTCACAACATAAGGGTCAGCATCAACAACAAATGCGTTGAGTCCTTCGATGCCACGAGCGCGTGCAAAAATTATTGCGCTCCCCTCTTTATTTCCTCTGACGATCCCGTTCGAATCGACGCCTAATACGGTGTCATCGCTTGAAACAAACGTAACGTAATCACCCGTCAATTGAACATTCTTTTCATCTTCAAAATCGCCGAGAACGACCAGCTCGCGCGCGCCCCCCGGCTTCACCACGAAGATTCGATTCAGTTGAATGGACACCAGCTTGGCCCCGCTCACATTCACCCCTACCTCCAGCGGTGCCGAGGCAACAAAGCCGTCATCCGCTTGCAGATAGATCACGGCTGCGCCGGCATAACCCGCGACCGGCTTGAACAGCAGAGTCTGGCCGTCCGCAGCAAGGCTGGCTGTGCCATGCTCTGCACCGAGCACGCGCCAGAACACGCTGTCGCCTTCCAGGTCTTCGGCAATGCTTTGCAGCGATGTTTTTCCGGTCAGATCAGTATGCGTTTTCAGCGTTTGCGCTGCGGTGGCTACCGGTGCGGTGTTCGCCTTCCAGCCATAGTTGGCGTACAGCACCTGGCGATCCAGCTGATCGGTAGTGCCATCGCCGTTCAGATCGCCAGCCGCTTGATTGGCCGTACGCAGGCTCTCCCAAGTTGCCGAATCTACGCCATCGACCTTGCCGTCCTGATTCAGATCGCCAGCGAGGCGTACACGGACTTGCGCCGTGCCTGCACCAATGATCCGGATCAGCTTCAATCCAGCCTCGGTCACGCGGATCAGCGTGGTTTTCTTGCCCGAGCTCACCTGGCTGCCCAAAACCGTAGCGCCGACGAATTGCAACGCGGCTTCCGCATCGCTCAGCGTGGTTTCAACCGCCAGGATCACCGCGCCGGTTGCACCCGGCGTATGGATAGTGGAGGCGATTTCGCTCTCGCGAACGGTAAATGCAATCGTGGTTGCGTCGCCGGTCAAATCACCATGCCATTCCGGGGTGCTGGCTTGCCAATTGGCCGCCGTGCCCAGATTGGCAGTAATGGTGTCGTGTAGCAATCGGCCATCGGCATCATAGCCATATGGCTGGCCAAAATCGGCGGCATCCAGACGGCGAGCCAGGACCAAGCGGCCTTCGCCATCGTAGCGATAAACAATGGTCTGGCCTGGGCCGGTCACCTTGTCGATGCGGCCTTGCTGGTCGCGATGTATTGCCACGCGCGCATCGATATTCATGCCTTGTACGACAACACCGGCATCCGACACCAACCATGTCACGCTATCGGCAAAATGGATACTGGTAATGGAGCCATTGGCATCGAGTTCATAGCGCGTGCCATCCGGGCCGGTCAGGCGGTAATGCGTGGGCGACCACGGCAAGCCAGTGGTCTGGCTATACAGACGCTGGCCTTGCTTCACCAATGCTTCCGGTGCGTCGGCATTCGTATTGGCATATGCCTGCAGCGTCCAACCCTGATCGCTACCGAATACGGGCGAGAAGATGGTCGGCGCATTGATCGCACCGCCCAAGCGCTGGCCTTGCGTCGCCAGTGTGAAGCTGAGTGACGTCACTCCGGCATTGGCCTGCGCCAGGCTGGCCGGGATTTGCACCCACACCTTGGCCCCTTCGTTCCACGGCGCCAAGGCGCCACTTGCGGTCGTTGCCGGCTGATCGGAGGTGAGGCCGGTGTCGAGCAAGGACAGCGACCAGTTACCGAACTGGCCAGCTCGATCCTCGAGCAGCACGCGATTCAGTGCGAGCTGATGGCCCCCCAGATCAAACGTGGCATCGCTTGCCGTGGCTGCGATCAGTTGCTTGTCATGGCTATCGATAATGATTCGGGCGGTGATTTCGCTACGGCGCCCAGCCAGATCGATCGCGCTCAGGCGCAGTTGGTATACGCCGTTTTGCCATAGTGCCGGGTTCAGCTGCAGCAGATCGACATCCGCATCGATCTGCTCAGCCTCAGCCTCGCGCGCCAGCACGGTTTGCCAGTTGGCGCTGCCCACCGGCGCAATTTGCAGCGAATAGCCCATCAGCTGGGCTTCGCGGATATGCGCCAGCAAATCTGCAACCTCGTTGACAACGACCGGGCGTGTAGACTGATCGGCGCCATTGAGCAGGCCCGCCCAGCTCAGAACCGGTGCGACCGTGTCTTGCGCGTCCTTCACCTTGATGGTGTGGATGTAGCTGCTGCTGAAGCCATCGATATCGATTGCGGTCACGCGCAGCTCGATCAAGCCGGTTTGCGTCGGCATGATCCGCACGCGGCCAGCCGCATCCAGCGCTACCGCGCTCCAGTCCGTCTGGCCGGCTGCACGCATTTCGGCGCGCACTTGCGCAATGCCGTTCCATGCATCGGCGCGAACGGTGGCGACCACGTTTTGCCCTGGTGTGACCGGTGTGCTCGGGGTGGTGACGACGCTGATTTTGGGCGCATTGGCCTGATCATCCGCCACCGCGCGCAAGACAAAGACAGCGGTATGGGTATTGCGCCCATCACTGGCCGTCATGCTCACCATGAAGTCGCCGACCTGGCCTGGGCCAGGCGTCCAGATCAACTTGCCGGCAACGGCGTCGTAATAAGCACCTTCGGGCAGGTTCCTGAAGCTGATGCCCAGGTGCTGGGTTTGCGCCAGCCCGTCTGCATCGAAGGCCAGCAGGCCGGCCCCGGTTTGCGCCAAGGTCACAGGCAGTGCCAATGTTTTGCCCACGCTGACTGCGTGATTGGCCACCTGCACCTGCGGTGCGCGATTGCTGTCGAATACCCGGACTTGCACAGTGCGGGTGCTGCTCACGGTGCCGTCTGTAACCAGGAAGTTGAAGTTGAATGCCCGATCACTGCCGGTAAAGTTGTTCACGATATCGAGGCCTGGCGTCCACTCGAAGTAGCCGCTGGCGCCATCGAACATCACGCCTTCCGGCGTATTGGCGTCGTAGATCAGGCTCATGCGGGTTGCATCGTTATCCGCATCGGCTGCACGCAAGGTGAAGCTCAGCGTTTCACCTTCACTGGCCAGCTGCAACGGCATCGGCAGGATGGTCGGCGTCTGGTTGACGTTGGTCACCTTCACTTCAAAGGTGCGTACAACTTCTGCGGCGCCATCGCTGGCCTTGACCTGGAAGCGCCAGCTTCCTGGGCTACCGCCCACATTGCCGTCTTGGGCAGCAAAGAGGCCCGGCGTCCAGCGCAGGATGGCGCGATTGCCACCACTGGGTACTTCAAGCTGCATGCCCGCCGGCAGATCGCTCACCGACCAATTGATCAGATCTGCATTCGCATCATTCCCGTAGAGTTCCAACGACCAAGGCGTGCCTTCGGTGGCATTCAAGCTCACCGTGGCGCTGCTCTGGTCGGCCACATTCACCCCGTTGACCTGAACGTTGAGGATTTCAGGGGCCAGATTGCTCTGGCGTACCACGATGCGGACTTTTTGCTTGGTGACATTCGGGGTCGGAACAAAGCCATCCGGTTTATAGCCCGCATCTTTTGGCCCTTCACCGCTATCGGTCACCACGATTTCTACATCATGACCACCGATATCATTGGCCGTTGGGGTCCAGACCAAAGTCGCAACCCCATACTGCGGCTGGGTGATGATTTGGGCGCCCAATGGCAAGCCGTTGGCCGTAATCGTCAGCGTGTCTTGATCCGCATCGCGAATGCTGATCGGCAGGCTGATCGCCTGCCCCGCAACGGCCACGATCTGGCGCGGCAAGGCAAATACCGGGGCCTCGCTTGGGCTGCGTACCGTTACGACAAAGGTCAGCGCTTGGCTCAGCACTTGGTGGACATCACCGTCACCGTTGTCTTGCGTGACCACCGTGATCGCGTAATCACCGCGGCTACCCTCACCCGGAGCAAACCGGATCACGCCACCAGCGCCTTGCGCAGACGGATTTTGGGTATAAGTCGCAAATGGGGGCAAACCAGAAATGGTGATCTGCAGCGGGTTCCCATCTGCATCGCTGGCAGATACCGGGATTTCCAGCACCGCACCTTTATCGACAAAAGCATTGCTGATGTTGCCAATCTCAGGCGCACGGTTGGCGTTGCTAACGATGATGGGCAATACAATCTGGCTTACCGCCGTTGCACCCGTACCATCCCCGCTATCAGTTGCGGTAACGGTGACTTGGTAAACACCCGCCTGGGTGTAGCCCGGCGTCCAAACGATTTCCAACGTTTCATCATCGAACGTTGCCCCTGGCGGCAAGCCATCGACATGGTATTGAACCGTGGATTCAGTCGTATCCGGGCCCACGGCTACGGAACCTGGGCGCAGACGCATCTTCGGTTCGAACTCAGGATTATCCGGGTCGAAGGCAAAAACGCTGATCCGAAGTGGCTGCCCCTCCAGTACGTTCCAAGTTTCCGCCGGATCAAATACCGGCGCCGCATTTGCATTCAGGACATTGAAAACGATGGTCCGGGCGACCGCGGTCTCAATGGATTCACCGCTTGGCGTTTGATAGGTCGCCGTCAAGGTCACCGGCACGGAATAGCTGCCGTGTTGGATAAAGCCCGGTGCCCAAGCCAGCCAGCCCGTTTCGTTATTCAATGTCATTCCGGCAGGCAACCAAGCCGCCGAATAACGCAGCGCAATCTGGGTGCCATCCGCTTGCCGCAAACCACCCGGCATGTAGCCCGCCAATTGCAGCCCAATCACCTCACCTTCACGCACGGTTTGCGGCGCAACCGGGTTCAAGACCGGACGCGCATACCCCTGCTCGACAACCAATTTGAGGGATTTCTCAACCGTCGCAAACCCGTCACTGACGACAACGGTGACATCGGTATAGACACCTGCCTGATCGTACCCCGGCACCCAGGAGAGCGTGCTGCTGGCCGCGTCATATGAAGCCCCTGCAGGCAGGTTCCTGATTGTTACGGTCAAAGGTTGGCCATCGGGGTCGGCAACCGAAATCGGCATCTTCAGCGGTTCGCCTTCGGTCACATAAACCGTCTGAGCATTGCTGATGACTGGCAACGAATTACCGCCATTCACCCGGACCACAAAACGCTTGGTCGCCACGCCGCCACGGCTGTCTTGCACGCGCACCACGATTTCACTATCGCGCAGGGCCGCTGCCGTTGGAGTCCAATTCAAGGTTACAACAGAATGATATCCGCTCGAATCTGTCGTCAGCGCCTCAGCTTGGCTTAGCGTGACGCCTGCCGGGGCTTGCACCAATTGCCAGAAGAATTGCGTGCCATCTGCATCCACGGCTTCCAGCTTCGCCTGCCATGCCGCCCCGACTTGCGCGGCTGGCATCTCAGCGGCCGTACCCGCCAGTTGCAACACAGGTGGAATGTTTTCCAACGGCACCGCATAGAGACCATGCGCCAGATCGAACTTCGGCAACTGCACCATTCCGGTTTCGGTTGCAAAGCGGCTGGCCGCGACCACCGTCACGGTCTGATTGGCCAAGGTTTGGCCCACAGCCAGCTTGCCCCCCAGAGCGCTCAATGCTTGGGTCAGATCCAGAATCCAGAGATTGGCCTGGTCAGCGCTGCCTGCCACGGCATTCGCAATACTGCTATCGAAATAGCGACCTGGATCCAACATCAACATCAGCGGACCACGCAGGTCATCGGTGCCGATATTGGTCAGGCTGACGTCGTAACTGATTTCGCCATTGGCCCGATTGGCGCGGGTGTTGCTGAACTCGACACGCAGCTGTGACGTCATATCGAGCACCGCAGTGAACGTGCTGATGTAATCCAGCTCCAACGACGCTTGCATCGCGCTGGTCAAGGCGTGGCTAATCGTCAGCTGATATTGGCCTGCCGGCAGGCCGGCCACATCCAGCCACGCAGTCTTATTCGCGGCATCCCAACGAATTGCCTTCGGCACGATGCGCACACCTTCGGAGCGACCGAGGCCGGTGAAGGTGAAGTTCTGCAGGTTCAGCACGCTGCCCGCATCGCTCGCCAACCCTTGCCACATGGCCTGATCGAACGTGACGCCGATTTGCCCGGCCGGCAGTGGCAGGAACGCGCCATCGGGGACCGTGATGCCTTGCACTACCGGCGCACGCAACGTCGCAATTTCGTCGATGCGCTGCGTCTGGCCGATCAGAATCCGACCGTCTTGCGTAGTCAGGATCGCTTCGCCTTGGGTACCGCCGGTTGCGACCTGAAGCAGCCGCTTGGTGGCCAATTCAATCATCCACACGGCTGCCTGGTGCGGCACGCTCGAATTCGTACCTGACTGCTGACGCTGTGCCAGGTTCGACGAGACCAGCAACAAGCCGTCCAGTGTTGAGCCGGTCTTGCCAAAGGCCAGACTGTCAACGAGTCCGGCAAGGCGGAACTCCAGCTCGGCGCGGCCCGCATAGCGCCCCGACATCGGGAAACTCAAAATATCGGTTGTGGCATTCAACTGGGCTTCAACGACTTCGGACCCAGTCCAGCGCACTGCCCACAATCGGCCATCCGGACCAAAGGCGAGATCCTTCACCCTCTGGTTGCTGAAATGGCGCCATGTGGCACGTCCATCCGCCGTGTCTGGCGTATAGATTTCTATGCCATTGCCAGACGACACATAGATTTCACCGGTAGCGGGATGTATCGCTAGGGCATGCGTCAAAGGCTCATTGCGTGGCCCATTGATCTGCAGAATAACCGCACCGCTTTCGGCATCCAGTTGCAAGAGCTGGCTACCCGTCATCACCCACAGCTGGCCAGCCTGGTCGATGGCCATGTCCAGAATCGGCTGCTGCGCCACAAACAATGGCTGCGTATTGCGGCCGCCATCTTTGGTGAAGCGGAACACTTCGTTGCGCAAGGAACCTGCCGCAACGAGCAAACTGCGATCAGCCAACTCGACCATGGCCGTCACGCCCAGATCTGCATCGCTGCCAGCAAATCCTTCGGCAAAACCACGCACGGCAAACGGTGCCAGAACGGTTTTCAGTTCAGACGGTTGCTGCTGAGCCACTTGGCCTGGCAAGCGCTGTTGTGCCTGGACAAAAAGTTCATTGCCGGGATAGGTACGCTCTTCGCTGGGCAGGGGCACTTCGCTGGATTGGGTCAGTGTTTCGTTCGCACCCAGATTCTCCAAGGCACTCTGACGTGCCCCATCATCCGGCAGCACCGCGTTGGACACAGCAGCCGCTTCCCGATTACCGGCCAGATCGGTCGCCACGGCGAGGAATTCATAGGTATGCCCGTTCTCGCCGGTAAACACGGCCTGGTTTTGCTCAGGGCCAACCTGCTTCAACCAGATACGGAAATCGCCGCCGTTTTCGGCCACGTACACCGTGACTGCCTTGACGCCGCTCAGGTCATCTTTGGCGTCCCAGCGCACATCAAACACAGGCTGTCCGGTGGCCGCCTCACCCAAGGCCTTGACGATGATTTGCGTCACCGGGGCCTTGGCATCGAGCACGCAAGTGTTCGCCTTGCTTTCTACAGGTGGCGCACCATCAAAGAAGATTCTTGCCGAAGTGACGATTTCGGCGTTGGATTCTGCCTTGCTGCTGGCCTGGACGGTGTAATTGACGAAGCCGCGCTTCCATTGATCGCTATTGGCAGCATTGCCTTTCGGTTGGGCCAGCAGACCGCGCTGAGCATCCTGCAAGACCTCGCCGGTATCCGGATCGATCGCCTGCAGCAACCAAGTGGCGATACGCGTTTCCGCGTCGATCCCGGCGCTGACGCGCAGTATGAAGCCCTTGCTGCCGGTGAAATCGAAATCACCCTGGAAATAACTGCGCCCTTCCGGCAGATGGACGTTGATATCGCCAATCTTCAGATCACCCAAACGCAGGGTTCTGATATCAAGATCGGCATCCAGCTGGGTGACGATCCGTAGCTGCCCCACCGGAACATTCCCCGGGTTATTGAATGAGAGCGAATAGGGCAATGCCGTATCTGCCGGCACATAGCTGTAGCCATTCTCGGCCTGGTTACCCTGCGGCCCCTTCACGGCAATAGGAGCCGACGCCAGCTCTTGTTGCTGCAATGTTTGCTGCAGGTAGCTGGTAAGATTCAACGACTTGGCTTGCACTGGATTGAATTCACCATCCAGCACGCCAAGGTGCCGCAAATATTCCAGTTCAGTAATGCCACCGGCAAAGACATTGAAGTCGATGAAGTGGGTATTGTGGGCCGCATCCAGATCAAACTGGCTTTGCTCAATCAGCTTTGGCACCGGAATTTCGGCGTAGTTACCTTCTTGATCCTCACGGATTTCGATGTAATCGATCTCGCCAATCGTTGCAGCCGCATCGCCGACAAAGCGCGCAGTATCGCCATACCATTGCTGCACTTTCAAGAAGAAGCTCAGCACATCGGCTTGCGTACGATAATTGTCGCCGGCCTTGCTCAGCAAGATGCCGGTGGCCAATGTGGCATTCAGGCTGATCACCTGCGGGTTTTGCAGAATGGGTGGCGCCTCTTCCGTGGGGCGCAACAACCCAGCAGCTTCCAGCGCTGCCAGCCAACCATTGACCCATTGCGTCGGGTCCGCCGCCAGCGCAGCCAAGCTGCTTGGCGCATCTTGATCCGCCAGGATGGCGGCACGCAACTTCAGCGCATGCTTTTTCTGATCGGCAATAAACTCGTCCCGCGTCAACGGTGTCGCGGCACCAAAGACATTGAAGCGGAATGGCATTGCCAAGGCTTCCTGCTTGCTGAGGTGTTCTTCTGGCTCTCTCGACAGGAATTTCTGCGTCAGCCCCTCGGCAATCTTGTTGAGGTCGGCCACACCGCCATCGAGCAAACCTTGGGCTTTCCAATCAGGACGGATGGCATAGAGTTTGTCCCTTAAACCCTCGAAATCATAATTCAGCCATTCTTTCAAACCTGGGTAGGTTTGAACATTGAAACTCATCCCGGCAAAGCCACCCGCTGGAATATCAAAGGCATACCCAGGAACGAGATTGAGACCGTCGGTGTTTTGCACCCCATCGAGTTGCGCCCAAGGAATATCCTTGCGCGGCGTACCTGTGGTTGGCGTCTGACCATATTGCTGGGTATTACCCGCCAGATCGGTCGTTTGGCCTAGCGGTTGCCCGCCAACATTCGTACCAAAGACCATATACGGCAAATTGAGCCCGCCCAGCACATCTTCGCTGTTGCCCATATTGGGCGCGCCGAAATCAAAGCGCACGTAAGGCGTATCGACGTTGGTCAGACTTTGCAGCGTCACGCTGTAAATGCCTTGCTCACCCGGCGCGATTTCGCGCTGGCCACCGATACCAATGGTGACGTCCGCTTCAATCCCGCGTTCGACCAGATAGCGCACCGCAGTGGTTACATGTTCCCCATCCGGATTGGTCACGATCACATCGTACAAACCCAATGGCAGCTCACGCAGGTCAAAAACGGCGCGAATATGGGTCGCATCGAGCACTTGCCAACGCGTCGGCTCGACTTCGAACACACCAGGGCGTGCCAGTTTGACCAGTGCGCCCGCCTTGAAGCGGGCTCCGTAGATATCGACGGTGACCCAGCGGTGCTGCTCGTCGCCTACACCGCCTTGATCTGGCGTGACACGGCTGATCGACAAAGGCATCAGATCGGCCCGCAACTTGACCGGGGTATCGTTCGCACCTTGCCGCGAGCGAACCAGGATGTAGTAATCCCCGGCCTTTGTGGTGGGCAGCAGGATTTGCTGATCGGGCGATTGCGGGTTGGTATAGGCCACATCGAAGGCACTGGCTGTCGGGATGTCACCATAACGCAGATAGACTTCGTTCGCGCCCTGGTCAGCCAGACTGTCGAGCGCCACCCGCAGTGTTTCGTTGGCGCCAACTGTCAAACGATACAAGCGGGTTTGCCCGTTGGACAGCGTCGTCTCCAGGGTTTCGCCCAGCGTCAGCGCCGGCACCGATACCGACAACGTGCTACCTGATGCCTGACGATTATTGGCTTCGCCAGGTGGAAGGATCAAACCGTTTTCGGTGTAGGAAATCTTGCCTTCATACACCTCGTTGTATACGTCCGGCCGCACAATGATGCGCCACGAGCCATCCTTGACCGGGGGCAACTTAGCTTTGAGCGTTGCCAGATAGTCCCGTCTACCCGCCAAACCACCCTCATGATCGACCTTGCCAATCAACACATCACCCAGATCCCAGGTGTTGTCGCTGGACAAGTAAATCGCATCGGTCCAGCGGCCATATGCCGGATTATCCGATTGGTTTTCAATGCGGTATTCAATCTGGATTTCATCACCCACCTTGGCAGAGCCCGGCAGGGTGACATTGCTTACCACCAGATCGGCGGGTGGCGGCAACTCGATCACCAGCGGTTGCTCCGCAGCGGTCGAATTGTTCAGTTCGCGGCCAAACTCGCGAACCTGGCCATATTCGCCAGCGCCCCAAACCCGGGTGGGGTCGGTAATGACAAAGACGTAATAAGCCCCTTCGAAATCGCGTGGCACATTCACCGTAATTTCGTTGGCATAGCTTTTAGAGCCAGCCAGGCCGCCGCCATGCTGAACATATCCCACATAGCGATCCTGATTCACGTCCAGGAAGCGATCTCGGGACAGATAAACCAAGTCATTCCAGCTGCCCTGATCCGGCGGGGTATCGCCCCCCACGTTCTTCACCGTATAGCGTATCGTCGTGCTTTGTCCAGCCAGCACATTCTCAGGCGAAATAACCTCTTCGACCCTCAAATCCGGCGGAGTTGCCAGTTTGATCGGCAAGCGAATCGACGCGGTGTTATCGCCTTCGTCCTTGAACTCAAGGACCGAGCCTGCGACAGGCTGAGTCACTGTCAGAGTGGCCAATCCATCTCTGATGGTACTTGGCGTTTGATGGTAATAATCATTAACCGTGGACGTATCGGCCTTCACAATCAGATGGAAATCACCGTCAATCGATTCCGGCAAACTGAATGTCGCAGTCTGCGTATACGAATCGCCAGGCTTGAGATACTTGGGTTTGCCATCGGCAGTGAGCGCCGTATAGCGAACCTTCAAACCACGTTCAACATCTGATCCACGATCCACCAGCGGGTAATCACTCAAGTCCAGCGATGCATCACGGGATAGATAAACGCCATCAAACCAGGCGTTGCTGCGTGTTTCACGCGTGCCAGTATTCGTAACCGTCCAAGTCACGGTGATCGTCTGGCCAGACATCGGCGCCGGGTCACTCACTTGGATCCCATCGAGCTCAATTTGGAGGTTGGGCTCTTTGTAAATAACGTCGATAGTGGCCTTCGCCAGATTATTCGTGTTATCCGACTCAAAGACCGAGGTCGAATAGTGCAGCAAGGCACTTTCATTGTTGCCCTGCCGCATTTCACCCTGAGCGACCTTCCACTCACTCGGCGTTTCAGCCAGCGAACGGTAATCGTGTTCGCTGTCTGTCAGCACATAGATGTAATATTCCCCACCCGTTCCGGGGGGCAATTTAACCTTTGCGGAGGCAGTATAACTCCCACCGGCAGACAGCCCCGTATTGTTGATGTGTGCAACCGCGCCTAATGCAACGGCACGATCACGAATAAAGACTGGATCTTTACTGAAGTAAATGGAATCGATCCACCCCTTGGTTCCACTCCAGACAGCGCCCCCAAAATTCTGCACCGTCCAGGTCACCAGCGTTTCTTCACCAGAATAATTTTCTGCTTGTGTTTGAATCGATGTAACCTGCAAATCGGACGGCTGAGCAATGATCTCGGACAGCCGATAGGCCGTATTATTCTTAGTATCTGATTCACTAAACCCCTGCGTTGATTCAGCACTAGTCTTGACAATGACATACTTGCCCGTAACGGCAGGCGACAATTGTATTGTCTGCGTAACGCTATACTGCTCGGAATTTCCCAAGGCACGATTTTGCGACAATTTCGCAATCGTCCAGATCTGTTTGGCCTTGTTCAAATCCGGATCATCGGCGATGTAAACAACATCAACCCAGCCACCACTGAATTGATCGCCCTCATTCTTGACCGAGTAAGTGAACGTATAATCCCCAGGCGCTTCTGCCTTCTCAAGTGCTGACACATTGGCAACAACCAGGTCGGGTGGCGTAATACCCAATACGGTTACCGGGCGAGCCTTGTAGTTATTGTTGTCAAATTGTGTCGGGTCATCGGGATTGATATTGGACGCAAACGTGTCTTCCAGAATGACATCATAGGTGTCACTCCAGACCGTCAGAAAATATTTACCCGATAGCAAATTCTCGGGAATTTGAACTTGAGCAGTGCCAAGATAATCATCGCCCTTGGCAAGATTGCCGGTATGTGTCACCGATCCAAGTAAAATATCACCTTTATACGCACCAGGACGACGTGGGTCGCGCGCCAGCCAAATCGTGTCAGTCCAAGCATTCAGCGTCGCCGACTCCCCTCGAGTGGTATCGCTGCCCTTGTTGGTCACCTTGTAGCGGACTTCGATGCTTGACCCATGTGTCACCTGATCGGGCGCTACGACATCGCTGGTCACCAGATCGCCAAACAGAACTGGATCGACATAGAACTTGACAGCCCTGACGTTGTTGACTTCATTGGGATACTCGTCAACGGTGTTGTTACCGTCCGCCACAACAATCAGATATGCATCCCCACGATACCTGATCGGAATATTGATCAAGCCGGCTTCGTTGGTATATTCGTCTGTAGGCGCCAGCGCTGATCCGTTATCGAAACTGCCAACGAGCACATCGTCAGCACTTAGAGTACCGTCCAGCGATAGGTATACCTTGTCCTTCCAGCGTCCGGTCGCCGCCGCCGCGCCACCATTTTTGACGGTGTATTTAATACTTGTGCTTGTTCCGGCCGTTACATGGCTTGGCACAACGACGTCATCGCCAATGCGAAGATCAGGACGATCGTTCAAGCTGACCGAAATCGAGCCCGTAGACACGGTTTCATTATTCAGCCGCGCATCACCATGCTCATAGACCTGGCTGCCCGACTTGCCTAAATTGGCATTGGTGATCACTTTGACACGATAAAGCCCTTCAATTTTTGCAGGGAGACGAACTTGCTCCGTCCTGGTATAGCGTATCCCCGCTTCCAGCCCGCGATCGTAAGTGAACTGGCCCAATATGGTGGAATTACCAGTTCCGCTGATTGGGACCAACATGATCGTATCGGTCCAGATACCGCTGGCAGGCACATCGCTGTGATTGACGACCGCCCAGCTGATATCAATCAAATCACCTTCTTGGGCGACGCCAGGTAAAACAACCGACTCCACGATCAGATCGGGCGACTGCGATAAGGTAACCGGAATTGCCACGCTATGACCGACGTTGTCGGTCCCGTATACAAATTCATAAACACCACCGCCGGTTCGGACGTGCAGATAGTAGTCGCCTGATATCCCCTCTGGCAGCGCAACATTGATGCTGCGCTGATAGAAATCACCAGCGGCGAGCTGACCAACATGGCCTGCACTACCAAAACGGGCAACCACGTTAGAACCTGCAGGGTCTTTACTCAGCCAAACTTCGTCGTACCACTGGAACTGATCCGTGATACCTATACCCTGATTGCGCACGGTCCAGTTGACCTTGAGGCTCTTTCCGCTTGCCGGCTCGCCCTCATAAGATACCGATTGCACAACCAAATCGGCATACGCTTTCGGCATGACCTCCAGATCATTTTCCGCTCGCGCTGCGTTATTGCTCTCCAGGCCATTCTCAAAAACTTGCTGTTTCGAATCGGTAACAACAAAAACCTTGTATCGTGCCGATGTGCCGGCCGGCAACGTGATTTTCTTGATAACGGAGTAACGCTCATCCTTATCGAGCGAAGCCTCATTCACATACTCGGCGACAACCCAATCATCACTATTCCCGAGAATCTCATCCTTCGACAATACAACTCGATCATGCCAGGCCGTTGTCTTTCCCAAACCAGTTCCATGGTTGGCAACGGTCCAGCTGACGTTGATGGTCGCGGGGTCGTCAATAACCCGCTCGTCTACCGTTACATCGGTCACCGCCAAATCAGCGTAGGGGAACAATTCAATTTCACGCGCTATCGAAGCGCGGTTGTTGCCTCGATTGACATCGTCCACTACCGACTTGGCATCGGCGATCACAACGATTTCGTAGACGCCGCTGTAATCCAATGGCACATTGATAGCCAGCTCCGCACGATAACTCTCACCCTGCAATACCGGTGCACTGCGCAGGAGACTGCCCGCCAGGGTTAACGTCCCGTTCTTGAGGAAGTAAACCTGGTCTTGGAAGCCTCCGGCCACATCAGAACCCAAGTTGCGGACTTCCCAGCTCACGGCAATGGAAGAACCAGACTGGATCAACGATGGCGCCGAAACCGATAGCACCGCCAGATCGGAGCGCACCACCCGAATCGTTCCGGTCGAAATGGTGGTGTTGTTGCTTTCACCATCCCGCTCATACAGCGTATTGTCGATATCGGTCTTGATCACCCAACGGTACTCGCCATCGGCCAAGCCAGCAGGAATGCGGACTTGGGCAACTCGAGCCAAGGGAGTGCCGGCAGCCAGGGCATCCGAGTAAAGCAATGTGGCGACTTCAAGCAACCCTGCAGCACCGCGATCCAGATAAATACGTTCGCGCCAAGTACTAGCCAGGTCAGCACCGCCTGCGTTGCTTGCGATGTAGTGTATTTCAACCAGCTCGCCGGGCTTGGCTTGTTCAGGGCCGGTAATGGCGGAAATCACCAGATCGGGGACGGGCGTCAACCCTACTTCCATCGGTACTGCAGAAACAATTCGATTATTCCCTCGATCTGTCTCGGTAACCTTGCCACCATAATTCGACTCGACAATGACGTAATACTTCCCCGTCAAGTCTCTCGGCAACGTCAAACTGGCTTTGCCTTCATATACTTCTTTTGGCCCGACCAGGCCAGCATGGGTGACCGAGCCGGCAATGATGATGTCATCAGAATCAATCACACCATCCTTGGACAGATAGACCCGATCACTCCACAACGCCAAATCGGTAGTGCCATTGCCAATATTCCGCACCAGCCAAGAGATATTGACGCTATCTCCACTCATGGCATTTTCCGGCGCCACGATCTGCTCGACCTTCAGATCGGTATACGGCTTGATCAGTTGAATCGGCAGCATGAGGCTCACATTGTTGGCCTCATTTTCCGGTTCAATTACGGCATCCTGCGCATCGGTGCGCACACCGATATAGTAAGTTCCTTGTGGCTTGAACGGCAGGCGCACTTTGGCCGTATGCGAATATTGGTCTTCCTTCGGAAGCGATCCAGTGTGGGTATAGACACCAAGAACAAAATCGTCAGCGTTACCAAATACCGCGTCGGTGCTGAAAATCACCGAATCGACCCAGGTCGCCCCAGTTGCAGCCTGCCCCTTGTTTGCTACCGTCCAGCTGACATCAATCAACTCTCCTGCAACGCCGGAGTCATCAATCACGAGATCAATCAGCTGCAAATCAGCATAAGGCCGAGCATCCGATGTAAGGCCGACTACCGCGTGATTGTTGTCTTCTGCATTATGCAGGGCGTGGTATTCGTAGACCTGCGAATTACCAGATGTATTCTGGTCGAGATAAACATTGACCTCGATCTCGCCCACACCTTGGGCGCCATCTGGCAAGCGGAAGTTAAAGCCACGCAGTGCATAGCCATCACGGGGAAGCATGCCTTGGGCCAGCTGAGATGCCACCAATTGGGTACTGCTATTGAGAAGAACCTGCCCAGTCGACTTGTTGACGACGACAATGCGTTCATGGAAGGTTGCATACACATCGGCAGTGCCGATGTTCCAGGTTTCCCAACTCAGGCTAACGGTATCTCCGGCCAGTACCGATGCCGATGAAACTGCAAGATTTTCAATCTTGAGATCGGGGGCATGTTCCTGGATTGCTACTGCGGTATTGTTGCGCTCGGCGTTATCGTCGAGATTGTTTTCGAACACCGCCTGACCCGCATCGGATACAACCGAAAACTCGAATCGACCCGCAGCATTCAAGCCGGCCGGCCATGTGAAGGTGTACGACCTCGTCGAGGACTGACCCTGCTCCAGCGCCGCATCACCAAAACCGGATGCAGGTAGGTCAATCGAGATCAGCGGGTTGTTGGTCGTCAAATTCTTGACCATAAGCCGGTCAAACCAGGCACCCGCCACGACCGCATTACCTTGGTTGGTCACAGTCCAGTGCACCGTGACCTGCTCGCCCGATTTCCAGCCTGTGGCAGGCGACACATTAAGGGAGTTGATTACGAGATCGGCATAGGCACCCAATTGCGAGTTAACGGAAATGGTGGCCGAATTATTGCCTTCCGCCGTGATGTTCCCGCCTTTCTCTACCACGGCATTGGTGATATCAGTCAGCACTTGAACGGCAATGGTGCCGGCGCCAAGGTTGCCGTCGGGGAGCCGGATCTTGATCTTGCGGGTTGCCTTAGAACCCGTGCCAAGCTCGCCCGCCGGCAGATCCGTATAGCTGACCAAGTAATTGCCGATCACCGTGCCACGATCGACATTGCGCACAATCACGCGATCCTGCCAACCTATCGTTGCCGGGAGATCGCCAGTGTTGTGCACCTCCCACGACACTTCGATTTCACGGCCGGATGCCAGCTGATCGACCGGGGTGATCTTAACATTCTGCACCTGCAGATCCGGCCCAGGTTCGCTACCGAAACCACCCAGCACGATCTTGCTGGAAGCAATCACCGGAACGAGGTTGAACTGGTAGTCATTACTCCCCGAAGCCGAAGGACGCCCTTCGAACAGGATGTAATACGTTCCCGTTTTGCTCAGGGTGAAGACATCAATATCTGCATTGCCCCAATACTCGGTATTTCTAGCGACCACTTGCCTATTATCGGGATCAACAAGCCGGTAGTAGGCATAATGGCCTGGAGAAGCGCCACGAAGATCGAAATAAAACTGATCCCCAGCATTTGCCGTAAAGCGATACAGATTGCTGCTATTGGCCAGCGCCAGTTGATCAGCAACCAGCTCACCTGGAATAATGGATTTAGCCTCGGAAACATCAAGCACCCGGAAGTTGAATGTGCCGATGACATCTGCATCGGGATCAACAACAAACGTATACTCTCCCGGAATCAGGTCGATCATCGGGGAGCGGCTGCCATCGAAATAATCCGCGTCGGTCCCGTTGAAAGACCTTGACACAATTTGCCCCTGCGGACCAAGTAACTTCCACTGCACGGAACCCACATCCGACAGGGAGTCGACATAGATCCGACCGGGCTGATCCAACGTGAATTGATACCGATTCACCTGTCCCGGCACATCAAACTGAGCGGAAACGATCTCACCCAGATTCAGCGGTGACACTATCTCTACGGGCTTGGTAACCTTGAAGTTGAAGCTGAGCGCGGCTGTTTCATCAACACGCCCCTCGAACAGGACATAGTAGCGACCGCTCTGCAAGGCAACGAATGAGTAATCCTCGGGGCCATAGTATTGGCTAGTGTTCACCATTACTTGTTGCCCCTGCGCATCCAGAATGCGATAAGGCAGATAGCGATAGTAATCCTTGCTCAGGATGTCGAGATAAATCTGCTGCCCCGCCAAGGCCTCAAACTGATAGAGCTGGCTTCCATTCGCCGGATTCAATTGTGCGGTGATCACTTCTCCAGCCGTGACAGCCACGGCAGTGGTGAGCGGCCGCAATGCAAAACTGTAGCCGCCTACCGCATCCGCAGCCCCATCCACCACCAGCACATATTCGCCAGCGACAAGGTTGAGTGCCGGAGAATTGGTATAATGCGCACTGTCGGTGCCAGTGAAGCTGCGGCTGGCAACCTGGCCTCGTGGCCCGGTCAGTATCCAGGTCAAACCGCCGTTGTTGGTGAGGCTATCCAGATACAACAAGGCATCTTGTTCGAGCGTAAAGGTATGACGGCTGAGCTGACCAACATGCGCAATCTGGCCAGTTGTCACTTCACCTATGGTCAGCGGGGTCTCGACGTTGACCACGTGTTGCACTCGGAAGCTGTAGTCGATGACTCCGGAATCACTCGGATAGCTATCAACAATCAGCGTGTAGGTTCCGTTCAAAGCCAGCTTCAGGATGCCAGCATCTTCCGGCCCATAGTATTGGGAGCCATTCCAATAGACTTGCCGCCCGAGCGGATCGAGAATCCGGAAGGGCAAATAGCGGTAATAGGTCTTGCTGATAAAATCGACGTAGATTTCATCGCCAGCCTGGGCATCGAATTTATAGGCTCGGGATGAATTCGCAGGACTCAACTGCGCAACGACCGTCTCACCACTGACAATGGCTTGTGCTGCGGCCAGCTCATTCAACCTGAAGCTGTAGCCACCCGTTCCACCTTCCACCACCAAGGCATAGTCGCCCGCTACCAAGCGGATAGCCGGAGTATCCGAAAAATTCGGCCCATCGCTATTGGCAAAATTTCGGCTCACTTCGAGGCCATGCGGACCGATGATGGACCACTTCAGGGAGGAGCTGTTGACTAGCGAGTCAAGATAAAGCAGCGATTCGTTGCTCAGGGTGAAGTTGTAGTAATCTTTTTGCGTAACAGTCTTGAGTTCTCCAGCAATAGCAACCCCAAAACTCAGCGCGCTCCCTGCCGGCAGCGCCGTCGGCGGCACGTTGCCTTTGTTCAAAAGCTGGAAGCTATAGTTGGTTCCAAAATTGCTAGCGAGCTGCCCCTCGATCAGCAAGGTATAGGTGCCAGTGAAATTGAAGGTCACCGGACCATAATCCGAGCTCATGTTATTCGGGCCGAATACAACGCGCCCCCACGGATCAAGCACACGCCAATAAGCTGTGCCGCCGCTCACCGCCAATGAATCGAACTGCAATTGATCACCGGCTTGAACGCTGAACTGGTAAACATGAGTGGACTTGGCGTTAGTCAGTTCGCCCCGTACTGCGATACCCATGTCGATTGGCGAGGCCAGGTCGAGATCGACCAGGCGGAAGGCGTACTGCGGCTGGGTATCCCCAGCGGCATCGATCGTCAGCGTGTACTGTCCGGCTGCCAGTTCCAGCAGCGGATTGCCACCGAACTGATTGGCATCGGTGGCGGTGAAACTGCGGCTGGCCACCTGGCCCGCCGGTCCAACCAGGGTCCAGCTCAGGTTGCCATCGTTGCTCAAGGCATCCATATACAGATGCTTGGCCTGCTCCAGCGTGAAGGTGTAGGCCACGCGCTGACCAGCATGCTCGATCCGGCCGACGATGCTGCCCGGCAATTGGTCGTAGATATTGCGCAGGCGCGCATTGTTGCCATAGGTGGTGCTGTCCAGCAGCTGCTCGCCACTGGTTTCCTCGGTCTTGAGATTCACCACCAGGCCGGCTTCGTTGCCGGCCAGCACACTGTCCTTGTTGGCCGCAATCTCCGCCGCAGTGCGTGCCACATTCCATACCCGCAGATTGCGGATCACGCCGTTGAATTGGCCATAATCGCTCTGCGCTTCGTGCGTCCGGCCTATCAGCCAGGGGTTGCTGTTGGCCGTCGCCGGCTGCTTGCGCACTGTGGCAGTCGTCACCTGCACCCCGTCCACATACAACCTTAACTGGCCGTTGATCCGGTCCATCACCGCAGCCACGTGCTGCGACTGGCCTACCTTGATCACGCCAGCGGCCGATTGCGCGGACTGGACAGCGCCATCGCCAGTCGAAAGCAGCAATGAACCATTGCTCTGCAACCACACAGAGAAAGTGCGTTGTTGGTTGTTGCCGTTGCCACTGTAGATCAGCGGTGTCCAGCTATTGGTAAAGCTGGCCACCTGGATCGTGGCCTCGAAGGTCACCGTCTGGTTGAGCGCCAGCGAAGGCGACGGCTCAATCTGCGCATATTGCGTCGAGCTGCCCTGCAGACCGCTATCGGAGGCCGGCCATTGTGGTACCACGCCCTGTGATTGTCCCAGCGTCAGCGCTACGCTGCGATCCTGCACCCGCTGGATGCGGAACTGGTATTGCGCTGTGCTGCTTGAAGCCAGCGGCCCCTCCACCAGCAGCGTGTAGACGCCGCTATACGCTAGCGTGATGACATCCCGATCGCTCATCGAGGTCACGTCGAACACCGGCCGGCCCCATGGATCCAGCAGGCGCCATTGCACCGTGCCATTGACGCCGTTGGCCGCCTTGAGCACGTCAAAGAAATAGCGCTCACCGGCCGTCGCGACAAACTGGAACGCTTGACTGCTATTGGCCGGCTGCAGCGCCACGTCGACCAACGCATCGGCCTGGATGGTCTGGGCTGCCGTCACATCGATCAGGCGGAAGGCGTATTGCGGCTGGGTATCCCCAGCGGCATCGATCGTCAGCGTGTACTGTCCGGCCGCCAGTTCCAGCAGCGGATTGCCGCTCAACTGATTGGCATCGGTGCTGGTGAAGCTGCGGCTGGCAACCTGGCCCGTCGGTCCAACCAGGGTCCAGCTCAGGTTGCCATCGTTGCTCAAAGCGTCCATGTACAGATGCTTGGCCTGCTCCAGCGTGAAGGTGTACGCCACGCGCTGACCGGCGTGCTCGATCCGGTCGACGATGCTGCCGGGCAATTGATCGTAGATATTGCGCAGGCGCGCATTGTTGCCATAGGTGGTGCTGTCCAGCAGCTGCTCGCCACTGGTTTCCTCGGTCTTGAGATTCACCACCAGGCCGGCTTCGTTGCCGGCCAGCACACTGTCCTTGTTGGCCGCAATCTCCGCCGCAGTGCGTGCCACATTCCATACCCGCAGATTGCGGATCACGCCGTTGAATTGGCCATAATCGCTCTGCATTTCGTGTGCCCGACCAATCAGCCAAGGATTGCCGTTGGCCGTCGCTGGCTGCTTGCGTACTGCGGCGGTCGCTACCAGCACCCCATCGACGTACAACACCAACTGCCCGTTGATCCGATCCATTACCGCAGCCACGTGCTGCGACTGCCCCACCTTGATTACGCCAGCGGCCGATTGCACCGTCTGCGCGCTACCATCGCCAGTCGAGAGCTGCAATGAGCCATTGCTATGCAACCAAACCACGAAGGTGCGTTGTTGGTTATTGCCATTGCCGCTGTAGATCAGCGGTGTCCAGGTATTGGTCAAGCCAGCCACCTGGATCGTGGCCTCGAAGGTCACCGTCTGGTTAAGTGCCAGCGAAGGCGACGCCTCAATCTGTGCATATTGGGTCGTGTTGCCCAGTAGGCCGCCACCCACAACTGGCCATTGCGGTACTACGCCTTGCGATTGCCCCAGCGTCAGCACTACGCTGCGATCCTGCACCGGTTGGATACGGAACTGATATTGCGCCGTGCCGCTCGACCAAAGGCCCCCCTCCACCAGCAGCGTGTAGGTACCGCTATAGGCCAGTGTGGTGACATCCCGGTCGCTCATCGACGTTACGTCGAACACCGGCTGCCCCCACGGATCCAATAGCCGCCATTGCACCGTGTCATTGACGCCGTTGACCGCCTTGAGCACGTCAAAGAAATAGCGCTCACCGGCCGTCGCGACAAACTGGAACGCTTGGCTGCTATTGGCCGGCTGCAGCGCCACGTCGACCAACGCATCGGTCTGGATGGTCTGAGCCGCCGTCACATCGATCAAGCGGAAGGCGTATTGCGGCTGGGTATCCCCAGCAGCATCTATCGTCAGCGTGTACTGTCCAGCCGCCAGTTCCAGCAGCGGGTTGCCGCTCAACCGATTGGCATCGGTGCTGGTGAAGCTGCGGCTCGCGACTTGGCCCATCGGGCCAACCAGCGTCCAGCTCAGGTTGCCATCGTTGCTCAAGGCGTCCATGTACAGACGCTTGGCCTGCTCCAGCGTGAAGGTGTACGCCACGCGCTGACCAGCATGCTCGACCCGGTCGACGATGCTGCCCGGCAATTGATCGTAGATATTGCGCAGGCGCGCGTGATTGGCATAGGTGGTGCTGTCCAGCAGCTGCTCGCCACTGGTTTCTTCGGTTTTGAGATTCACCACCAGGCCGGCTTCGTTGCCGGCCAACACACTGTCCTTGTTGGCCGCGATCTCTTCGGCAGTGCGGACGGTATTCCAGATCCGGATATCGCTCAAAACACCGTGAAACAAAGCATAACTGCCACTTTTTTCATAGGTGTTTCCAATCAACCAAGGATTGGTATTACTGGAAGCCAACGTTTTTCGAACGCCACCGCTCGCAACCAATGCACCATCAACATAAATCTTGAGCAGACCATTGAGCCTATCCATGACTGCAGCAATATGCTGATATTGCCCAATTTTAATTACACCCGACGCAGTTGATAATGTCTGCAGCGACCCATCACCCGTCTCAAGCTGGAGCATGCCACTTGAATGAACCCACAAAGAGAAACTTGTATTTACATTATTCCCAGTTCCGCTATAGATCACAGGCATCCACGCATTGGCAAACTGGGCCACTTGAATGCTGGCTTCAAATGTTACCGTCTGGTTAAGTGCCAGCGAAGGAGATGACTCGATCTGCGCATATTGCGTTGCGTTACCCTGCAGACCGCCACCCGAGGCCGGCCATTTGCGATCGATCTGAGACTGACCGAGCTCGAGCGAATACTGGCGCTGCTGGACCCGCTCCAGCATAAAGGCATAACTATTGCTTCCCGTTGCATCAGGGCGCCCCTCAAACACAACGTAATAGGTGCCGGTCCGATTGACGGTGAAAACATCCAGATCACCCTGACCGTAATATTCGCTATTTCTGGCCACCACCTGCCGATTGCTCGGATCAATCACCCGATAGTAGGCATAATGCCAACTCGACGCGCCGCGCATATCAAAATAGAACTGATCGCCAGCAACTGCGTCAAACCGATACACATTGGTACTATTGGCAGGAACCAATTGATCGGAAATCAAGCTCCCGGGTGTAATGACCCTAGCCTGATCGACTTCGAGCAGGCGGAAGCTTACGGTGCCGACCACCTCATTATCCGGATCAACGACGAAGCTATATTCCCCAGGGATCAAATCGATAATAGGGGAACGGCTACCGTCAACATAGTCGCTATCGGTGGAACTGAAATATCGTGAGGTCAGCTGGCCTTGTGGGCCAACCAGCCGCCATTGCATCGAGCCATTGTAGCTGAGCGAATCAACGTAAATCCGCATCGGCTGATCAACACGGAAATGATGCTGACTGATCTGCCCCGGCGCATTAATGGTTGTAGAAACCACCTCACCAAGGACCAAAGCCGAAGACATGTTGACAGGTTTTTGCAGCGCAAAGGCGTAGTTCATTACCCCACTATCACCAACCCACCCCTCAAACAACACATAATATCGACCATCCCTGGGCAGGATAATTTCGGTATCTTGCGCCCCATAATATTGATGGGAAACATACGCCAGCTGCCGTCCCTGCTCATCCATAATTCGATATGGCAGATAACGATAATAATCCTTGCTAAGCATATCGATATATATGCGCTCTCCAGCTACCGCATCGAACTGATATATTTGCACGCCATTCGCAGGATTGAGCTGGGCATTGATCCGCTCACCGGCGGCAATGTGCTGAGCATCGAGCACGCCACGGAGGTTGAAAGCATATTGGCCAACAACATCGGCAGCAGCATCGACCGTCAACACGTAGTCACCGGCCACCAGATTCAATACCGGGTTATCGTAATAGTAGGTGCCTTCGCTCGCACTGAAAGTACGATTGGTCACCTCACCACGCGGCCCGGTCAAGCGCCAGCTTATGTTGTCGTTGTTTGTGAGGCTATCCAGATACAGCAAGGTGCTCTGCTGTAATGAGAAGGTATAGCGGTTTCGCTGGCCAGGATGGGTAATTTCGCCTTGCGTCAATTCGCCCAGTGCTAATGCTGCTTGGGTATGGCTTATCTTGTGAACTTTGAAGCTGAAATCAGTCGTTCCATAGTCCCACACTGCACCCTCGACAATCAGGGTGTATGTACCAGACATCAGCAACTTCAGTTCCGGTAGGTCTTCCGGTCCATAGTATTGAAAGTTGTTGCGATAAACCGTTCTGCCCTGCGGGTCCAAGAGTCGGTACGGCAGGTAGCGATAGTAGGTCTTGCTGATGAAATCGAGATAAATTTCGTCGTTAGCTTGAGCTTCGAAGCGGTATATGCGCGATGAATTGGCCGGGCTCAACTGGCTGACCACCACTTCCGCATACTCCAGCTGCTGAGCACTCACCAAGTCACTCAGCTTAAAGCTGTACCCTCCGGCTTGCCCTTCCACTAGCAGTGCGTAATCACCAGCCGCCAGCCTGATGGTCAAATCGCTAGGCCCGTAATAGCTGTCGCTGCTATTGAAGCTACGGCGAGCCTCGACGCCGCGAGGCCCAACAATTGTCCAAGCGATATCGGAACGATCAATCAAGGAGTCGAGATACAGGACAGCGGCAGTATCAAGGCTGAAGCGGTAGTAATGCTGTGACGCATTGGAATCAAGCTCCCCAGCCACTACCTCCCCGAGGGTAAGTACCTCCCCTTCGGGAAGCGCCGCCGGCGGTGTGTTACCTTTATCAAGCAATTTGAAGCTGAACGCCGTTTCAAAATAATTCGGCGAATTAACCCCTTCAACCAACAGGGTATATTTACCAGCATAGGGCAAGGCAATGCTGTCCAAGTCGGAGGTAACATATACCGAGTCGAATACTTTCCTACCCCAGGGATCGAGCAAGCGCCAATAGGCAACACCACCATTCACTGCAATCGAATCGAGCCCGATTATATCTCCTGCCTGCGCAGAAAATTGATAGGCTTGGGTCGTGGAAGCTGTGGTCAGCTTGCCGGTGATGACGGACTCCCTCTCGATGACAGAGACATTGTCCAAATCAACAAGACGGAAAGCATATTGCGTGACGGTATCCAAACCGGCATCAATGGTTAGTTTGTATTCGCCAGCTTGCAAATCCAGGAACAGCTCGTCAGCCGAGTTGGTCGCGTATGCACGATCAAACAGCGACCCTCTAACCATCTCATTGGGGCCACTCAACACCCACAGCAACCAATTACTGTTTGGCTGCAAAATATCCATATATAGCCGCTTGGCTTGATCCAGCGTGAAGGTGTAGCTTACCTGCTGCCCCGGATGCTCAATACGGTCGATCACGACCCCAGGGAGTTCTTCATAAAGATTCCTGATCTGAGCGTGCTGCGCATATGCGCTATTGTCCAGCCAGCGATTCGCGTCATGTGCGGTAAAGTTCGCAATCAGGCCTGCTTCATTTCCAATTAGTTCACGCTCGCGGTCCGCAGCAATCTCCTCGGCTGTTCGGGCCACGTTCCACAGCCGCAGCGTGCTGATTACGCCATCGAATTGGGCATAGGCATCGCTTTTTTCACGGGTGCGTCCAATCAACCAGGACTGCGCGTTCAGCGTGGCGGGTTGCGCGCGAACTACGGCACTTGCGACCAGCTCCCCATCGACGAACAATTTCAGTACGCCGTTCACGCGGTCCATCACTGCCGCGACGTATTGCCGTTGGCCCCCCTTGATCACCCCAGCTGCAGACCAAGCTGCCTGCTCGCCACCGTCACCCGTCGACAAATACAGCGAACCATTGCTGTTCAACCAGACGGAGAACATCCGCTGCTGGTTATTGCCATCGCCGCTGTAAAGCAACGGCATCCATGTGTTGGCAAAGCTATTGACCTGAATCGTTACCTCGGCCGTCACCGTCTGATTCAGCGTTAGCGTTGGCGCTATATCGAACTCAGCGTACTGGAATGCGTTGCTCAACAGGCCTGTGCCAACGGCTGGCCATTGCGCAGCCACCCCTTGCGACTGTCCCAGGCTCAACGGCTGGCTTCGGTCCATCACGCGCTGGATACGGAACTGTGCCTGCGGCGGCAACTGCGGCATAGATAGCAAGTCATATGCACCTTCCAGCAGCAGCGTATACGTTCCCGTATATGCCAGCGTCGTCACATCACGATCCGAAAATGCGGTCGAATCGAAAACTGGACGTCCCCAAGGGTCAAGCAAGCGCCAAGTAATAGACCCATTTGCACCTTGGGTCACTTTCAGGGTATCGAAATAATAGCGATCACCTGCAGCGGCATCGAACTGGAAAACACGGCTGCTATTGGCTGGGTTCAAGACTGCATCGACAAGCTGATCTGGCAGGATTTGCTCTGCTTGGCCAAGATCGATCAGCCGGAACGCATAGGCAGGCCTCTGCCCGCTCGTAGCACGGATCGTTAAGGTATATTGCCCGACCGCCAAATCAAGCATTGGATTACCGGTCAGCTGAGGGCCATCGGAGCCGGCCATTGAGCGCTCGACTGAAAAGCCGTCGGGCCCGGTCAGCATCCAATACACGCCAGGGTCCCCAGTCAAAGCATCCATGTACAGATGCTTGGCTTCATCCAGCGTGAACGTGTACGAGATGCGCTGGCCCGGCTGCTCAACGCGCCCAGCAATTGCCCCAGTAGCTTGATCAACCACGTTTCGTATCGTGGCGTGATTGCCATTTACAGTACGGTCGACCAATTGATTGCCGCTGGTTTCATCCGCTTTCAGGTATGCCACCAAGCCGGCCTCAGCGCCGGTCAGAATTTCATCCTGATAGATGGCCATTTCTTCGGCGGTCCGTACCCGACTCCAGAGCCGTAGATCGCGTATCACCCCCTCAAACGGAGAGTGGTCATAGGCAAACTCAGGGCGCCCACCAATCAGCCATCGACTGTTGTTGCTGGCAGTCGGTGTATGGCTGATTGCGCCGCTGGCTACTAATGCCCCGTCCACATACAGCAGCATCTGGCCGCCCGGCCTATCCATCACCGCAGCAATGTGCTGCTGCTTACCAATCTTGATTACGCCTGCGGCGGTGATAATCCCCTCCCCGCCTCCAGCAATGTGCAACGCACCATCCGAGCGAATCCAGACCGTGAACATACGCGTCTGCCAATTGCCATCCGCACCGTTGTAGATCACCGGCATCCAGGTATTGGTAAAGCGATCAACCGTGATATTCGCTTCAACAGTAATGGCCTGATTGAGCACCAGCGTATCAGCGGGATTGATCTGGGCATATTGCAACGAATTAGTCAGCAATCCTGAACCGTCAAGGGGTCGTTGTGTTTCAACTTGTGATGTTCCGAGCTCTAGCACTGCGCTGCGGTCAGCCACCTTAACGAAATCAAACTGATACTGAGTGGCCGCAGTGTTGTAGATCAATCCTTCAACCAGCAGGGTATATTGACCGTCGTAAGGTAATATAACCTCCGCATCGCCAGCCCCATTGGCATTATTGATCTGGCGGCCAAATGGATCGATCAACCGCCAGCTCACCGGGGCACCTTCCTTGAAATCCAGAAAGTAATGTTCGCCCGCGGAGCCCGACCAGGTAAAAACGTCAGTTTCCTTACCAGATTCAAGCTGACCTTCCCGCTTTTGCCCAGGGATCAACTTGGCGCTGTTATTGACATCGATCAAACGAAATGCATAGCTTCCGGTCGCATCACCGACAGCATCGACCGAAATGGTGTATTCGTCGGCCTCCAGCATATAGAACGGCGCATAGCTGGTACCACTTGCATCCGTTGCATGGAATTGGCGACTATCGATGAAATCGCCTTTTGAATTGGTAATTTTCCAGTTCAAATCGCTTCGATTGGTCAATGAATCAAAGACAACCTGACTTTTTTCGACAACCTTGAAGACATATTGATCAGTCTCACCTGGCGAGGCGATCTCACCTTCGACCTTCTGCACTGGGTTGATGTCCGCCGACAGCAGCACTCGCTGCTCGAGCATCTCGACGGCTGCAACCTTGCCTGTTTCGCCTTGTTTTTTCCAATCGACCATCTTGTTCATTTCACGCCCCAATTTATTACAATTTTGATTTTTTCGGACAAACAAAAGCCAGACCACACAGGATCTGGCCTTCTTTAATTAATTAATTCAGCCTTACATCGAACCCCGACTGGTATATTTGATTTTGGATTCGGCATTTCAAAGACTACAACAAACGTACCACTGGCCGCGTCCACCACACCATCGACAGATTTTACGGTGGCCACCAGCTCCTTTTGTTTCAGAATTTCAGTTTCAACGGTCGCCTTCTGTCCGATCTTCACTTTGCCGAACATCTCTTTCGGCAAGATTGCTCGGACATGTAATAAATCGATCCGCGCTACCTTGAGTATTGCACTTCCTTTCCCGGCTTCGACTACCTCACCTGGAAAAATAGACTGATCTACAACCACACCGTCAAAAGGGCTATACACCGTACGCAGCGCCAACACAGCGCTGCGATATTTATATTCAATGCCCGAGCCTGATTTATTTTCTTTTGCCGTCACGATCTCTGATTGCGCGACCCGATATTCGGACTCTGCCTCGTCCACTTCCTGTTGCGACATCAAGCGCTCCCCGCCTAAAGCCTTTTTGCGTTCGAATTTTCTCTTCGCAAACTCTGCTTTGGCTTGTGCGGTCTGGAGAGGGCCAACCTGCTCTGCTTTGAATTTCGCGAGCTCGGCCTCGGCATTTTCTGCATTAGATGCAAGCGAAATCAGCAACTGTCCCTTTTTGACCCGATCCCCTCGACGCACAGTGACCTTATCGACCACACCCGCGACGTGCACGCCCAAGGCCAGAGTTCGGGCTGGCTCTACCAGACAAGTGAAAGGTGCGGCCCTGCCAGCGGGACTCGAAATCAGGACAACCAACGACATCGCTATGATTACAGACTTCATCAGTTAAATCTTACGCAGACTGAAAAAACATGATGTAAGCATGAAACCAACAGCATTGTAAAGATCACTATCGGTTAGGCGAGTTTCTGTCATCAAGATGTCACTCGTTAGGCGATGGTCCGGAATTCTATCGCCTGCACTTTCGTAAACAGCTGAAGCCTTTGCCCATTCTTCAGGAGCCGTCCTCCTGTGCTACGCAGTGCGCACGATCCAAGTTTGAAAATGAGCCAAACGCAGACGACACACATGCTCCAAAGGCAACACATGGACAAACTGCACTGTTCTTCGCATCATCAAAACTTACTAATTTTCGTTGCCGAAGTAAGGATGTTTGACGCTGAGCTGCTCCCCCTGCTCAACCTGCCAAGAGGGAGCTTTTCCCGCACAGATCAATTCCGCTTGCTACCCAGCAGCAGGAACACACGGTGTGGCACCTCAAGCGGCTCAGCCGAAAAGCACTCCGCCAGCAACGCGGCATGCTCGGCATCGAAACTTGCCACTGCGTCGTTGCCGAGGCTCGCCGCCACGCCGGCGCTGGCACGGATGCGGCCACGCCATCCCTGATGCGTGTAATGCTGCAGGTGATCGAACGACAGCGATTCCAACACAGTGAATCCGGCTTCGGCCAAGTGGGCAAAGCCGGCGGTGTGGATGCCGCAACCGTCGGCGCCGCGCCAATGCGGGTTGTGGCGCAGGATCAGGTGTTCGCTCGCTGCGGCGACACTGCCGGGTAACGGCAGCCAGTCGTAGTGGGCGATCAGCAGCATCCCACCGGATCGCATCAGGCGGTTGGCCTCATGCGCCACGGCAAAGCCGTCGAACCAATGCCAGCACTGGCCGGCACATACCAGGTCGAACTGCGCCTCGGGCAGGCCGATGTGCTCCGCAGCAGCTAAGTGGTACTGCACGTCCACGCCAGCTTCCTGATCCAGCGCACGCGCGGCGGCCAGCATTGCTGGCGCGATATCGAGGCCGGTTACGTGGCAACCGCATCGCGCCAGGCCACGTGCCAGTGTGCCGGTCCCCGTCCCCAAGTCGAGTACGCCGGTACCGGCTTGCAACAGGCCCCAGTCGGCCAACCGGTCATAGAAGGCATCGGGAAACCCGGCACGGTGGATACGATAGTCATCAGCCGTCAGGCCGAAATCAATGGTGTTCATGGCTTTCCTCGAATGGTGGGAAAGCGGCGCCGCGTGCTGGCATTGGATGCTGCGCTGCGATATACCGTCAATCTTGATCGAACCAATCAAGTTGCCGATGTCGCGCTATCTCCTCGCCGATGAAGCCGCCCGCCTGCTTGGCATCAGCCGCGCCACGCTTGTATAGCTACGTCAGCCGGGGCCGGCTTGCCGTGTATCGGATCGGTGACGATCGCCGCAGCAGTTACCTGCGGGAAGACATCGAACGGCTGCTGCGGCTGAAAGCGCCTGGGCGCAAACCGGAACGCATCGCCGCGGCCAGCCTGACTTGGGGTCAGCCAGTGCTCGACACCCAATTGAGCGGCATTGCTAAAGGCGACCTGTTCTATCGCAGGCAATCGGCATCCACGTTAGCTGATACCGCTCACTTGGAAGCTGTAGCCGCCTTGCTCTGGGATTGCGATGCCGCAGTGTTTGACGCACCCGCCCCTGAAGCAACGGCACCTTGGATGCAGCTGTGCCGGTCACTGCAAACGGCGAGCTTCGCCGATCGGGCCATTGCCCTCACCGCGCTAGGCCGCAGTGCCTTGATAGAGACGGATCCTGCCGCAACTGCAGTAGCGCTGCTGCGCCTGGTGGTTGCCGGCCTGCTCGGCACTGCGCCGCGCCGCCAACCGATCCATCAGCAGTTCGCCTCAGTGTGGTCGCTCGCCGCACCCGCGGCCAAGCAAGTTCGCGCAGCGCTGGTCCTGTCGGCAGATCATGAACTGAATGTATCGACCTTCACCGCACGCTGCATTGCATCGGCCGGCGCTGATCTGGGCGCCTGTGTGCTGGGAGGGTTGTCCGCCGTCAGCGGTACGGCTCATGGCGGGCAGAGCGCCGAAGTGGATGCCTGGCTGGACCGGATGGCCACCGGCGCTACGCTCGATGCCCACAACTTTGCACCCGGCTTCCGCCACGCGTTGTATCCGGCCGGCGATCCGCGCGCGGCAAAGCTGTTATCGCTTTTGACGCCCTCGCCCGCCGCGGCGCAATTGCTTGCTCGTGCAGTCTCCCTAAGCTGGCCGCCACCGAACATCGATCTGGCGCTAGTGCTGCTGTGCCGCCAATTGGGTCTACCACGCGGCAGCGCCTTCGCCCTATTCGCTGCGGGGCGCACCATCGGCTGGCTTGCCCATGCGCTGGAACAGCGCCGCGACGGCAGACTGATCCGGCCACGCGCCCGCTATCTACGCTAGGCCAGCATGTAGCCGAGAGTGGTATTAGTACAAAATCCGGCCTGCCACTCATCGCCGTAAGGCGACCTGTTGTCACATAAGACTGAACTAATACGATCACGCGCCTATTGCACTGCCTTGCATCGCGCGCGATTACCGTTTTCCATGCAAGTGGTATTAACTCATCATCGACTTGTATCCACTCCAGCCCATCAGTAAGCTAGCGCGCACTGCTCCAGAGTGCAGCCAGGCGCCGGATTACACCAACAAGATCCAAATCGCGGCGTCACCCCCGAATAATGAGGAGACAACATGAACAAGTGCTTCAAGCCGACACGTCTGTGCCTGTCGTTGCTCTTGGCCTTGCCCGGTGCCGTGCTCGCCCACGGCTCGATGGAAGTACCGGTCAGCCGCGTCCTGAACTGCTTCAACGAAGGTCCCGAAGCGCCGAAGTCCGCCGCCTGCCAGGCGGCCGTGGCCATTTCCGGCCCGCAGATGCTGTATGACTGGAACGGCGTGAACCAGAACCCGAATGGCAACCACCAGGCCTTCGTGCCGGATGGCCAGCTCTGCGCAGGGGGCAAGTCCAACTACGCCGGCCTCAACCTCGCCCGCACCGACTGGGTCACCTCGCCGATCGCCCCGGACTCCAACGGCAACTTCGAATTCATCTACAACGCCCCGGCAACGCACGCCACCAAGGATTGGGTGTTCTACGTGACGAAGGATGGCTGGAATCCGACCCAGCCGCTGAAGTGGAGCGACCTCGAGCAGTTCTGCAAGCTGGGCAACGTGCCCGCCGATGCCACCAAGCGCTACCACCTGACCTGCCCGCTGCCCAAGAACAAGAAGGGCTACCACGTGATCTACAACACGTGGCAACGTTCGGACAGCGCCGAAGCGTTCTACTCGTGCTCGGATGTGACCTTCTCGGCCGTGGTCTCCAATTACAAGGAACTGGGCCAGATCCGTTCGGCACAGGATCTCGCAGCGGAAACCAACGTCACCTTCCGCCTGTTCGACGCCAACGGCGGCGACCTGGAATCCTTTACCGTCAACATGGGCTGGGACAGCGTGACCGGCGAGAAGATGTACCTCGCCGCCAACTGGCCATACTACCTGGCGCAGAAGGTCAACAGCTCGTCGCGCTACATCTCGGTCGGCGTACTGGCCACCAATGGCAGCGTTGCACCGGTGAAGAGCACGCAGGACAACCGCGTGTATTCGCGTGATGGCGTCAGCTACACCTTCCGCGTCGATGTGAATGGCACCACCGTGCCGACCCCGTCGCCGACGACCCCTACCCCGTCGCCCACCACACCGACGCCGTCGCCAACCACGCCTACCCCTTCGCCGGTCACGCCGACCCCGATTCCGGTTACTCCCACTCCAGTGACGCCGGTCCCGACCACGCCGACCCCGGCTCCGGGCGCCTGCTACACCGCCTGGGCTGAAGGCCGCAACTACACTGCCGGCACGCTGGTGACCTACAACGGCCGCAACTATCAGGCCCTGGTCACGCACACTGCTTACGTCGGTGCAGGCTGGAACCCGGCTTCGAGCACCACGCTGTGGAAGGATGTCGGTGCCTGCACCGGTTCCGTGCCGACACCGACCCCGGTGACCCCGGCTCCGACCACTCCAACCCCGGTCACGCCCGCTCCGGTAACGCCGACGCCGGTGACTCCGGCTCCAGTTACGCCGAGCCCGGTCACCCCGGCGCCGTCCACCTGCAACCCGGTCTGGAACGCCAGCACCGTGTACGCAGCCACCGGCACCAAGGTGACCTACAACGGCCGCAACTACCAGAACAAGTGGTGGACCCAGGGTGACAACCCCAGCCAATCCGGCCAGTGGGGCGTGTGGCAGGACATCGGCGCCTGCAACTGATCCGCCTTGCAATGAAATCGGCCCTCCCTCGTGGAGGGCCTTTTTCTTTTCTCCGCCCTCGCGCAAGCGCTTTCACCCGATAAACAACCGGCCATACCGGCAAAGCCGGTGCTTCATCGGAAGCGCAGCTCGTCGCAGACGATAGACCTTGGTGGCGCAGCGTTAGCACATTAGCATCCGCTGACCTTGCCCGGATTGCACAACAGCGGCGCAAGCGGATCGACAAGAACAGCGAGGAGAGGCCGTGAAACATTATCTGACCGGGGCATGCATCGCCGCGGCGCTGGGGCTGTCCGCCCCGGCATGGGCCGAGCCGGTGCTATTGCTGCAACTGGCACTGGATGACCAGGGCGTACACATCGTCAGCCAGGAAGTCCGCGATATCGACTACAAGCCCTCGCGCAGCGAAGCGCGCGAGCGCAAGCAGGGCCGGGTGAAGCGTGCTGGCCAGGGCTGGCTGGCGCAGATCGTCCGCGCCGACGGCAGCATCGAGCGCGAGATCACCATCGAGAATCCGCGGCTGGTGCGCGGCGAGTTTTCCGATCGCGCCAAGCCGGGCGATGCCAACGAGTATGTGGAATCAACCCGCGATACCGGGTATTTCGACCTGCAGATTCCCGTTTCCACCAGCGATGTGACCGTGCGCATCATCGAGCGCAAGCCGGCACCACAGGCCGGCGCGCGCAGCGCCACCGCCGATGTCGACAGCACAGACGACGCCAGCACGGCATCGACCGCCAGCGGCGTGCGCGATGCCGTGCAGGGCGAGATCAAGGTGCAGGGAGGGCGCGCGCAATGAAGCTGCGTCCACAACTCCTGCCGCTGCTGCTCGCCGGTGCGCTGGTGCAACCCGCCATGGCGCAGCTGTTCGAGCACAAGATCACCGGTGCGCGCGACAAGCGCGTGAATATCCTGTTCGTCGGCGATGGTTACCTCGCCAGCCAGCAGGCCCAGTTCAAGACCGATGTCGCCACCTTCCACAATGCGCTGCTCGATGGCCCCTGGGGCAGCAGCTATGCGCGTTACTTCAACACCTACGGGCTGTTCATCGCGTCCAATCAGGCTGGCGCCGACAAGGAAGACGGCAGCACGCTGAAGGACACGGCGTTTGACTGCACCTACTGGACCAGTAACCTGGAACGGCTCGGCACCTGCAGCACCAGCAAGGTGAATGCGGCCAAAAACCAGTATCTGCCGGAAGCCGATATCGTCGTCGTCATCATCAACAGCAGCAAGTACGGCGGCAGCGGCGGCAGCATCGCCGTAGCCAACCGCAGCTCGCCCGACATCGTCGCGCACGAGGTGGGCCACAGCTTCGCCAAGCTAGCCGACGAATACGAATATGCCGGCACCACGCCGCGCGAAGCACCCAACGCCACCCAGACCATCCTGCCGCGTAGCAGCCTGCGTTGGGCGCACTGGGTGGAGACCAGCACCCCTATTGCCACGCCGGAGACCAGCGCCTACGCCAGCATCGTCGGGGCGTTCGAAGGCGCGGCCTACAACCCCACCGGCTGGTGGCGCCCCACGCTGGACAGCCGCATGCGTAGCAACGGCAAGCCGCTCGGCCCGGTGAATGCCGAGCAGTTCGTGCTGGCGATGTACGACCGCGTGTCGCCACTGGAATCGTTCAGCCCGGCGTCCGGCACCGTCAGCTGGCGCGGTCCGGGCACGTTGTCGGTCACGCCGATGCAGCCGAGCAGCCATGCGCTCGCCATCGAATGGTGGGTGAATGGCACCAAGAGCGCCGAGACCGGAACGGTGTTCCAGGGCAGCCTGTTGCCACTGTCCGGCAACGCCACGGTGCAGGCCAAGGTGATCGACCGTACCAACTGGGTGCGCAAGGACAGCAACAACCTGCTGGGCGACAGCGTGAGCTGGACGGTGCGGACCAGCGCCCCCACCCCGACGCCCCGGCCAACGCCGCTGCCAACAGCAGTGCCCACGCCGAAGCCGACCCCGGTCGCCACGCCGACCCCCAGGCCGACCGCCGTCCCCACGCCAACGCCCAAACCCACGGCAGTGCCAACCCCGACGCCGCGCCCCACTGCCGTGCCGACTTTGGCTCCGACGCCTACGGTCACGCCACGGCCGGCGACCCCGGTGCCGGCCACGCCGACGCCGGTATCCGGCAGTTGCTACACAGTGTGGGCGGAAGGGCGTAGCTATGCTGCCGGCAGCTTCGTCACCTACAACGGCCGCAACTATCAAGCGCTGGTGGCCCACACTGCGCATGTCGGCGCCAACTGGAACCCGGCCGCCAGTAATACGCTCTGGAAGGATGTCGGCGCCTGCAGCGGCAGTGCACCGACCCCGGCGCCCGCCACGCCAACACCAAGGCCGGCCACTCCAGTTCCGCCCACGCCAACACCGGTGGCCCAGATCACCGTCACCCCCACCACCGTCACTCCGGTGTCGGGCAGTTGCAATCCGGCCTGGAGTGCCAGCACGGTGTACGCCACTGCCGGCACCAAGGTGACCTACAACGGCCGCAACTACCAGAACAAGTGGTGGACCCAAGGGGACAATCCCAGCCAGTCCGGCCAGTGGGGCGTGTGGCAGGACAGCGGCGCCTGCAACTGATCCTTGCCTTGCACTGGAATCGGCCCTCCCTCGCGGAGGGCCTTTTTCTTGGCCCGGCCGCCTGCCATCATGCAGGCATCTTCCGCCTGGAGGCCGCCATGCTGCGTCTGCTCTCGATTGCCGTGCTGCTGTTCCTCAGCCAGACCGCCCTCGCCACCTGCCCGCCGTTGTTGAACAGCCAGTTCAAGACACTGCAGGGCGAGCCGTTCGATCTGTGCCAGCACGCCGGCAAGCCAATCCTGGTGGTGAATACCGCCAGCAAATGCGGCTTCACGCCGCAGTTCGAAAAGCTGGAAACGCTGTATCGCAAGTACCAGGACAAGGGTTTGCTGGTGGTGGGCTTTCCCTCCAACGACTTCAAACAGGAGCTGGCAACCAACAAGGAGATCGGCGAGTTCTGCAAGCTCACCTACCTGGTGCAGTTCCCAATGATGGAGGCGTCGAGCGTGATCGGCAGCAACGCCAATCCGTTGTTCCAGCGTCTGGCCGCCGCCAGCGGCACCGCACCGAAGTGGAATTTCTACAAATACCTGATTGCGCCGGATGGCAAGACCGTGACCGCCTTCGCCTCGCGAGTGGCGCCGGACGATCCACGTATCGTCAGCGCCATCGAAGGCTGGCTTAAGCGATGAACGCTCCGGCGCTACCCGCGATTACAGAAACCGGTGCGCTGGGCATCTGCCAGCTCAAGCGACTCTGGGCTCGCAGCCAGCTGGCCCGGCAGGGACATTCGGCCCATGGTGACGAAGCGGAAGGCCGGCGCGATCAACTGACGCTGCATGCACTGGGCCTGGGCCTGGAGCAGGCGCGTCGGGCATTGGTCAACGATGTTCACAGCTTTGCCGATTTCGAGCGCTGGATCGTTGCTATGGCAGGCACACCGCCAACGACATTGGCGGAGCGCCTCAATGCCGCCTTGCTCGACGTGCCACCTCCTGGTCATGCACAAGCACTGCTACAGCAGATCGATGCAATGGACGCAGTACTCGACGGCGCCGATCTCGCCCACTGGCACCGCGAAGGCTATGTGATCGTCCGTGGCGCCGTGCCCGCCACCCTGTGCAGCCAGACTGTCGAGGCAGTCATGACGCAGCAAGCAGCGACGCTGGACCAGCCGGACAGCTGGTATCGCGGGGAACGGCAGGGCATCATGGTCCAGCTGTTCCAGCACCCGGCGCTCACCGCCATTCGCAGCCTGCCGCGCATCCACAAGGCATTTGCGCAGTTGTGGGGTCACGCCGACCTGTGGCCCAGTACGGACAGGGTCAGCTTCAACCCGCCGGAGCGCCCCGACCATCCATTCCAGGGGCCTCATTTGCACTGGGACGTGAGCCTGACCCAGCCGATCCCGTTCGGCACCCAAGGCCTGATCTACCTGACCAATACTTCAGCCGACCAAGGCGCATTCACCCTGGTGCCAGGCTTTCACCGCAGGATCGATGCCTGGCTCGATGCCCTGCCACCGATTGCGGATCCGCGCGTGCAAGACCTGCAGGCGCTCGGCCCCCGCCCGATCGCTGCCCAAGCCGGCGATCTCATCATCTGGCATCAGGCCCTGCCCCACGGCAGCAGCCCGAACCGTGCCACGCTACCGCGCTTCGTCCACTACCTGAACTACGCACCGGCCAGGATTGAGCAGCAGGCGGTATGGCGCTGATTGCATCGCGCCGGACCATCGCGCGATGAAACGATGTCCCTCGATGAATGTGCGGCTCTCCCGTCACTGAAGCGGGTTTGTTTCGGTTGGCGAGGTAGCCGCCTGACCGTGCATAAGCCACAGGCGCTCCCACATGATCCGCAAGCAATAGCCCGCAGGCACCCTACTTGCTCCTTTAGTTCTGGCGGGCCACGACGGCCTGCATGTCTTGCCCACAAAGGAGAGCTCAACATGACCACCATCCGCTACTTCACCACCCTGCTCGGCGCTGCGGCGCTGGCCGCTTCGCTTGGCGTTTCCGCTGCAGACACCGGTTCGGCCAGTGGCAGCGGCAACGGTCCTGCCACGGAGAGCGACGGCAGCTGGACCCGCAGCGCAACCCCGACGCCAAACAATCACACCGCCAGTGAGCCGGATACCACCGGCAGGAACCGTCACGATTGAATCGTCCTCGCCTGGAGCGCGTACCGTCCCAGCCAAGCCGCCTAAGGGCGGCTTTTTTGTAACCGCAGCACGCACTGCAACATGGTTTTCCTGCGCTCAGCCGGCAAAACAGCCCTGCCGTCGGTCATTTTGTGTAGCCCCGCAACAAATAATTACATACTGGGCAATCAAAAAATAAGAAAGGGTATGGAAGACGTGTACGGAGAATTGGAAGCCATGAAGATCCAAGAGGATTCCTACAAGGGCGTGACGTATGAAGTCTATGCGCGGGAGGCAGACCATCGCTGGTCCGCCTTGGTGATGATCGATTTTCCAGGCACGACTTTTCCGCCCACCTCAAGCGTGGAAACGAGCTACGTCTCCTCCGATGAAGCGATCGCAGCCGGACACAAAACCGCCAAGCGGCTGATCGAGAACTACGCCCAACAACACCGACATTGATATCGCAAACGTGAGCCGAGGTGCCCTTGGCCAGGTTCATACCATCGGCATCGATGGCCACTCGTCGTTCGCTGCCGGCCTGCTCGGTGGCAACTTGCCAGCGCGATAACGGCCAAGGTTGAGCAGCGGCGCCGACGCACGCGAAGCCGGCGATACCGCCAGACCGCGCAGTGAACGATGCATGTCGCTGAACCCGCGCCAATACGCCTCGAAATCCACGACGACGCGTTCCGAGTAGCTCAGACGCGCGGGAATACGGGCCGCAATGCTGGCAACGCGCTCATCATCGATCATCTCGATGGTCTCAGGCTGCAATAGCAACGCATGAAACCCTTGCAACGGCCGCGACAGCAGCTTCAATTGCACATCGTTGGGCACGCAGCCCGGGAAATAGACCAGCCCCACCAGCTGACCGAGCAGAAACATGGTGTGCTCCTGCCGTAGAAACGGCGCACTCTTGGACAACTTCAAGAGAATGAATGCTCAAGACCAGAAGCATGAATTTGGTAGCCGGGTTGTCGGCGTCGGTCTTGGAGCTGCTTGCCACGCGAGGGAGGAACAACGGCTACCTGAGTCCCAACGGTAGCGGCGGGGCAAATTGGATGCAGGACAATACACATGTATCTTCCACCCATATGCGGAAGAATCCTATGGCCACGTCTCAATAGCATGACGAACGGATCAGTGGTGTCAGTCATGGCTTGGCTGCGAGCCAGCGTCTTGAGCGCTATGCTGCCATATCGCTCACGAGTTTCGCCGCAATGAAAAGTACTGCTGGTCTGGCCTTGGCGATCGTGTTCGTGCTGTACAGCGCAGCATGTTTGCTCTACGACCGATACCTCGCTCCAGTACAGCTGGACTTCAACGAGTTCAATGCCCTGTTCTGGCTGCTGTTCCTTGCCACGCTCTATGTCATGGGCGACGCATTGCGGCAGGCGGCTAGCCCGGCCATCGCAGTCACTCTGGCGATCAGCTTGGGCACCTTGTTGAGCTACCTGATCGGTTGGACGCTGGAACGTCTGTTGCATGCATGGCGGCGGAGACACATGGCAACCTCCAGCAAGCCAGGACACGACCCAGCGAAGCGTGAACCGCAAAAATAGAACAGCCCACCACAAGGGGCGGGCTGGCTACCAGGGCGGTTTGCAATCGGCCGCGGCGGCATTTGCACTATACCCTGAAGCGCTGATGGAGCCGGCAGAACGTGGCAATCGCGGGACCAACGGTGCGACTGCACCACATTGTATGTCACACGCATGGCCAACCGGTCTTCAGGCATCACGAGCGCCGTTCAAGTTCTGTCGTCTCTCGAGTTGGAACACAGAGCGCACACCTGTGCGCTCTGTTGTTGGCGCTTTGAAGCAACTTCAAAGCTTGGAGCGCTTGTCGATCCGCTCCCAGGATGCCCGCGCCGCTTCGCGCGCGTCATCCCACTCCAGCGCCGAATCACCGCGGTTGGCGTAATAGTCCGAGCGCAGATGACCTTCCACTTCGTCGAACGACTGGTCGGCAAATCGCCCCCTACCCTCGTAGCCGGTGCGGTACGCTGCAGCGTAGCGATCAAAACCGCTGCCCGGCTCCACATAAGGCTCGCGCGTGTAGTTGCGCCGCCAGAAGTCCTCTTCCTCGGTCGGGTTTACCAATTCGCCCGCGGCAGAGCCGATCAATCCGCCCGCCACCGCCCCGACCGCGGCGCCCACCGCCGTACCCACCGGGCCGACCGCAGAGCCAGCTGCTGCACCAGCGGCTGCAGCAGCGCCGATACCGGCTGCACCGCCCACTGCCGCGCCCACGCCGGTGCCCACCGGGTGCGATCCGGGCTCTCCCGTGATGAGATCGCGGTTCGCGTCGCGATCTTCGCGCTTGTCGTAATCGTCGTGTGCCATTGGAATGCTCCTTTCGCTGTGCGAGCCAGCGTGATGTGCCAACTGGATGAAATCAGCCCGTTCGATCGAGCCTGACCCCAGCGTACGCGGCACCGGAAAGCATGCCTGTAGGCGCACGCCGCAAAGTAGCGCAGGACGCAGACAACCAACTTTGCCAGCTGCCCGAAGAAGCACTGCTCCATAATGCGCTACTTCTGCTCGATGGTTTCGTGGAAGCGCCGCTTGATCTTTTCCACTCGGTCATCGCAGACCTGTCGGGTTTGGGGGTCGGTTTCGTCACCGTAGCCCTGGCAATGCACTGTCAACGTGATCAACTGGCTCTGGCCTTGTTCGCGCGTCAGCACCGCTTGCAATCCAACCTGACCAGAGTTGGTCGGCACGTAGGTAATGATCGCATCCTGATCCACGCTTTTAACCTTCATGTCCGAATGCTGCTCGATAAAGGCGCGTGTTTTTGCAAAATCGGTTTTGCACTGTTCTGCCCCAGCGCAGGCCGTACTGATGCTATTGGGTGGCAGCTGAGTGGAATTAGCACCCGCCGCGAAAGTGTGCAGCGATACCGCAGTCAGAGTGATCGCCAATTTGAGGTTAGCCATGATTCGCACCTTCCAACATGAAAGCCCCAACATACCATCCTGCCCCAAACCAAGTTGTAAGATTTTTCAATGCAAATCGAATAGAAATCGGTCCAAACAACCAAATGTCATTGCAAATCACGCTGGTATTGACGTTGCATCAACTACAAGCACCTACTCAATCGGTGGCGTAGGAATAAACCGACATCAGTTCGCAATTTTTTCTGATACGGGCTTGCTTTCCGGAGGGCGATAGTGAGCCAAGAGTCACAGGAGCCCACCATGCATACCTCGAACAGCCAGTTGGTCCAACTTGAAAAACAATTCTGGCAAGCGCTGGTGGATGAAGACACAGAAGCAGCAATCGCGTTGCTGGCAGAGCCCTCCACCCTCATCAGCTCACATGGTGTGATGTCGTTCGATCACAACAGCTTTCGGCAGATGGCGGAAAAGGCGCCAGAGTTGATCAAGTCGTTCCAGCTCAGCGACGTCAATGTGGTACAGCCGAACGAAGACACTGCCGTGATCACCTATCGGGTGAAGCAGACGCTAGCCAAGCGGGGGCAAGCGGACGCGGTGACTCAAGAGATGGCCGATTCATCGGTATGGGCGCGGCAGGGCGAAGACTGGCGTTGCGTGATGCATACGGAGACACCGCTTTATAGTCATTGAGGTATTGCCAAAGGGCGATTAATCCAACGACGATTTGAGAATGACTTTAAATTTCGCCACCACTGAACTTCCAGAATCTATGACTTAGGCGTGGGGGCCGTGTTTAATGCCCCCACGAAGTTCATCTTCTTCTCACCCCCACTTTATATGGCGTTCTATTCGACAAGCCGAACAGCCCTCGGATTCCAAGCACCGCAATAGTGCAAAACCTCTACATTCGCTGTGTAAAAACGACACACCGCCGGCCTGGCCCTAACCCAAACGCGAATTAGCGCAGGCACGCTACTTGCGACTTCCCCCATGCAGACCGAATTGCCTGTTTAACCAAAAGGAGAACTCAAGATGATGACCATGCAAAAGTTCCTCGCCTTAGTCGGTGCCACGACATTAGCTGTGTCGTTCGGTGTAACCGCCGCAGATGCCGGGAATGCAGATACCGACACCGGCGGCTCCACCAGCGAAAGCGGTAGCTGGAGCAAGGACGTAACGCCCACGCCGACCAGCGTTCCGGATGCAACCATCCAGAACTAAGCTCTTACAACTACAAGTTCAGTCGTTTTGAAACAGCGCCTCACAAGGGCGCTGTTTCAATTTGAAATTTTTACTGCATATTGTCGCCACGTACTGACTTCCCAAGCCAGAGACAAATATCCCGTGGGTAGCAGTTCGTGGCAAGGATTTAGCGATAGCCATTATCAATCGGCAGCCGTAGCGTGAGTACATCCGTAAAGCGGCCCGCTTACGCAACCAGCTTGGAACTTTCTAGATGCACACCGCTGGTAGGCTCGGGGGGCCTAGGTCTCTCTTTAAACGCATATTTAACGGGCCGCTTATCGGTCCCGGACGCCTCGCTACATTCGCAAATCTGGCCGTACAATTGACAAGCAATGCGTCAAAGCTGACCACCGTTACTTCTAGCTATGGAGACACGATGTCCACACTTGGTCTGTTGTCTGGGATCTATTGGCAAGATCTATCAGGAATCAAAGAACGACATGCTGCGGGCACAGATGTAAACGGAATTGATGCAAACGGCCGCACACCGTTGGTTGAAGCGATCCTAGGTGGCACTGGTTACCCCGCCGTGGTGAAGCTGCTGCTTGAGCTAAAGGCAGATCCCAATCTTCAAGACACACATGGCTATACACCGTGGTTGGCCAACCTCAGCATGATGGGTAATCCTGTTACCGCAAAAGAGCAGTCTAAAATTCGCAAACTGCTGCAAGACGCGGGAGCAAACCGCCAGGGAGAAGAAATATTTGAACTGCAAACCCTGGCCGGCAATGGAGAACTGGAAGCCGTTCGTGCACTGCTTGACCGCGGTGCCACTGTAGAAACCGCATTCTGCTCACCACTTGGAGCTGCACTCTTTGCAGGCCATTTGGCGATCGCTGAATTGTTGCTTCAAAATGGAGCAAACCCGGAAGGGAGTGATTCAACGGGCCTTTCACCCATGATGCACGCCGCGGACATGGGACTCTTGCCTGCCGTACAACTCTTGGAGAAGTACGGAGCCAATGTCAGCCGTTCAATGGACGGTGAGGAAGGGTGCATGACTGCTGCTTGGTATGCTCGGCAAAGTGGCAAAGATGAAGTTGCGAATTGGCTTGCGCGGCAACATCCAGCCGCAGAACGCTGCCGTATCCCTCAGTCAGCCCTCAACAACGGCCCGAAGGCAAAATATCTCGAGCTCTATCGCAAATACACCAACGGTCACAACTATGAGTTGAGCACTGATGCAATTGTGCGCCAACTCAGCACGTGGGATAAGCACTATGGTATCTACGTACATAACGTAGAAGCGGATCGAATCACTGTCCAATTCGCCACGCTCCCGGCCAACCTAGATAAATTGGTCAAGGAGATCGACAAATTCTGCCCAGATGTGATCAGCCAGCATTTTGGCATCCTGCATGAGCAAGCAAGCCAGTTTCTGGCTCATGACCGTGAAGTACCCAACGATCTATCCGAGCTACTTTACGGACTCGATCCGCAGCACAAGCGCTTTGGTCACCAAGTGCTCGCCCGTTGGCTTCATACACACCGTGCAGTTGAACTTTGGTGGGACTAAGCGAGGCTGATTACCAGTACCCTGCTGCGCTTCGCACAACTGATCGTGCCGATAAGTCAGCACATTCAGTCCGGAATATAGTTGCTGAGGTTGATAAGGCTCCGGTCCGACGTCAACGTTGCTAGGGGAGTGCATTCACGCAGTGCCAACTACTTCGTAGAGCAACTAAACGGATTGCACATCCCGCACAAAAGTCGGCACACAAAGAAAAAGCGACCGGGTGATGACCGATCGCTTTCTTGTACAACCAACTGATTTTATTGCATAAAACTGGTCGGAATGGCGGGATTCGAACTCGCGACCCCTTGCACCCCATGCAAGTGCGCTACCAGGCTGCGCTACATTCCGATAGGAGGGCGATTATAGCCAAGGCTGCCGGACTTGCCTAGCCCTGAAGCACCGCCGTTTCAGCTATCCAGCCAATGCAGCAGCGCAGTGAGCTCTTCGCGTACCTCGCCGATCACATCGACCTCCGAGACTTCCTCGCCAGGATGCGCCAGCTGGTTGCGGGCACCGCTGATGGTGAAGCCCTGCTCGTACAGCAGCGAGCGGATTCGGCGCACCAACAGCACTTCATGGTGCTGATAATAGCGCCGGTTGCCGCGACGCTTCACCGGCTTCAGTTGCGTGAATTCCTGCTCCCAATACCGCAGCACATGCGGCTTCACACCGCACAGCTCGCTTACTTCACCGATGGTGAAATAGCGCTTGGCGGGAATGGAGGGCAGATCACTGGTCGGAACGACGTTGCTGCTGTTTTGCATAGTGGACTTCCACCAGCCCCTTCAGCTTCTGACTCGCATGGAAGGTGACGACGCGGCGTGCGGAGATGGGAATCTCCTCGCCGGTCTTGGGATTGCGCCCGGGGCGCTGCGGCTTGTCGCGCAGCTGGAAATTGCCGAAACCCGAGAGCTTCACCGAATCACCCTCGGCGAGGGCGGTGCGGATCTCTTCAAAGAAGGCTTCGACCATGTCCTTCGCTTCGCGCTTGTTCAGGCCCACCTTGTCGAACAGCAGATCTGCGAGGTCTGCCTTGGTGAGCGTCATTGTTGTATTTTCGGTACTGCTCGATGGCATAGAAGGACGAAACGGGAAATTCATAGGATCTCAAACTCTCAATGTCGCGCCTGCAGCCTCCGCTTGGCGAATGAGCTTCGCCACTGCGGCATCGACTTCTTCATCGGTCAGAGTTTTGTGAGTATCTTGCATTAACACCTTGAAAGCAAGGCTCTTTTTTCCTTCCGCAACACCCTTGCCGCGGTAGACGTCAAACAATGCGATCTCAGCAACAACGCCTGCTGCAGCGGCCTTCAGCCCGGCGATCAGCGCGCCCGCTTCGACGTGATCATCGACGATCAGCGCCAGATCACGGCGTACGCCCTGGAACTTGGATACTGGCCTGGCCTCGACCTTGTTCACGGTAACGAGCTCCGCCACTGCGAGCTCGAACAACACCGGTGCGCTGCCGAGCTCGTACGCCTGCGCCCATTGTGGATGCAACTCGCCGATCACGCCGATCACACGGCCTTCGAGCACCACTTCGGCGCTGCGGCCCGGATGCAGGGCCGGGTGGCTGGCGCGACGGAACTCCGCCACGCGCGGCGCCAGCAAGGCCTCCACGTCCGCCTTCACGTCATAGAAGTCGACGCGCTCCTTGCCAGCGGCCCACTGCTCGGCGTCGCGCGGACCCCACGCGAGGCCAGCGATCAGCTCGGGCTGATTCGCGGCATCCTTGCTCTTGAAGACTCGGGCGAGTTCGAACAGCCGTACGCGATCATGCTTACGGTTGACGTTGTGCTTGAGCGCACTGACCAACCCGCCGACCAGGGTTGAGCGCATCACGCTCATCTGGCTGGCGATGGGATTGATCAGCTTCACCGGGCTGGTATTGCCGGCAAAATCGGCTTCCCACTTTTCCTCGACGAAGGCGTAGCTGATCGCCTCCTGGTACTCACGCGCCACCAGGATCTGCTTGAGCGCATTCTTGCCACGGGCGTCGCCCGGCTGCGCCAGCATGGCGAGCTTGGCGTTCGACGCTGCCACCGGCACGTTGTCGTAGCCGTAGACCCGGGCAATTTCCTCGATCAGATCTTCCTCGATCACGATATCGAAGCGGTAGGACGGCGGCGTCACGGTGATGACATCTCCATCCTGCGCAGTGGCCAGGCCCAAGCGCTGCAAAATAGCGGCGATCTCGGCCGCGGGCAGCGTCACGCCGAGCACGCGGGCGACGCGCGACACACGCAGCGCCACCGGCTGGCGGGCTGGCAGTTCGGCGATGCGCTCGACAATCGGGCCCGGCTCGCCGCCGCATAGCTCCAGCACCAGCTGGGTAGCGCGCTCCAATGCGTCGCGGCAGTTGCCGAAGTCGACACCACGCTCGAAACGGTGCGACGAATCGGATGAGAAGCCCAGACGGCGCGCCTTGCCAGCGATCACTTCGGGAGCGAAGAAGGCGGACTCCAGGAAGATGTCGCGGGTGGTCTCGGTGACACCGGTGTCGGCGCCGCCCATGATGCCGGCAAGCGCTACCGGCTTCTTGTCGTCGGCGATCACCAGCATGTCGGGCTCGAGCACCAGCTCTTTGTCGTTGAGCAACGTGATCTTTTCGCCCGGCTGAGCCAGCCGCGCCGTGATGCCGCCTTCGAGCTTTGCGAGATCGAACGCATGCATCGGTTGGCCGAGTTCCAGCAGCACGTAGTTGGTAATGTCGACGATGGCCGAAATCGAGCGGATGCCCGAGCGCGCCAGGCGCTGCTTCATCCAGTCAGGCGTGGCGGCGGCCTGGTTCACGTGCTTCACCACGCGACCGGCGTAACGCGGGCAGGCAGCAGGCGCACCCAAGTTGACGCTGCGTACGTCGTCGCAACGCGGTGTCACCGGACTGATGGTAACCGGCGTCTGCGCGGTGCCGGTCAGCGCGGCCACTTCGCGGGCAATGCCGCGGATCGACAGGCAATCGGTACGGTTAGGGGTGAGCTTGAGCGTCAACAGCTGGTCGTCGAGCTGCAGGTAGTCACGCAGTGGCGTGCCAACCGGTGCATCAACCGGCAGGACGAGCAGGCCGTCGACACCATCAGGAATACCGAGCTCGTCACCCGAGCACAGCATGCCGGACGATTCGACACCGCGTACCTTGGCGCGCTTGATCTTGAAGTCACCGGGCAGATTGGCGCCAATGCGCGCGCACGGCACCTTGAGGCCAACCGCAACATTAGGAGCACCGCAAACGATCTGCAGCGGTTCAGCCTCGCCAACGTTCACGCTGCAGACATTGAGCCGGTCGGCATCCGGGTGCTTGGCTACCGACAGCACCTCAGCCACGAACACGGTGTCGAAGACGGGAGCGGCAGGCTCCTGCTCTTCCACTTCCAGGCCGGCCATGGTCAGCAGGTGCGAGAATTCATCGGAGGTCAACGCCGGGTTCACCCAGCTGCGCAACCATTGTTCGGAGAATTTCATGGGGAGTATCCGTTCGAGTTCGTCGCCAGGCGGCCGCCATGCAGCCGCGTCACGCTTGGGGGCTTACTTGAACTGCCCGAGGAAGGACAGATCGTTCTCGAAGAACAGGCGTAGATCGTTCACGCCGTAATACAGCATGGCAAAGCGGTCGAGGCCGATGCCGAAGGCAAAGCCAGTGTACTTTTCCGGATCGATGTTCACGTTGCGCAGCACATTGGGGTGGACCATGCCGCAACCACCCACCTCCAGCCAGCCACGCTTGCCCATCACGTCGATTTCGGCCGATGGCTCGGTGAACGGGAAGAACGATGGACGGAAACGCACTTGCAGTGTGTCGTCTTCGAAGAAGTTGCGCAGGAAGTCGACGATCACGCTCTTCAGATCGGCAAACGACACGCCTTCATCGACCCATAGCCCTTCCATCTGATGGAACATTGGTGAATGGGTGGCGTCGGAATCGACGCGATACACGCGGCCCGGCGCGACGATCTTGATCGGCGGCTGGTTGTTCAACATGTAGCGCACCTGGATCGGACTGGTGTGGGTGCGCAGCACCTCGCCCCCCTCCACGTAGAAGGTGTCCTGCATCGCCCGCGCCGGGTGATCCTTGGGGATGTTGAGCGCTTCGAAATTGTGAAAATCGGTTTCGATTTCCGGGCCGTCGGCAACTTCGAAACCGATCGAGCGGAACAAGGCCTCGATCCGTTGCTGCACCAGCGTCACCGGATGCAGACCACCGGCTGCGCGACCACGACCGGGCAAGGTCACGTCGAGCGCTTCGGCGGCGAGCTGGCGCGCCAGCTTCTCGGCAGCCAGCGCCTCGCGCCGGCCGTTCAGCGCCGCCTCGAAGGCCTGCTTGGCCTGGTTGACGGTAGCACCGAAGGTCTTCTTTTCCTCCGGCGCCAGCGTGGCCAGTTGGCGCAGCAGTGCGGTGATGGCGCCTTCCTTGCCGATATAACGCGCCTTGGCGTTTTCCAGCTCGACCGGGTCGTTGGTCGCGGCCAGCGCGGCAAGTCCCTCATCGAGTATGTGTTGTACGTTGGCAGCCATTGGGGTCTCTCTTCAGAAACGATTGCGCAGCATGCGCGTAGCACGCGCTGGGCAATCGGAGCTGGGCGGAATTCAATAAAAAAGGGAGGCTAACGCCTCCCTTTCAAACCACTCACCGATCAGGCAGCGAGGCTTGCCTTGGCTTGTTCAACAAACTTGGCAAAAGCCGGCTTGTCGAACACAGCGAGGTCAGCCAGAACCTTGCGGTCCACTTCGATGCCAGCCTTCTTCAGGCCGTTCATGAAGCGGCTGTAGGCCAGACCCAGTTCACGCGAAGCGGCGTTGATACGCGCGATCCACAGCGTGCGGAACTGGCGCTTCCTTTGACGACGGTCGCGATAGGCGTATTGGCCGGCCTTCATCACCGCTTGCTTGGCGATCCGGTATACGTTTTTGCGACGGCCGCGATAGCCCTTCGCCAGATTCAGGATTTTCTTGTGACGGGCGCGTGCCGTTACACCACGTTTAACGCGAGGCATGTTCTATCTCCTTTGGTTACGCGTAGGGCAACATTGCGCGCACGTGACCCATATTGGTCGCGTCGATCTGCGAGGTACCGCGCAGCTGGCGCTTGTTCTTGGTGGTTTTCTTGGTCAGGATGTGGCGCTTGAACGCGTGAGCGCGCTTGATGCCACCGCTACCCTGAACCTTGAAGCGCTTCTTGGCGCCGCTCTTGGTTTTCATCTTGGGCATGGGAATGCTCCTAGGACGTTAGATTTGGCGACAGGCGCCCCAGAGAGGGGACTTGATGCCTGGCACCACGCTTTTGTTGCGACAACCGGCCTTTCGGCCTTGACGGGCGTTGTCGCCAACCCGTTGTTCGGTATGGCTGCTAGCTTCTTCAGCCGTTTACTTCTTCTTCGGCGCCAGCATCATGATCATCTGGCGGCCTTCCAGCTTGGGGAACTGCTCGACCACGGCCAGTTCGGTCAGATCCGCCTCGACGCGCTTCAGTTGGGCCAGACCGATTTCCTGGTGGGCCATTTCGCGGCCGCGGAATCGCAGCGTCACCTTGCACTTGTCGCCGTCTTCCAGGAAGCGCACCAGATTGCGCAGCTTCACCTGATAGTCGTTCTCATCCGTGCCTGGGCGCAGCTTCACTTCCTTGATCTGGATCTGCTTCTGCTTGAGCTTGGCGGCGTGTTCGCGCTTGGATTTCTCGTACTTGAACTTGCCGTAATCCATGATGCGGCAGACCGGGGGCTGCGCCATCGGCGCGATTTCCACCAGATCCACTTCGGCTTCTTCGGCCATCGCCATGGCTTGCGCCAGGCTCACGATACCGAGCTGATCACCTTCCAACCCTTGCAGACGAACTTCGCGTGCGGTGATCTCACCATTGATCCGCGGTTCTTTATCCTGAGCAGCTATCGCCGTTCTCCAATTCTGACAAAAGAAAAACCGTGCGCCTCGGGTACGGCTCAGCCCTGCGGGGTTTCGGCTGCAACACGCTCAATCAGCGCTTGTACCGACATTTGCCCGAGGTCTTCGCCGCTACGGCTACGCACGGCCACCAGGCCAGCAGCCTTTTCCTTGTCGCCGACAACCAGCTGGAAAGGAATACGCTGCAAGCTATGTTCGCGGATTTTATAGGTTATTTTCTCGTTCCTCAAGTCGGCCTCGGCCCTGAGGCCCAGCGCCTTGAGCTGACCAGCCACTTCGGCGGCATACTCGCGCTGCGATTCGGAGATATTCATCACCACGATCTGGGTCGGCGCGAGCCACGCCGGGAAGGCGCCGGCGAAGTTCTCGATCAGGATGCCAAGGAAACGCTCCATCGAACCGACGATGGCACGATGCAGCATCACCGGGCGCTGGCGCGAGTTGTCCTCGGCCACGTATTCCGGGCCGAAGCGCTCGGGCAGCACGAAATCGAGCTGCAGCGTGCCGCACTGCCAGGAGCGCCCGATCGCATCCTTGATGTGGTATTCGATCTTGGGGCCATAGAACGCGCCCTCGCCGGGCAGCTCTTCCCACTCCACACCACAGGCACGCAGTGCTTCGCGCAGGCCATGCTCCGCCTTGTCCCAACCTTCGTCACTGCCCGCGCGCTTGTCCGGGCGCAACGCCAGCTTGATGGCGATGCCGGCAAAGCCGAAGTCCTCATACACGCTCATCGCCAGTGCGTGGAAGGTCTTGGCCTCCTCGATCAGCTGGCTTTCCATGCAGAAGATATGCGCATCGTCCTGGGTGAAGCCGCGCACCCGCATCAGGCCATGCAGCGCACCGGACGGCTCGTTGCGGTGACAGGCGCCGAATTCAGCGAGGCGCAACGGCAGATCACGGTACGATCGCAGATCGCTGCTGAAGATCTGGATATGGCCCGGGCAGTTCATCGGCTTGACGGCGTAGGTACGCTTTTCCGATTCGGTGATGAACATGTTTTCCTGGTAGTTCTCCCAGTGACCGGACTTTTCCCACAGCGAACGGTCCATCATCATCGGCGTGCGTACTTCCTGGTAGCCGGCCTTCGCCAGGCGACGACGCAGGTATTGCTCAACCGATTGCCACAGGCTCCAGCCTTTGGGATGCCAGAACACCATGCCCGGCGCTTCGTCCTGCATGTGGAAAAGGTCGAGTGCCTTGCCGATCTTGCGGTGATCGCGTTTCTCGGCCTCTTCCAGCCGGTGCAGGTAGGCGTCGAGGTCTTCCTTCTTCGCCCAGGCCGTGCCGTAGACGCGCGTCAGCATTTCGTTGCGGCTGTCGCCACGCCAGTAGGCGCCGGCCACCTTCATCAGTTTGAATACCTTGAGCTTGCCAGTGGAGGGCACGTGCGGGCCGCGGCACAGGTCAGTGAATTCACCCTCGCGATAGAGGCTCAGCACCTCGCCCTGCGGGATGCTTTCGATGATCTCGGCCTTGTACGCCTCGCCAATCCCCTTGAAGTAGGCAACGGCTTCGTCGCGCGACAGCTCGTAGCGCTCGACCGGGATGTCCTTCTTCACCAGCTCAGCCATCTTCTTCTCGATCGCCTCGAGGTCTTCCGGCGTAAAGGGACGCTCGTAACTGAAGTCGTAGAAGAAGCCGTCCTCGATCACCGGGCCGATGGTGACCTGGGCACTGGGGAACAGCGTCTTGACCGCATAGGCCAGCAAGTGGGCCGTGGAATGGCGAATGATGTCGAGCCCGTCTGCGTCCTTGTCGGTGACGATGGAGAGCTGGGCATCCTGCTCGATCAGGTAGCTGGTATCGACCAGCTTGCCATCCACCTTGCCCGCGAGGGCAGCACGGGCAAGGCCGGCACCGATGCTGGCGGCGACGCCTGCCACGGTGACCGGCGCATCGAATGGGCGTTGCGAACCATCGGGAAGCGTAATAACGGGCATGAGCGCCACCTGTATCCAAGCAAAGTTGCCGCCCCGCAGGGCAAAAAAAAAGTGCGGCCATCGCCGCACTTTTCTGAGATCAAACTGGTTCTGACCAGCGCACGGCTACCCGGTTATTGAAGGGCAGTAGTGCGAGTTCGAAACATGTTTGATTTCCTTGTATTCGTTGGTAGGCACGATTGGACTCGAACCAACGACCCCCACCATGTCAAGGTGGTGCTCTAACCAGCTGAGCTACGTGCCTGTCGAAGAGCGCGAATAATAGCTTGCTGTTCGCTGCGTGGCAAGCCCTGTTCGCGTCTTTTTCCGGATTTTTTACAGACCGGGACGCCGCCAGAAATAGCACCAGACAAAGCCGGGAAACGCTGCGACAAGGAACAGGCAGAGCGTGGTCACGTAGAACGGCCAGTTCTGGCTGTGGATCGGCGACAGCCGCGATTCGAGCGCCAGCGCCAGTGCGCCGACTGCGGCATACAGCAGGATCAGCTCCAGCAGGCGCCAGCCAAATGCCTTGCGCCCGACAGCGGGCGCCACGGCAAACAGGATGCGATCGCTGAGGAACGGCAGGTTGGCGGCGAGCACCGCCAACCCATAGAGCATGAACAGTTCGATCATTTACAGCGGCAGCGAGAACGACACCGCGTCGGCCAGCGCGGTCAGCAGCGTGTTCGGGAACAGACCCAGCACCAACAGTGCGAGGCAGTTCAGCGACAGCACCACCTTGGCGAACAGGCTGCCCGACAACGTGATCTCGCCGGCCGGCTCGTCGAAGTACATCACCTTCACCACGCGCAGGTAGTAGAAGGCGCCGATCAGCGACATCATCACCGCAAACACCGCGAGCCAGACCAGGCCCAGGTTGACCACGGCCTTGAGCACGGCCAGCTTGGCGAAGAAGCCGACGAACACCGGGATGCCCGCCATCGAGAACATCACCATCAGCATCATGAAGCCGAACCACGGGTGCTTGCGCGCCAGGCCCTTGTAGTCATCGAGCTGATCGGCCTCGAAGCCGTTGCGCGCCAGCAGCATCACCAAGCCGAAGCCGGCGGCTGCGGTCAGCACATAGGTGAAGGCATAGAAGAACGATGCCGAGTAACCGACCGGATTCGCCACCAGGATGCCCAGCAGCAGAAAGCCCATGTGCGAGATGGTCGAGTAGGCGAACATCCGCTTGATATTGGTCTGGGCGATGGCGGAGAGATTGCCGATGGCCAGCGACAGCACGGCCAGCACGATCAGCATGCCGCGCCAATCCGGGGCAAAGCCTTCCAGCGCCTGCGCCAGGAGGCGGATGATGAAGGCGTAGGCAGCGAGCTTGGGGGCGGAACCGATCAGTTGGGTGATCACCGTCGGCGCGCCGTGATACACGTCGGGCACCCACATGTGGAACGGCACGGCGCCCAGCTTGAAGGCGATGCCAGTCACCACGAACACCAGACCGAACACGGCGAGCAGGCGGTTGCCCTCGCCCACCAGCAGTCGGTGGCCGATCTCGAGCACGTTGAGCGAACCGGTGGCGCCGTAGACCATGGACATGCCGTACAGCAGCATGCCGGACGCCAGCGCGCCGAGCACGAAGTACTTCATCGCCGATTCGGTGGCGTTCACCGAATCACGCTGCAGCGCGACCAGTGCGTACAGCGACAGCGACAGCAGCTCCAGGCCGACGTACAGCGTGAGCAGGTTGACGGCCGAGGCCATCACCATCATGCCGGCCAGCGAGAACAGCGTCAGCGAGTAGAGCTCGCCCTTGAAGATGCCACGGTCCGCCGCATAGCTGCGACCGTAGATCAGCACCAGCGCCACACCAAGCACCATGCCGCCCTTGGCGAGCGTGGCGATCGGGTCGGCCACGAACATGTCGCTGAACGCGAGCTGCGGAGCGCTCGTGTAACCGGCGTACAGCAGTACGCCGGTCACTGCCAGCACCAGCAGCGCAAGCACATGGGTGACGCCACGGCGGGCATCGCTGACGAACAGGTCGATCAGCAGGAGGGCACAGGTGGCACACAGCAGGAAGATTTCCGGCAGTGCGATGCCTGCATTGAGACTGGTCCAGGTCATGCGCTAAACCCTTGTTTCGAATTCGTTATTGCGGAATCTTGGTCTGGGAGACATGCCAGATCAGGTCATTCACCGAGAAATGCATCAGATCGGTGAACGGCTTCGGATACAGGCCCATGCCCAGCACGGTGATCGCCAGGATGGCCAGAACCAGGAACTCACGCTTGTTCACATCCGAGAGCTCGGCCACGTTCTGGTTGCCCACCTCGCCGAAGATCACCCGCTTGTACATCCACAGCGTATAGGCCGCACCGAAGATCAGCGTGGTGCCTGCGGCTACCGCATACCAGAAGTTCACCTGCACCGCGCCCAGCACGACGAAGAACTCGCCGACGAAGCCGCTGGTGCCCGGCAGACCGGCATTGGCCATAGCAAACAGCATGAAAAACGCGGCGAAGATCGGCATCTTGTTGGCGACGCCGCCGTAGTCGGCGATCTTGCGGCTGTGCACGCGGTCGTACATCACGCCGATCGAGAAGAACATCGCGGCGGAAACGAAACCGTGCGAAATCATCTGCACGATGGCGCCTTCAACGGCAAAGCTGTTGAGGTTGGTGCCATTGGCGAACATGAAGAAGCCCAGCGTGACGAAGCCCATGTGCGAGATCGACGAATAGGCGACCAGCTTCTTCATGTCGGTCTGCACCAGCGCAACGAAGCCGATGTAGACGACGGCGATCAACGAGAACAGCACGAACACCCATGCATACTCACGCGAGGCATCGGGGGCGATCGGCAGCGCGAACCGCAGGAAACCGTAGGCGCCGAGCTTCAGCGTGATCGCGGCCAGCACCATCGAGCCCCCGGTGGGCGCCTCGACGTGGGCATCGGGCAGCCATGTGTGGACCGGCCACATCGGCACCTTCACCGCGAAGGCGAAGAAGAAGGCCACCAGCAGCAGCGCCTGGGCAGTCATCGTCAGCGGCAGGCGATGGAATTCCTGGATGTCGAAGCTGCCACCGCTCTGGTAGTAGAGGTAGATGAAGGCCACCAGCGTGAGCAGCGAGCCCAGCAGCGTGTAGAGGAAGAACTTGATCGACGCATACACGCGACGTGGGCCACCCCAGACACCGATCACCAGGTACATCGGGATCAGCATCGCCTCGAAGAACACATAGAACAGGATGGCATCGAGCGAGGCGAAGGCGCCATTGATCAGGCCCGACATGATGAGGAAGGCGGCCATGTACTGGCCCACACGCTCCTCGATCACTTGCCAGCCGGCCAGCACCACCATCAGCGTGGTGAAGGCATTCAGGATGACGAACCAGACCGACAGGCCATCGACACCGAGGTGGTAGTTGATGTTGTAGGTCTCGATCCAGCTGCGCAGCTCTTCGAACTGCATGCCGCTGCTGTGCGTATCGAACCCGGTGAACAGCGGAATCGTCACCAGGAAACCGGCCAGCGCGCCGAAGAGCGCCAGCCAGCGCTGCAGGCCCGCGTTCTTGTCGCCGCCGGTGGCGAGCACGATCAGGCCGGCCACAATCGGCACCCAGATCGCGTAGCTCAGAAGATGTCCCGTCATAATCTACCTGCTTGTTATCGTTTCGATTCGGCTCAGGCGCGCGAATACAGAAGGTTGCCGATCCACTCGCGCGCGTCGGGGCCGAACCAGCCCAGAACAACGCCCAGCCACACGGTGATGAACACCAGGCCGCCAATGATCATGGCGAAGGCGTAGTGGTAGATGTAACCGCTCTGCAGGCGACGTACCACGCTGGCGAAGAAGCCCACTACCTTGGCGGAGCCGTTGACGACGAGGCCGTCGATCAGCAGCGCATCACCCACCTTCCACAGCACGGTGCCGAGGCCGCGACCGGCGGCGGCAAAGCCGTTGATGTAGAGGTGATCCATGTAGTACTTCTCTTCCAGCAGCTTCTTGATGCCGATCTTGCTGAAGAAGCGGTCGAGGGCTGCCGGGATTGCAGGCACCTTCATGTAGAACACGTAGGCAGCCACCACGCCAGCGATAGCGAGATACAGCGGCAGCGTCTTGAGCGCGTGCGTCACCATGCCGACCGGGCCGTGGAACTCTTCCTTCATCATCTCCATCGCGCGATGTGCTTCGTGGTTCACGTAGATCACGCCGTCGAAGAAGCCGCCGTACAGCATCGGCTCGATCGCGATGTAGCCGATCACCACCGACGGGATGGCCAGCAGCACCAGCGGCAGCGTCACCACCCACGGGCTTTCGTGCGGCTTGTCGTTCGGGCCCAGGCCATGATGATGGTCGTCGCCATGGTCATCGTGGTGATGATCGTGGCCGTGCTTGGCCTCCATCCAGCGTTCCTTGCCGTGGAACACCAGGAAGTACATGCGGAAGGAGTAGAACGCGGTGACGAATACACCAGCCAACACCGCGAAGTGTGCGAAGTGAGCCCCCGGCAGCGTCGAGAATTCCACCGCCTCGATAATCGAGTCCTTGGAATAGAAGCCCGACAGGAACGGCGTGCCAATCAGCGCCAGCGACCCGATCAGCGAGGTGATCCAGGTGATCGGCATGTACTTGCGCAGGCCGCCCATGTTGCGGATGTCCTGGTCGTGGTGCATGCCCATGATCACCGAACCGGCCGCAAGGAACAGCAGCGCCTTGAAGAACGCATGGGTCATCAGATGGAACGCGGCGACCGAGTAGGCCGAGACGCCGAGTGCCACCGTCATATAGCCAAGCTGCGACAGCGTCGAGTACGCCACCACGCGCTTGATATCGTTCTGGATGATGCCGAGGAAGCCCATGAACAGCGCGGTGATCGAGCCGATCACCAGCACGAAGTTCAGCGCGGTATCGGACAGCTCGAACATCGGCGACATGCGCGCCACCATGAAGATGCCGGCGGTGACCATGGTCGCCGCATGGATCAGCGCGGAGATCGGGGTCGGGCCTTCCATCGAATCCGGCAGCCACACGTGCAGCGGGAACTGGGCCGACTTGCCCATCGCGCCAACGAACAGCAGGATGCAGGTCACGGCCATCAGCGACCAGGTATGGCCAGTCCACAGCGTGATGGTGGTGTCCTTCAGCATCGGTGCCTTGGCGAACACCTCGGCGTAATCGAGGCTACCGAAGTAGGCCAGCACGAGGCCGATGCCCAACAGGAAGCCGAAGTCGCCAACCCGGTTGACCAGGAACGCCTTGAGGTTGGCAAAGGTCGCGGTCGGGCGCTTGAACCAGAAGCCGATCAGCAGGTAGGACACCAGGCCCACCGCTTCCCAGCCGAAGAACAGCTGCACGAAGTTGTTCGCCATCACCAGCATCAGCATGGAGAAGGTGAACAGCGAGATGTAGCTGAAGAAGCGCTGGTAGCCTGGGTCCTCGTGCATGTAGCCAATGGTGTAGACGTGCACCATCAGCGACACAAAGGTCACCACGCACATCATCATCGCGGTCAGCGTATCGACGAGGAAGCCGACGTTGAAGTCCACGCCATTGATCGACAGCCAGGTGTAGACGGTGCCGTTGTAGGCCTCGCCACCCGACAGCATGTGATTGAGCACGTAGGCGGAAAGCGCAAACGAGACCGCCACGCCGCCGATGGTGACGCAGTGCGCAGCACGGCGGCCGATCGCCCAGCCAAAGAGGCCGGCGAGTATGGCTCCGAACAAGGGCGCAAGCGGAATCAGCAGGTAGATTGTTTTCATGTCCATTGTTGTGACCCGTAGTTTTCCGGTTAACCCTTGAGGTGATCGAGGTCTTCGACGTTGATCGAGCGCAGGTTACGGAACAGCACGACCAGGATCGCGAGGCCGATGGCCGATTCGGCCGCCGCCACCGTGAGGATGAAGAACACGAAGATCTGGCCTGCGGAGTCGCCAAGGAACTGCGAGAACGCGATGAAGTTCATGTTGACCGCAAGCAGCATCAGCTCGATCGCCATCAGCAGCACGATCAGGTTCTTGCGGTTCATGAAGATGCCGAACACGGAGATCGCAAACAGGATCGCCGCCAGCACCAGGTAATGTTCGAGTGTGAGCACGTCTAATTCTCCCTGAGCGCCTTAGGCCTGACCTTCGCCCTGCCCTTCGGCCGCCGGCTTGGGCGCTTCGAAGGTTGGCTTGGGTTCGCTGTCCACCTTGACGATGCGCAGGCGGTCGTTGCGCTTCACCTTGACCTGCTGGCCCGGATTCTGGAACTTGGTGTTCTTGCGCTTACGCAGCGTCAGCGCGATCGCGGCGATCATGCCCACCAGCAACAGGAAAGCGGCGAGCTGGAACGGCAGGAAGTAGGTGGTGTAGATCTGCACCCCGAGGTCGCGCACGTTGTTGTAGTCCGGCGCGCGCTCGGCAATGGTCACGGCCTTGAGGCCAGCGGCCGGGTGCGTCAGGATCAGCACCATCTCCACTGCCATGATGGCGGCGACCACCGACGCGAGCGGCACGAACTTCCAGAAACCCTTGCGCAGCTCCTCGAAGTTGATGTCCAGCATCATCACCACGAAGAGGAACAGCACCATCACTGCGCCGACATAGACGACGACCAGCGACACCGCGAGGAACTCGGCCTGCATCAGCATCCACAACATGGCACCAGTGAAAAACGACAGCACGAGGTAAAGCGCGGCGTGCACCGGGTTCTTGGCGGTGATCACCATCAGGCCGGCGATCAACAGCACGGCGCTGAACACGTAGAAAAGGACTTCGGTCATGACGGATTCCTGTGCTTAGCGGTACTTGGCGTCGGCCGCCTTGCGTGCCGCGATCTCGGCTTCATACTTGTCGCCGACGGCGAGCAGCATGGGCTTGGTGTAGTAGAGATCGCCGCGCTTCTCGCCGTGGTATTCGAGGATGTGCGTCTCGACGATGGCATCGACCGGACAGGCTTCCTCGCAGAAACCGCAGAAGATGCACTTGGTCAGATCGATGTCGTAGCGCGTGGTGCGACGGGTGTTGTCGTCCGGGCGTTGCTCCGATTCGATGGTGATCGCCATCGCCGGGCACACCGCCTCGCACAGCTTGCAGGCAATGCAGCGTTCTTCGCCGTTGGCGTAGCGACGCTGGGCGTGCAGGCCGCGGAAACGCGGGCTCATCGGCGTCTTTTCTTCCGGGAACTGCACGGTGATCTTGCGCTGGAAGAAGTGGCGCCCGGTCAGCATCAGGCCCTTGACCAGCTCGACGAGCAGGAAGGTCTTGAAGAAGTGATTGATTCTTTCCATGGCTCTTTCCTTACTTCCAGATCGACAGCGGGGTCTGCATCCACGCACCGACCACGATGATCCACACCAGTGTCACGGGGATGAAAATCTTCCAGCCCAGGCGCATCAGCTGGTCGTAGCGATAGCGCGGGAAGGTGGCGCGGAACCACAGGAAGAGGAACAGCATGAAGGCGACCTTGAGCACCCACCACAGAAAGCTCGGCGCGCCCAGAATGCCCCAGCTCGCCGGGAACGGCGACAGCCAGCCACCCAGGAACATCACCGAGGAGAGCGCTGCGATCAGGATCATGTTCGCGTATTCGGCAAGGAAGAACAGCGCGAAGCTCATGCCCGAGTATTCGACCATGTGGCCGGCAACGATTTCCGATTCGCCTTCGGTCACATCGAACGGGGCACGGTTGGTTTCGGCCACGCCGGCGATGAAGTAGACGACGAACAGCGGCAACAGCGGAATCATGTTCCAGCTGACGATAGAACCGCCGCCGATGCCCTGCCCTTGCTGGTTCACGATCTCGGTAAGATTGAGCGAACCGCTGACCATGATCACACCGATCAGCGCGAAACCCATCGCCAGTTCGTACGAGATCACCTGCGCTGCGGCACGCATCGCGCCGAGGAAGGCGTACTTGGAGTTGGACGCCCAGCCGGCCAGGATCACGCCGTACACGCCCATCGAGGTGATGGCCATCACGTACAAGAGGCCCACGTTGACATCGGCCAGCACGAAGCCCGGGTAGAACGGCACCACGGCCCAAGCGGCCAGCGCCGGCACCAGTACCCAGACCGGCGCCAGGAAGTACAAGCCCTTGCTGGCGGCGGACGGCGCGATGATTTCCTTGAGCAGCAGCTTCACGCCGTCGGCCACCGGCTGCAGCAGGCCGAACGGGCCAACGCGGTTGGGGCCGATCCGGATCTGCATGTAGCCGATCACCTTGCGCTCGAAGTACGTCATGTAGGCGACGCCACCCATCAGCGGCGCGACGATGCAGACGATCTTCAGCAGCGTCCAGACCACAGTGGCGAGTTCGACGCCGAGGAGGTTTTGCAACAGTTCCATCGTGATCTCGTCCTTATGCCTGGGTCACTTCGATGGCCGCGGTCAGCGCGCCAAGAGCACGGGTCGCCGGCAGGTTGGCTGCCACGCGCACCACGTCATCGACCAGACCATCGTCGAGCGCCACCGCGAGCGTGGCCACGCCAGCGCCCTGCTTCACCTGGGCGTTGCTGCCGACGGCAAGACCGAGCTTGGCGAGGGTCGCAGCATTCGCCTTCAGCTGGGTTGCAGCCTGGGCATCGACCGTGGCCTGCAGCGCCGGAGCACGGCGGGTCAGCATGTCGAGCTGGTAGATCGGCACTTCGCCGAGACGGACCACGCCGCTGGCGGCTTGGGCCTTGACCGCAACCGGTGCGGCCAGCGCGTTGCCCAGCTTGGCGGCGAAATCACCGGCCAGCGCCAGATCGCGCACTTCTTCGGAGCTGTTGAAGCCAAAGTTCTCCAGGCCCAACAAGTTGCCCAGCACGCGGAACACCTTCCAGGCCGGACGGGTTTCGCCGAGCGGGCGCACCACGCCATTGAAGCTTTGCGGCTTGCCTTCGGCATTGACGAAGGTGCCCGAGGTTTCCGAGAACGGCGACACCGGCAGGATCACATCGGCGTGCTCCAGCGCGCAGCTGCCGAAGCTCGACAGTGCGACGACCATGTCGGCCTGCTGCACGGCGGCGAGCGCTTCGGCACCGTTGGCGGTATCGAACTCGACTTCGGTGTTCAGCAGCACGTAGGCCTTCTTCGGCTGGGCAAACACGTTGCCGGCACCGGTGGCACCGACCAGTTGCGCACCGACCGAGTTGGCGGCGGTGGCGAACACGCCCAGCTTGGCGCCGACCAGTTCAGCCAGCGCAGCGGCAGCGGCATAGAGCTCGCCATAGCGCGGGTTCTGCTGCGCAAGGTTGCCCAAGGCGATGCTGGTCTTTTCCTTGCCCTCGAACACCGCGGCGACAGCGCGCGCCGCATCGGTCACTTCCACACCGGCGAGGTCGATCTGGGCCGGAGCAGCAACGCCACGCGCGTCGCTGACCGCCTTGATCACGGCCAGCAAGCCTTCGACCAGCTGATCCGGGCGGACGACGAGTTCACCCGACACGGCGGTCAGCAGATCGTCGCTGTGCGGATTGACGATGGCGAGCTTGGCGCCTTTCTTCGCCGCCTGGCGCAGCCGTTGCGCGATCAGCGGTTGTTCCTTGCGCAGTGTCGAACCGACTACCAGCACAGCATCGCTGCCGGCGAAATCGACGATGGACTGGCCGAGCCAGGTTGCACCCTGGGTCTTGAGGCCGAAGTCGGCGGCACGCAGGCGGGTCTCGACATTCTGACTGCCAAGGCCGGCAAACAATTGCTTGAGCAGGTACAGCTCTTCGACAGTGGCCTGCTCGGTGGCGACGGCGGCGATGCTGTCCGCGCCATGATTGGCCACCACATCCTTCAAGCCATTAGCGACGTATTCGAGCGCGGTCTGCCAGTCGGCTTCCTGCCACACACCACCCTGCTTGATCAGCGGCTTGGTGAGGCGTTCTTCCGAATTCAGCGCTTCGTAGCTGAAGCGGTCGCGGTCGGCGATCCAGCATTCGTTGATCGCTTCGTTTTCCAGCGGCAGCACGCGCTTGACCTTGTGGTCCTTGACCTGAACCACCAGATTGGCGCCGAGGCCATCATGCGGGCTGACCGACTTGCGACGCGACAGCTCCCAGCTGCGGGCACTGTAACGGAACGGCTTGCTGGTCAGCGCGCCGACCGGGCACAGGTCGATCACGTTGCCGGAGATTTCCGAATCGACGGTCTTGCCGATAAAGGTCATCACCTCGGTGTGCTCACCACGACCCGGCATGCCGAGCTCCTGGTAACCGGCGATTTCCTCGGTGAAGCGCACGCAACGGCTGCAGTGGATGCAGCGCGTCATATCGGTGGAGATCAGCGGGCCGAGGTTCTTGTTCGGCACCACGCGCTTCTCTTCCTCGTAGCGCGAGGACGAAGCGCCGTAGCCCACGGCCAGATCCTGCAGTTGGCATTCGCCGCCCTGGTCGCAGATCGGGCAATCCAGCGGGTGGTTGATCAGCAGGAACTCCATCACCCCCTTCTGCGCCGTCACGGCCATGTCGGAGTGGGTGTGGACCTTCATGCCGTCGGTCACCGGTGTGGCACAGGCCGGCAACGGCTTGGGCGCCTTTTCCACCTGTACCAGACACATGCGGCAGTTGGCCGCGATCGACAGCTTCTTGTGGTAGCAGAAATGCGGGATGTGGACGCCAATGGAATGCGCTGCGTCCATCACCGTGCTGCCGCCCGGCACTGTCAGTTTCTTACCGTCGATTTCGATTTCGAGCATATCGATTCGATCCCAATCACAAAGTCTGCAACGAACACTGCTGCGTCAAAACGGGCTCAGTAGCCCGGCGCGACGCAATTCTTGTGTTCGATGTGGTGTTCGAATTCGGCACGGAAATGCTTGAGCATCCCCTGGACCGGCATGACCGCAGCGTCGCCCAGCGCACAGATGGTGCGGCCGGCGATATTGGCGCCGACAGAGAGCAACAGGTCGAGATCTTCCGGGCGCCCCTGGCCGTGCTCGATGCGATGCACGACGCGGTAGAGCCAGCCTGTCCCTTCGCGGCACGGCGTGCACTGGCCGCACGACTCCTCGAAGTAGAAGTAGGACAGGCGCTCCAGCGCCTTCACCATGCAGGTGGTCTCATCCATCACGATCACGGCGCCCGAGCCGAGCATGGAGCCCGCCTTGGCGATGGAGTCATAGTCCATCGTGCATTGCATCATGATGTCGGCCGGTAGCACCGGGGCGGACGAGCCGCCCGGGATCACCGCCTTCAGCTTCTTGCCGCCGCGCATGCCGCCGCACATCTCGAGCAGTTCCGAGAACGGCGTGCCGAGCGGAATCTCGTAATTCCCGGGCCGATTCACGTGGCCGGAGACCGAGAACAGCTTGGTGCCGCCGTTGTTGGGCTTGCCGAGTTCGAGGAACTTCTGCCCACCCTCGCGGATGATGTACGGCACCGAGGCGAACGTCTCGGTGTTGTTGATGGTGGTCGGCTTGCCGTAAAGGCCGTAGCTCGCCGGGAACGGTGGCTTGAAGCGGGGCTGGCCCTTCTTGCCTTCCAGCGATTCCAGCAGCGCGGTTTCCTCGCCGCAGATGTAGGCACCGTAACCGTGGTGACCATGCAGCTGGAACGAGAAATCGGTGCCGAGGATATGGTCGCCGAGGAAGCCGGCGGCACGCGCCTCTTCCAGCGCGGCTTCGAAGCGCTCATAGGCCTCGAACACTTCGCCATGGATGTAGTTGTAACCGACCGAGATGCCCATCGCGAACCCGCCGATGATCATGCCTTCGATCAACGCGTGCGGATTGTTGACGATGATGTCGAGATCCTTGAAGGTCCCCGGCTCACCCTCGTCGGTGTTGCACACCAGATATTTTTGGCCCGGGAAGCTCCGGGGCATGAACGACCACTTGAGGCCGGTGGGGAAACCCGCACCGCCGCGGCCGCGCAGCGCCGAGGTCTTCATCTCGGCAATGATCTGGTCCTGGGTGATGCCTTCCTGCAGGATCTTCTTCAGCGCGGCATAACCGCCACGCTGCATGTATGCGTCGATCTTCCAGCTGTTCGGATCATCGAAATCGACGCCCTCGAACACGACGCCCTTCACGTATACGGTCATGTTATTCGAGCTCCGCCAGTTTCTTGTCGATCGCGTCAGGCGTCATGTGATTGCACATGCTGTGGTTGTTCACCAGCAAGACCGGCGCATAGCCACAGGCGCCCATGCACTCGCCTTCCTTCAGCGTGAACTTGCCATCTGCCGTGGTTTCGTTGAAGCCGATCCCGAGCTTGTGCTTCAGGTGATCAGCCGCCTGATAACCGCCGGACAGCGCACAGGGCAGATTGGTACAGACGGTGATCTTGTGACGACCCACCGGCGCACGATCGAACATGTTGTAGAACGTTGCGACTTCCATCGCGGCGATCGGCGGCACGCCGACATAGTCGGCAACCACGGCGATCAGCTCGTTCGACAACCAGCGATGCTCGACCTGGGCGATGCGTAGCGCGCTCATCAGCGCAGAACGACGCTGATCGGCCGGGTACTTGGCCAACTCGCGATCGATCTTTGCCTGCGATTCGGCACTCAGCGTTGGTGCCTGATTGCTGGTAACCATTAGCGGTCGATCTCCCCAAATACGATGTCCTGCGTGCCGATGATGGCGACCACGTCCGACAACATGTGGCCACGCGCCATCTCATCGAGGGCGGCCAGATGCGCGAAACCGGGGGCGCGGATCTTCAGGCGGTAAGGCTTGTTGGCACCGTCCGACACCATGTAGATGCCGAACTCGCCCTTCGGATGCTCGACGGCAGCGTAGGCCTCGCCTTCGGGCACATGCATGCCTTCGGTGAAGAGCTTGAAGTGGTGGATCAGCTCTTCCATGTTGGACTTCATGTCCAGGCGCGACGGCGGCGCGATCTTGTGGTTGTCGACGATCACCGGGCCCGGGTTCGCACGCAGCCACTGCACGCACTGCTTGATGATGCGGTTGGACTGGCGCATTTCTTCGACGCGGACAAGGTAGCGGTCGTAGCAATCACCGTTCTTGCCAACCGGGATGTCGAAGTCGAGCTTGTCGTACACTTCGTACGGCTGCTTCTTGCGCAGATCCCAGGCAATGCCGGAGCCGCGCAGCATCGGGCCGGTCAGGCCCAGATTCATCGCACGCTCGGGCGTGAGCACGCCGATGCCAACGGTACGCTGCTTCCAGATACGGTTGTCGGTAAGCAGCGTTTCGTACTCGTCGACATAGGTTGGGAAGCGCTTGGTGAAATCTTCGATGAAGTCGAGCAGCGAGCCTTCACGGTTGCTGTTCAGCCGCTTGATCGCCGCTTCGTTGCGCACCTTCGATGCCTGATACTGTGGCATCTGCTCCGGCAGATCGCGGTACACACCACCCGGACGGTAGTAGGCCGCGTGCATGCGCGCGCCCGATACGGCCTCGTAGCAATCCATCAGGTCTTCGCGTTCGCGGAACGCGTAGAGGAAAATGGTCATCGCGCCGCAATCGAGGCCGTGCGCACCGATCCACATCAGGTGGTTCAGGATGCGGGTGATCTCGTCGAACATCACGCGGATGTATTGCGCACGGATCGGCACTTCGATGCCGGCGAGCTTTTCGATTGCCATCACGTAGGCGTGCTCGTTGGACATCATCGACACGTAGTCGAGACGATCCATGTACGGCAGCGACTGAATGAAGGTCTTGGATTCGGCCAGCTTCTCGGTGGCGCGATGCAGCAGGCCGATGTGCGGATCGGCGCGCTCGACGACTTCGCCGTCAAGCTCGAGCACCAGACGCAGCACGCCGTGCGCGGCCGGGTGTTGCGGGCCGAAGTTCAGCGTGTAGTTACGGATTTCAGCGGTCACCGTAGCTCTCCTCGCGAATGATGCGCGGGGTGATTTCGCGCGGTTCGATGGTGACGGGTTGGTAGATCACGCGGGCCTGCTCGGGGTCGTAGCGCATCTCGACATAGCCCGACAGCGGGAAGTCCTTGCGGAACGGGTGACCGACGAAGCCATAGTCGGTGAGGATACGACGCAAGTCCGGATGGCCTTCGAACACGATGCCGTAGAGGTCGAACGCCTCGCGCTCGAACCAGTTGGTGCCGCTCCACACGTCGACCACCGAGGGAATGACCGGGAAATCGTCGTCGGTGGCGAACACGCGCACGCGCAGGCGCACGTTGTGTGCGTAGGAAATCAGGTGGTAGACGGCGGCGAAGCGGCTGCCTTCCCACACGCTGTCCTTGTAGGCGCTGTAGTCGACGCCACAGACATCGAGACAGCCTTCGAACTTGAATTCGTCACGCAACTTGAGCGACACGGCGGCCCACTGGCCGGCCGGCACTTCGATGGTCACTTCGTCGAGCTCGACCTTGAGACTGGACAAAGCGGCCTCGCCCAGCTTGGCGTTCAATGCATCGACGAGGGCGTTGAGGGTCATGGTCATCGTCCGGCCCTCATGCCTGTGCCGCGGCAATCTGCTTGCTGCGGGCGATGGTGTTGGTGCGCTTGATCTTGTTCTGCAGCTGGATCAGGCCGTAGAGCAGCGCTTCGGCGGTCGGCGGGCAGCCCGGGACGTAGACGTCGACCGGGACGATGCGATCGCAGCCACGCACGACGGAGTACGAATAGTGGTAATAGCCGCCGCCGTTGGCACAGGAACCCATCGAGAGCACCCAGCGCGGCTCGGGCATCTGGTCGTAGACCTTGCGCAGCGCCGGCGCCATCTTGTTGCACAGCGTGCCGGCCACGATCATCAGGTCGGACTGGCGCGGCGAGGGACGGAACACGATGCCGAAACGGTCGAGGTCATAGCGGGCCGCACCGGCCTGCATCATCTCGACCGCGCAACAGGCGAGACCAAAGGTCATCGGCCACAGCGAACCGGTCCGGGTCCAGTTCACCACGGTATCGACCGTGGTGGTGATAAATCCTTTTTCGAGGCTTTGAGCTTCCATCATTCCCACTCCAAGGCGCCTTTCATCCACTCGTATACGAAGCCGACCACGAGCACCGCGAGGAAAATCATCATGGACACGAAGCCGAACATGCCGATTTCATCGAGCACCACGGCCCAGGGCACGAGGAAGGCCACTTCGAGATCGAACAGAATGAAGAGGATGGCAACGAGGTAGTAACGCACGTCGAACTGCATGCGCGCGTCTTCGAAGGCTTCGAAGCCGCACTCGTACGGGGACAGCTTGGCCGGATCGGGCTTAACGGTGCCCAGCACCTTGCCCACGCCCCAACCGAGCAACATGGGCGCAACACCCACCAGCACACCCACCACCAGGAACAACAGTATGGGGAAATAGTTCTGCAGCATTCGGATCCCCGATCAGATCTATGACAAGAACAGGAAAACTACTGAAAGTTATTGTTATGGTTATGGATCGTAAAAACGCCGGGAGGACCCGGCGTTTTTATTGATGTATGGTGCCGACAGTGAGACTCGAACTCACACGGCCGCAGCCACTACCCCCTCAAGATAGCGTGTCTACCAATTTCACCATGTCGGCTTCAAGCAGCAATCAAAAAAGCGGAGCGAAACTCACTCGGGGATCTGGGCCGGCGCCGAAGCGCTGGGCGCCGCCGCTGTCGGCTTGAACCCTTCCATCGCACCGGCCGAGGATTTGCCGGACGGGGAAGTGACAAACACCAGCACGAGGCAAGTCACAAAGAACACCGTGGCACACACGGCGGTCGAGCGACTCAGAAAATTGGCCGAACCAGAGGAACCGAACAGACTACCTGCGGAACCACTACCGAAAGCGGCCCCCATGTCAGCACCTTTGCCGTGCTGCAACAACACCAGCACGATCACCGCAAATGCGGCGACAACGTTGACGATCAGGACCAGAGTGTGAACGAGATTATCCATCTATCGCTTCTTCAGATTGGCGCGCATTCTAGCGCCGATAGGGGTTTTTTGCAATGCCGCAGACGCTTACTGCGCCTCGCGACAGATATCCAGAAACTCGGTGGCCGACAGTGCCGCACCACCGACCAGCACGCCATCCACCCCGTCCACCGCCAGCACATGACCGGCGTTGTCACCCTTCACGCTTCCGCCGTACAACACACGGGTCCGCGCATCGAGCGTGTCCTTGATGAAGGCATGCATTTCAGCGATCTGGTCCGGCGTGGCCACCACCCCGGTCCCGACCGCCCACGACGGCTCGTAAGCCACCGCGTACAAGCTCGTCGGCACGCCGGCGAGCACCTGTAATTCCTCTGCAATGATGTCGCGCGCGACACCGCTCTGCCGCTGCTCCAGCGTTTCGCCGACGCAATAGACTGGGAACAGCCCACCATCGAGCGTGGCCCTTACCTTGCGCGCCGCCATCTCGCTGGTTTCGCCAAAGTAGCGCCGCCGCTCCGAATGACCGACGATCACCATCTCGCAGCCGACGTCGGCCAGCATGCCTGCCGACACCTCACCGGTATACGCACCGATGTGGTACTCGCAGACATCCTGCGCGCCCAGCTGTACCGGTGACTCGGCCTCGGTCAACAAGGACTTGGCCAGCGCCAGATACGGATAAGGCACGCACAACGCGACATTGGAACCGAGCCCGGCTCGTAACAGCTCTCGCAACACCGAGCGTATCTGCCCGACGCTGCCATGCATCTTCCAGTTGCCGATGACTTGCTGCCTGGGCATGCGCACTGCTGTCCGTTTCGCAAAAGCTGTCGATTCTAGGCCCACGCTTCTTCCTCCGTCAAACCGGACCAGGCCCGTCCGGCGGCCGATAGATTGCAGACCGGTTGCAAAAACGATCACTTGTAATATTTCGGAAACACACCATGGCTAGCATGCGGCAGCGTGTCATCAAGACCCGACCAACCAGGAGACTTCACCATGACGTTCGCACGCAAAGTGCTCGTGACCCTCGGCGTTTCTGCCGGCCTGTTCATTGCCCATGCTAACGCTGCTGACATCACCGGCGCCGGTGCGAGTTTCCCGTACCCGCTTTATGCAAAGTGGGCTGAGCAATACAAGGCCAAGTCCGGCAGCGGTCTGAACTACCAATCGATCGGTTCGGGCGGCGGCATCAAGCAGATCCAGGCCAAGACCGTCGACTTCGGCGCATCCGATGCCCCGATGACCGCCGACAAGCTCAATGCTGCCGGCCTCGTGCAATTCCCGACCGTGATGGGCGGCGTGGTGCCGGTCATCAACGTCCCGGGCATCACCGCCGGCCAGGTCAAGCTGACCCCAACCCTGCTCGCCGACATCTTCCTCGGCAAGATCACCAAGTGGAACGACGCGGCCATCGCCAAGCTGAACCCGGGTGTGAAGCTGCCGGAACAGAACATCACCGTGGTCCACCGCGCCGACGGCTCGGGCACCACCTGGATCTTCACCAACTACCTGTCCAAGGTCTCGCCGGAGTGGAAGACCAAGGTCGGCAATGAAGCCTCGGTGCAATGGCCCAAGGGCGTGGGTGGCAAGGGTAACGAAGGCGTGGCCCAGTACGTGAGCCGCATCAAGGGTGCCATCGGTTACGTGGAATACGCCTATGCCAAGAAGAACAAGATGGCCCACACCCAGCTGCAGAACAAGGCTGGCAGCTTCGTGAACCCGGACGACACCACCTTCAAGGCCGCTGCCGCTTCGGCCGACTGGAACGGCACCCCCGGCTTTGCCGTGGTGCTGACCGACCAGTCGGGCGCGCAAGCCTGGCCTATCACCGGCGCCACCTTCATCCTGATGCACAAGAAGCAGGAAAAGCCAGCGCAGGCCACCGAAGTGCTGAAGTTCTTCGACTGGGCCTACAAGGATGGCGACAACACCTCGCTGGAACTGGATTACGTGCCGATGCCGGCCGCGGTCAAGGACACCATCCGCAGCTCGTGGAAGCAGATCACCGGCGCCGACAACAGCCCGGTCTGGAAGTAATACGCAGCATGCCGGCCTTGCCCAAGACCGGCTCATCCAGCAACAGGAGCCCATGCGGCTCCTGTTGTGTTCACGCCCGGAGACGTGAATGACTTCCCCACAATCACAAGAACAGCGCCTGAAGAAGCAGTTGATGCAGGATCGCCTGTTCCGCGGTTCGACGCAGTTCTTTGCATTCCTGGTGCTGGCCTTGCTGGCCGGCATCATCCTGTCGTTGCTGCATGGCGCACTGCCTGCGCTGCAGTCCTTCGGCTTTGGCTTCATCACCAGTAGCGAATGGAACCCGGTGACCGAGCAGTTCGGCGGCTGGAACTCCATCGTCGGTACGCTGCTGTCCTCGTTCATCGCCCTGCTGATCGGCGTACCGGTCAGCTTCGGCATCGCCATCTTCCTGACCGAGCTCTCGCCGGTATGGCTGCGCCGCCCGCTGGGCATGGCGATCGAGCTGCTGGCTGGCGTGCCGTCGATCATCTACGGCATGTGGGGCCTGTTCGTGTTCGCCCCCTGGTTTGCCGACAACGTTCAGCCGTGGCTGCAGCAGCTCACCGACGGCGTGCCCGTGCTCGGCACGCTGTTCGGCGGCCCCCCGATGGGGATCGGCCTGTTCACTGCCGGCCTCATCCTGTCGATCATGGTCATCCCCTTCATCGCCTCGGTAATGCGCGATGTGTTCGAAGTGGTACCCGCGATGCTGAAGGAATCGGCCTACGGCCTGGGCTGCACCACCTGGGAGGTGGTGTGGAACGTGGTCCTGCCCTACACCAAGAACGGCGTGATCGGTGGCGTGATGCTGGGCCTGGGCCGCGCGCTGGGCGAAACCATGGCGGTGACCTTCGTCATCGGCAATGCACACAGCAGCATCTCCTCGCTGTTCGATCCGGCCACCTCGATCGCCGCGACGCTGGCCAACGAGTTCACCGAGGCCACCACCGAAGCGCATACCGCCTCGCTGATCGAGCTCGGCTTGTTGCTGTTCGTGATCACCTTCATCGTGCTCTCGCTCTCCAAGCTGCTGCTGCTGCGCCTGCAGAAGAGCGAAGGCGCTCACAGCTAATCCGGGACGGCTACGACCATGAACCTCTACTTTCGCCGCAGACTGATCAACAGCATCAGCCTTGCTCTGTCGCTCGCCGCCATGGCTTTCGGCCTGTTCTGGCTGATATGGATCCTCTACACACTGCTCAAGAACGGCTTGGGCGGCATCACCATCGCCATGTTCACCCAGGCCACGCCCGCTCCGGGCAGCCCGGGCGGCCTTGCCAACGCCATCATCGGCAGCCTGGCCATGGCCGGCACCGGCACGCTGATCGGCACGCCGATCGGCATCCTGGCCGGCACCTACCTCGCCGAGTTTGGCCACAAGGGCTGGCTGGCGCCGGCCACGCGCTTCATCAACGACATCCTGCTGTCCGCCCCATCCATCGTCATCGGCCTGTTCGTCTACGAGGTGTACGTGCGCCACGTTGGCCACTTCTCCGGCTGGGCCGGCGCGCTGGCACTGTCGCTGCTGGTGATCCCGGTGGTGGTGCGCACGACGGAGAACATGCTCAAGCTCGTGCCCAACAGCATGCGCGAAGCGGCCTACGCACTAGGTGCGCCGCAGTGGAAGATGGTGCTGTCGGTCAGCCTGCGCGCGGCCAAGGCTGGCGTGGTAACCGGCGTACTGCTGGCCGTTGCCCGTATCCTCGGCGAAACAGCGCCGCTGCTGTTCACCGCGCTGAACAACCAGTTCTACTCGAACATGAACCAGCCGATGGCCAACCTGCCGGTGGTGATCTTCCAGTACGCGATGAGCCCGTACGAAGACTGGCACGCCCTCGCGTGGGGCGGCTCGCTGCTGATCGGCGTGTTCGTGCTCGGCATCAACATCGTCGCCCGCGCCCTGGTGCGCAACCCGTCGCAGAACTAAGCGGCCACGGATCCTACGACATCAAGAGAACATCATGACCGCACTCAATCCCAAACTGGCCGTCAAGAAACTCGACTTCTACTACGGCAACTTCCACGCGCTGAAGAACATCAACCTCGACATCTACGAAGGCAAGGTCACCGCTTTCATCGGCCCGTCGGGCTGCGGCAAATCCACGCTGCTGCGCACCTTCAACCGCATGTACGGCCTCTACCCCAAGCTGCGCGCCGAGGGCCAGATCGTCATGAACGGCAAGAACCTGCTCGACAGCGATGTCGACCTCAACATGCTGCGCGCCAAGGTCGGCATGGTGTTCCAGAAGCCGACGCCGTTCCCCATGTCGATCTACGACAACATCGCCTTCGGCGTGAAGCTGTACGAATCGCTGTCGAAGTCGGAAATGGACGACCGCGTGGAATGGGCACTGCAGAAGGCCGCGCTGTGGAACGAGGCGAAGGACAAGCTGAAGCAGTCCGGCCTCGGCCTCTCCGGCGGCCAGCAGCAACGGCTGTGCATCGCCCGCGCGGTAGCGGTGAAGCCGGAAGTGCTGCTGCTCGATGAACCGACCTCCGCGCTCGATCCGATCTCCACGGCGCACATCGAGGAGCTGGTGCACGAGCTCAAGCAGGACTACACCATCGCCATCGTCACCCACAACATGCAGCAGGCGGCACGGGTCTCCGACTACACCGCCTACATGTACCTGGGCGAGCTGATCGAAGTCGGCGAGACCGACAGCATCTTCACCACGCCGCAGAAGAAGGCAACCGAAGACTACATCACCGGCAAGTTCGGCTGATTGATGATCGCCTGCCGGCAAGGCGGCCCTGCGGGGCCGCCTTTTTCATGCGCACTCGTCGGCCAAAGGTGCGCTCGCCCGGCCCAAGGCATATGGTATTCAGCGACACCCGCACCGGGTGCCATGATGTCGAATCACCAGCAGGAGCACATCATGCGCGTCACTTTGTATGGGCCCAATAGCGCCCTCTGCCACAGCGCCGAAGTGGTCGTCCGCCAGACGCTGAAAGCCGCCGGTGCCGATTTCCAGCTGGAAACCGTGCGCGACTTCACTCCGGTTCACTGTACAGCCCCGCCGGAGTTCGCCATCGACGGCAATATCGTCAGCTACGGCCATGTGCCGACGCCAGCCGAAGTCCTGGGCTGGCTGGAACGGCACTGAACTGCAACCTAAAAAACGCCGCAATCGCGGCGTTTTTCATTGGAGCGGGCTCTCGTCAATCAGCACTGGCTTCGCTGGTGACCACACCGGCAATGCGATCGGCCCACTGCTGGGCCACGCCGGCATCGACGTGCTCGACCATCACCCGGATTACCGGCTCGGTGCCGGACGGCCGCAGCAGTACCCGGCCATCGTTGCCCATCGCGCCTTCGGCCTGCGTCACCGAATCGGCAATCGCGCCGGAGGCCTTGAAGTCGAAACCCTTGGCGATACGCACGTTCTTCAACACCTGGGTCGATAGCGCAAGTGAATCGGACTGCGCCGACAGGCTGCTACCCTGCTCGATCACCGCCTCCAGCACCTGCAATGCGGAAACGATGCCGTCGCCGGTGGTATGGCGATCAAGGCTGAGCAAATGACCGGAGCCTTCGCCACCGAGCAGCCAGCCATTGGCCTGCAACCGCTCCAGCACATAGCGATCACCAACCTTGGCCCGCTCGAAGCCGATGCCCTGGGCCTTGAGCGCGTTTTCCACGCCAAGGTTGGTCATCAACGTACCGATCACGCCACCGCCCAACGTGCCGCGCGAATGGCGGTGTCGCGCCAGCACGTACAGCAGCATGTCGCCGTCGATGATCGAGCCATCGCCGTCGACCATGATCAGCCGGTCACCATCGCCGTCAAGCGCAATGCCGTAGTCAGCACCCTGCGCCAGCACGGTCTTGCGTAGCAGATCGACGTGGGTGGCGCCACATTCCTCGTTGATGTTGAAGCCGTTGGGTTGATTGCCGATGGTGACGATCTCGGCACCCAGCTCATGGAACACTTGCGGTGCCACCTGATAGGTAGCGCCGTGCGCGCAATCGACCACCAGCTTGAGGCCGCGTAGGTCCAATTCATTGGGGAACGTCGACTTGCAAAACTCGATATAGCGACCAGCCGCGTCATTCATGCGGCGCGACTTGCCCAAGTGCTTGGACGACACGCACGGTTGTGGCTCGTCGATGGCATCCTCGATCGCCGCCTCGACCTCGTCGTCGAGCTTCTTGCCACCAGCGCCAAAGAACTTGATCCCGTTATCGTAGTAGGGGTTGTGCGAGGCAGAGATCACCACGCCTGCGGACAGCCGCAATGCGCGTGTCAAATGGGCCACGCCAGGCGTCGGCAGCGGGCCGGTGAGGAACACGTCGACGCCGGCGGCATTGAGGCCAGCCTGCAGCGCCGCTTCCAGCATGTAGCCGGACACACGGGTGTCCTTGCCGATCAGCACCGCGGCATGTTCACCGTTCTGCCGCTTTTCCGATGCGGCCAGCACGCGGCCGGCAGCATAGCCCAGCTTCATCGCAAAATCGGGGGTGATCGGGTACTCGCCGACGAGACCACGTACACCATCGGTGCCAAAGTATTTGCGAGCCATGAGCGGCGCGACTCCTGTCAAATTGAGCGTGATTGAAATACGGTTGAAAGTTTTTCGGCGGCTATTTTAAGGCGGACCACACCGACAGCGCATCCTTTGTTTCCCTGACGTCATGCACCCGTACAATATGCGCACCGGCGAAAGCAGCGACCACGGCGGCCGCCACGCTGGCCGGCATGCGCTCATCGACCGGACGACCGGTGATCTGGCCCAGCATGGTCTTGCGCGAAACGCCCACCAGCATCGCGCATTCCAGTTGCGGAATCATGTCCGGCAAGGCTCGGAACAGCGCAGCATTGTGTTCCAGCGTCTTGCCGAAGCCAAAGCCGGGATCGAGCACGATGCGCTCGCGGGCAATGCCGACATTCAGCGCCGCATCACGCCGCCTGGCCAAGTAGGCAGTGACCTCGCCGACCACGTCGGCATACTCGGGGGTGTGCTGCATCGTTTGCGGCTCGCCGCGCTTGTGCATCAGGCAGACCGCCGCGCCACTGGCCGCGACCAGCGACAGCGCCCCCTCCCCTTCCAGCGCCGAGACGTCATTGATCAGGTCGATGCCGACCTCCAGCCCCGCCCGCATCACCGCAGGGCGACGGGTATCCACCGACAGCGGCACATTGAGACTCTGCAATGCGGCCAGCACCGGCACCACGCGCGCAACCTCCTCATCCTCACTGACATGGGCGGCTCCCGGGCGTGTCGACTCGCCGCCGATATCCAGCAGGTCCGCGCCATCAGCCACCAAGCGCTCGGCATGAGCCACGGCCTTGGCAACCGAATCGTAACGGCCACCATCGGAGAAGGAATCGGGTGTGACATTGACGATGCCCATGATTCGCGGGCGATCGAGCGGCAGGCTGAAGCGGCCACATTGCAAGGCGTACATGCACTCTCCTCTTGCAGGAAAAACAAAGGCGGCCTTGCGGCCGCCTCGGTTGGACTCGGTGGAATCAGCCCTCGATCACCGGCGTGGTCGTCGCGGTCGGGGCATCGCCACTGGGCTTGTCGTTGCCGGACGGCGCCTTCGGTGGCGGCGGATACTTGGGCGGACGCGGATCACGGCCTTCCATGATGTCGCGCACCTGATCGCGATCGATGGTTTCCCATTCCATCAGCGCGGCGGTCATCTTCTCGACCTTCTCGCGATGGCCTTCCAGCAGCTTTTCCGTCAGCGCGTACTGTTCGTCGATGATACGGCGGATTTCAGCGTCAACCTGCTGCATCGTCGCTTCGGACACATTCTTGTGCGTGGTAACCGAACGGCCGAGGAACACCTCGCCGTCGTTTTCGCCGTAGACCATCGGCCCCATCTTGTCGCTCATGCCATAGCGGGTGACCATGTCGCGCGCCATGCGGGTGGCACGCTCGAAGTCATTTGACGCGCCCGTCGAGATGCGGTGAACGAACAGGTCCTCGGCTACACGGCCACCGAACAGGATGGTGATCTCGTTCAGCATCTGGTCCTTGTAGAGCGAGAACTTGTCGCGCTCCGGCAGCTGCCAGGTCAGACCCAGCGCACGACCGCGCGGCATGATGGTGACCTTGTGTACCGGGTCCGTGCCTTCCAGCAGTTCGGCAACCACGGCGTGGCCCGACTCGTGGTAGGCCGTGGCGCGACGCTCGTCCTCGGTCATCACCATGGTGCGGCGTTCCGGCCCCATGTAAATCTTGTCCTTGGCCGACTCGAAGTCATCCATGTCGACCAAGCGCTTGTTGCGGCGCGCAGCGAACAGTGCGGCTTCGTTCACCAGGTTGGCGAGGTCGGCACCGGACATGCCTGGCGTGCCGCGTGCCAGCACCGAGGCGTCGACGTCGTTGGAGATCGGTACCTTGCGCATGTGCACACCGAGGATCTGCTCGCGGCCACGGATATCCGGCAGCGGCACCACCACTTGCCGATCGAACCGGCCTGGGCGCAGCAGCGCGGGGTCGAGCACGTCAGGACGGTTGGTCGCGGCGATCACGATGATGCCCGAGTTACCTTCGAAGCCATCCATCTCCACCAGCATCTGGTTCAGCGTCTGCTCGCGCTCGTCGTTACCACCACCCAGGCCGGCACCACGCTGGCGACCGACCGCATCGATTTCATCGATGAAGATGATGCACGGTGCGTTCTTCTTGGCATTCTCGAACATGTCGCGCACGCGCGCCGCGCCCACACCAACGAACATCTCGACGAAGTCCGAACCGGAGATCGAGAAGAACGGCACCTTGGCTTCGCCGGCAATCGCTTTGGCCAGCAAGGTCTTGCCAGTACCCGGCGAGCCCACCATCAGGATGCCACGCGGCATGCGGCCGCCCAGCGATTGATACTTGGACGGATCACGCAGGTAGTCGACGATTTCGGTGACTTCTTCCTTGGCTTCGTCGCAACCGGCCACATCAGCAAAAGTGACGACGTTGTTGCTCTCGTCCAGCATCTTGGCGCGGCTCTTGCCGAAGCTGAACGCACCGCCACGACCGCCACCCTGCATCTGCCGCATGAAGAAGATCCATACGCCGATCAGCAGGATCATCGGGAACCAGCTGATGAAGATGCTCATCAGCATGTTGGGCTCTTCCGCAGCCTTGGACGCGAACTTCACGTTGTGCTTGATCAGCGTATCGACCATGCGGAAGTCGAACGGCGCCACCGTGGTGAACTGCTGACCATCACCGCGCTTGCCGCGGATAACATAGCCACGCAGCAGGTCGCCCTCGATCACGAGCTCGGACACCCTGCCCTGCTCGACATCCTGCATGAACTGCGAATAGGGGACCTGGCCCGCTGGTTCGCCCTTGCCGGTGATCTGCTGGAACACCGTCATCAGTACAAGGCCGATGATCAACCAGATCGCGATATTCTTGCCGAGATTGTTCACGGCCTACTCCTTACTTCGCGCAGCGCGCGGACACAAAAGCATTCTAACCCGGTCAACCCTTCTTCTGTTTGCCGAGCAGGTAGATTTCAGAGCTGCGGTCGCGCGATGCCTTGGGTTTGCGGCTCTGCACCTGGGTGAAGGTGTCACGCATCGCGGCCATGTATTCGTTGAAACCGTAGCCCTGGAATACCTTGACCAGAAAATGGCCGCCAGGTTTCAAATGATCCTGCGCAAACGCGAGGGCGAGCTCGCACAGGTGCATGCTGCGGGCCTGATCGGTGACCGCATTGCCTGTGATATTGGGGGCCATGTCGCAAATCACAAGGTCGACCGCGCGGTCACCCAGCAAGGACGTGTATTGCGCCAGCACCGCATCCTCGCGGAAATCACCCTGGATGAATTCCACTCCAGGGATGAAGGCCATTTCCAGGAGATCGAGCGCAAACACCCGGCCCTGCTCGCCGACCAGTTGTGCCGCTACCTGCGACCAGCTGCCCGGCGCGGCACCAAGATCGGCCACCCAGATGCCCGGCTTCAGCAGCTTGTCCTTGTCGTTGATCTCCAGGAGCTTGTACGCTGCCCGGGCACGATAGCCGTCCTTCTGCGCCATATGCACATAGTGGTCGTTTACGTGCTCGGAGAGCCAGGCATTGCTCGATTTACTGCGCGCCATTGCGAAATTCCTCAGGCGTGAAAACTAAAATGGACAAGCCACGTGCATACTTGCCAGACCCCGCCTCGACCCCGCGGCAGCAGGTTAGCCGGTAACGGGGAAAGTCGAGTAAAATCAGGTTTTAATGTAATCGAATCACACATCATGAAAATCGAGCTGTCGCCCGTCGAGCGGCAATACCTGCGCGGCCTCGCCCACGGCCTCAACCCGGTCGTGATGATCGGCAACAATGGTCTCACCGAAGCGGTGATCCGCGAAATCGCGGTCAACCTGGATGCCCACCAGCTGATCAAGATCCGCGTATTGGGTGACGATCGCGAACTGCGCCAGCAATACCTCGAGCAGATCTGCAACGAGCTCGGCGCCGCCCCGGTGCAGCACCTGGGCAAGCTGCTGATCATCTATCGCGCATCCAGCACCGACAAGCCACGCATCACGCTGCCCAAGTCGAAGAAACAGGCTGGCTGAGCAACAAACTGGGCTGGGAAATCAAAAAAGGGCGGTGCAAACCGCCCTTTTTCTATCTCGCCATCAGCGCGCGTCGCGCCAGACGTAGAAGGCGCCGAACACCGACTGCACCAGATAGATCAATGCAGAGATGGTGTGCCACTGTTCCAGTCCGCCACCGAACATGCCGGTGGCGGCATGCGAGATCCCCGGCTTGATGCCGGCAATGATGGGAAACACCGCGAACTGGTTGACCAGCGTACAGACCAGCATGCCGATCACCAGCCACAGCTTGGCCTCCTTGAACGCACGCAGGCCATCGAGCCACAGCAGGTAGACAAACAGGTAGAGCCCGGCCACGATGCCGATCCAGCCGATGGCACGGAACAGCTGCCCTGCCACAGCCCCAGCGGCATTGCCGCCCAGCGTCTTGAACAGCACCGGCGCGACCAGGATGCCGATCACCCACATGCCGCCGATCCACAACACGGTAAAGACGTGCTTCAGCCCCTGCCCCATGCCCCTCCCCCCTGCCGCCGCGCCTCGTCATGGGCGCGGTCGCATCGTCCTCAGACGTAACGGACGTCCAGCACTTCGTATTCGCGGATGCCGCCTGGCGCCACCACTTCGGCGATATCGCCGGCGTACTTGCCGATCAATGCGCGGGCGATCGGGCTCGACACGGAAATCTTGCCGTCCTTGAGATCGGCCTCGTCGTCGCCGACGATCTGGTAGGCCACCTTGCTGCCTGCCTCGAGGTCTTCGAGCTCGACCGTCGCACCGAACACCACACGGCCTTCGGCGGTGGCAGCAAGCTCCTTGGGATCGATGACCTGCGAGTTCGACAGTTTGCCTTCGAGCTCGGCGATCCGGCCCTCGACAAAGCCCTGTCTTTCCTTGGCGGCATCGTACTCGGCATTTTCCGACAGATCGCCGTGTGAGCGCGCTTCGGCGATCGCGGCAATCACGGCCGGGCGGTCCACGCTCTTCAGGCGCTGCAGCTCGACCTTCAGCTTTTCCGCACCGACAACGGTCAGCGGGATCTTGATCATGGCTTTCTCCGTGGGGCGATCTTGCCCCGATGTATCACCACATGCCCCTATCTATGGGCATCGGCCTTGCGACAAAAGCACAGCCGCCGTCCCAAGGGACGGCGGCTGACTGGCCGATAACTTATCAGCCTTTGAGCTGCAGGTGCAAGCCCTGCACGTCGTACACGCGCATTTCGCCCAGATCGCGGATGCCAACGCAGGCAGCGCGCGCACCAGCGATGGTGGTATAGATCGGCAGGCGCGCCTTCATTGCCTCGTGGCGGATCGAGTAGCTGTCCTGAATCGCCTGACGACGCTCATCGACGGTATTGAAGATCATGGCGATCTCGCCGTTCTTGATCATGTCAACGATGTGCGGACGCCCCTCGGTCACCTTGTTCACCGGAGTAACGGCGACGCCGGCTTCAGCGATCGCAGCCGCGGTGCCCTTGGTGGCGATCACCTTGAAACCCAGATCAGCCAGGATACGCGCGCACTCGATCGCGCCGGACTTGTCACCCTCGCGCACCGAGATGAACACGTTGCCCGCGCTCGGCAGCACGATACCGGCCGCCAGCTGCGACTTGACGAAGGCTTCGGCAAAGCTCTCGCCCACGCCCATCACCTCGCCAGTCGACTTCATCTCGGGGCCGAGGATGGTGTCGACGCCCGGGAACTTGTTGAACGGGAACACCGCTTCCTTCACCGAGTAGTACGGCGGGATCACCTCGCTGGTCACGCCCTGGCTGACCAGGCTCTGGCCAGCCATGCAGCGCGCGGCAACCTTGGCGAGCGAGTGGCCGGTGGCCTTGGACACGTACGGCACGGTACGCGAGGCACGCGGGTTCACTTCCAGCACGTAGACGGTAGCCGCCTCGCCCTGGCCCTGGATCGCGAACTGCACGTTCATCAGGCCGATCACATTGAGCGCCCGGGCCATGGCCACGGTCTGGCGACGCAGCTCGTCCTGCAATTCCTTGCTCAGCGAGTACGGCGGCAGCGAGCAGGCGGAATCACCCGAGTGCACGCCAGCCTGCTCGATGTGCTCCATGATGCCGCCGATCAACACGTCCTTGCCGTCACTGATGGCATCGACGTCGACTTCGATCGCGTCATTGAGGAAGCGGTCGAGCAGCACCGGGCTGTCGTTCGATACCTTCACCGCTTCGCGCATGTAGCGGGCAAGATCATCCTCGCTATGCACGATCTGCATCGCACGGCCGCCCAGCACGTAGGACGGGCGCACCACCAGCGGATAGCCGAGCTGCGCGGCCAGCGCCAGCGCATCCTTCTCAGTACGGGCGGTGGCGTTCGGCGGCTGGCGCAGGCCCAGGTCCTGCAGCAGCTTCTGGAAGCGCTCGCGATCCTCAGCGGCATCGATCATGTCCGGGCTGGTGCCGATGATGGGCACGCCGTTGGCTTCCAGCGCGCGGGCCAGCTTCAGCGGCGTCTGGCCACCGTACTGCACGATCACGCCGGCCGGCTGTTCGACAGCGACGATCTCCAGCACGTCTTCCAGCGTCAGCGGCTCGAAGTAGAGGCGATCGGAGGTGTCGTAATCGGTCGACACGGTTTCCGGGTTGCAGTTGACCATGATGGTTTCATAGCCGTCTTCGCGCAGGGCGAGCGCGGCGTGGACGCAGCAGTAGTCGAACTCGATCCCCTGGCCGATACGGTTCGGGCCGCCGCCCAGCACCATGATCTTCTTCTTCGAGGTCGGCGCGGCTTCGCACTCGTCCTCGTAAGTCGAGTACATGTAGGCGGTATCGGTGGCAAATTCGGCGGCGCAGGTATCGACTCGCTTGTACACCGGGCGCACGCCCAGGCCATGGCGATGGCGGCGCACGGCATTCTGGTCAACGCCAAGCAGTGCACCAAGACGACGGTCGGAGAAGCCCTTGCGCTTCAATGCGCGCATTTCCGGCTTGTCCAAGCTTTCGACCGTACGGCCGCGCAAACCGTTTTCCAGCTGCACGATCTCCTCGATCTGCGCGAGGAACCACGGGTCGATCTTGGAGAGGTTGAACACTTCGTCGAGGCTGAGGCCGATGCGGAACGCATCGGCGACGAACCACAGGCGATCCGGGCCAGGTGCGGCCAGTTCGGATTCAATGGCCTGGCGATCAGTCGTCACTTCGTCGAAGCCCGACATGCCAGTTTCCAGGCCGCGCAGCGCCTTCTGCAACGATTCCTGCAGCGTGCGGCCGATCGCCATCACCTCGCCGACCGACTTCATCTGCGTGGTCAGCTTGTTGTTGGCCTGCGGGAATTTCTCGAAGGCGAAGCGCGGCACCTTGGTGACCACGTAGTCGATCGACGGCTCGAACGAGGCCGGGGTCTTGCCGCCGGTGATCTCGTTCTTCAGTTCGTCGAGCGTGAAGCCCACCGCCAGCTTGGCGGCGACCTTGGCGATCGGGAAGCCGGTGGCCTTGGACGCCAAAGCGGAGGAGCGCGACACACGCGGGTTCATCTCGATCACGATCATGCGGCCATCGACCGGGTTGACCGAGAACTGCACGTTGGAGCCGCCGGTATCGACGCCGATCTCGCGCAGCACCGCCAGGCTGGCATTGCGCATGATCTGGTATTCCTTGTCGGTCAGCGTCTGCGCCGGCGCTACGGTGATCGAATCACCGGTATGCACGCCCATCGGATCGAGGTTCTCGATCGAGCAGACGATGATGCAGTTGTCGGCGCGGTCGCGCACGACTTCCATCTCGTACTCCTTCCAGCCGAGCAGCGATTCTTCGATCAGCAACTCCTTGGTCGGCGAGAGGTCGAGACCACGGGTGCAGATCTCGATGAATTCCTGGATGTTGTAGGCGATGCCACCGCCCGAGCCGCCCATGGTGAACGACGGGCGGATGATGGCCGGGAAGCCCAGGTTGGCCTGCGCCGCCAGCGCCTCTTCCAGCGAGTGGGCGATGGCCGAACGGGCGGAACCGAGGCCGATCTTGTCCATCGCGGCCTTGAACTTCTGGCGATCCTCGGCCTTGTCGATGGCTTCGGGCGTGGCGCCGATCAGCTCGACCTTGTACTTGTCGAGTACGCCGTTGCGCCACAGGTCGAGCGCGCAGTTGAGCGCAGTCTGGCCACCCATGGTCGGCAGTACAACATCCGGGCGCTCCTTGGCGATGATCTTCTCGACCACCTGCCAGGTGATGGGCTCGATGTAGGTGACGTCGGCCATGTTGGGGTCGGTCATGATCGTGGCCGGATTGCTGTTGACCAGGATGACCTTGTAACCCTCTTCGCGCAGTGCCTTGCAGGCCTGGGCGCCGGAATAGTCGAACTCGCACGCCTGGCCGATGACGATGGGGCCGGCGCCGATGATGAGGATGGACTTGATGTCTGTACGTTTCGGCATTGCTAAACCCTTACTTGCGCTCGGCCATCATGGCGATGAACTTGTCGAAGAGATACGCCACGTCATGCGGCCCCGGGCTCGCTTCCGGGTGGCCCTGGAACGAGAACGCCGGTGCATCGGTCAGCGCGATGCCCTGTACGGTGCCGTCGAACAGCGAGCGGTGGGTGATGCGCACATTGGCCGGCAGGCTGGTTTCGTCGACCTGGAAGCCATGGTTCTGCGACGTGATCATCACATGGCGGGTGTCGAGGTCCTGCACCGGGTGGTTGGCGCCGTGGTGGCCGAACTTCATCTTGCTGGTGGCACCACCGGTGGCGAGCCCCAAAATCTGGTGGCCCAAACAGATGCCGAAGGTCGGCAGCTTGCGGCTGATGAATTCACGCGTGGCGGCGATCGCGTAGTCGCACGGCTCCGGATCGCCCGGGCCGTTGGAGAGGAACACGCCGTCCGGATTGAGGGCCAGCACCTCGGCGGCCGGGGTCTGCGCCGGCACCACGGTCAGCTTGCAGCCGCGCTCGGCCAGCATGCGCAAAATGTTGGACTTCACGCCGAAGTCGTAGGCGACGACGTGGTACTTCGGATTGGACTGCACGGTGTAACCGATACCGAGCTTCCACTCGGCGGTGGTCCATTCCTGCTTGTCGGTAGCGCTCACCACCTTAGCCAGATCCTGGCCGGCCATGGAGCCGAAGGAGCGAGCCTTCTCGACAGCGGCAGCCTCGTCGATCTGGCTGCCGGCGACGATACAGCCGGGCTGGGCGCCCTTCTCGCGCAGGATGCGGGTGAGCTTGCGGGTATCGATATCGGCAATGCCGACGATACCGTTGGCCTTGAGATAATCACCCAGGCTCATGGTGGCGCGGAAGTTGGAGTGCAGCCGCGGCAGATCACGGATGATCAGGCCGGCGGCGAACACCGCACGCGACTCGGCATCTTCCGGGTTCACGCCGTAGTTGCCGATATGCGGATAGGTCAGCGTAACGAGCTGGCGGTTGTAGGAAGGATCGGTCAGGATTTCCTGATAACCGGTGAGCGAGGTGTTGAAGACCACCTCACCGATCGTTTCGCCATCGGCGCCGATCGAAATACCGTGAAACAGGGTGCCGTCGGCAAGCGCTAAAAGGGCGGGTTGGGACACTGGCGGCTCCTGGGCATTGCGCCCATCAATGCAAATTCCGGGGGGTACACGTAGAAAAACGGGACTGGTCTCCCCGGTCCCGTTCGCTGTGCAAAATTGCCGGGATGTTACCGCAAAACGCCTTTTCTTTCAACGCCAGCGGCAATGCATCGTGCCGCGCCGCGCCGGTCAGCCCAGCAGTTTTTCCACCGCGCCCACCAGCTCCTGCGGCTTGGTGGTCGGCGCGTAACGCTCGACCACGCTGCCTTCGCGGTCGACCAGGAACTTGGTGAAGTTCCATTTGATGCCTTCGGTGCCGAGAATGCCCGGCTCGGCCTTCTTCAGGTGCTGGTACAGCGGATCGGCAGCATCACCATTGACATCCACCTTGGAAAACAGCGGAAAGGTCACGTCATAATGGGTCGAGCAGAACGAGCGGATTTCCTCCTCGTTGCCCGGCTCCTGGCTGCCGAACTGGTTGCACGGGAAACCGAGCACCACCAAGCCACGATCCTTGTACTGACGATACAGCGACTCCAGGCCCTCGTACTGCGGCGTGAAGCCGCACTGGCTCGCCACATTGACAACAAGCAGCACCTGGCCGCGGTAGCGCGACAGCGGCACCTCGTCGCCGAAAATGTCTTTGGCCGAGAAATCGTAAACGGTGGTCATGGTGCATGCTCCTGTGCAATTGGTCAGGGCGGCTCGTAAGCGACGGCCGGCTGGGCGATAATTCGTGCACGATCATCCTCGCCCCATCCATGCTGTTCAACCCTACCCGCGACGAAGCCCGCCGCTTTTTCATCGATGCCTGGCAGAAGCACACGCAACAGGCACCGCTCACCGATCTGGAACGCATCACCGTCGGCGTGCTGTTGCGGCACCCGGAATACCAGCGCTTCCTCACGCCGGATTACCTGGATCGCGACTGGCCGCCCGAGATCGGCGAGACCAACCCTTTCCTGCATATCTCCATGCATCTGGCGATCGAGGAGCAGCTGTCGATCGACCAGCCGGCCGGCGTGCGAGCGCTCTATCAGCAGCTGTGCGCGCACTACGGCGATGAACACGCCGCGCTGCACCTGATGCTCGATGGCCTGGGCGAAATGATCTGGCACGCCCAGCGCCACGGCGTGCCGCCCGATCCGAATCTGTATCTGGATATCCTGCGCACGCGGCTCGGCCAGGCGACCAGCCGGGACTGAACCTCAGCGCGGCCGCGTCTGCCCAGCAACCAGCAGATGGCCGTGCAGTGGGCAATAGCATTCGTCGTGCCAACCGTAGTGCGGGTCGCTGCAGATCGCATGCTCGACCTGCGGTGGCAAAGTGCTACGGCAAGCTAGCTCCTGCTCCAGTGCAGCGAACACGCTGCCCGGCTGCGGCCAATCGGTCACGGCAGGCGGGCTTGCCAAACGGTTGCCGCGCGGCAGTTCACTATCCAGCACCCGCTGCAATTCCGCGCACAGCGCGCCTCGTTTACTACGGCGCGCCACGGCCTGCTCCGTGCCGCATACCGCCCCAAGCCGCAACGCTCATCGCTTGTCCGGCTTGGCGATGGCGTCCTGCAGCTCGCGCAGCCGCGCATCGATCGCGGACAGCAGATAGAAATCGTTGCCGGGCTGGCGCTGGGCGATCTGCAGTTGCTCGATGGCAGCACCGTATTCCAGCAGCAGGATGTAGTACTCGGCCTGCGCCTTGTGCTGGCGCTGCGCCTCGCCCTTGGCCTCGTAGATGCGTGCTTCGCGCTGGTAGAGCTCGGCATCGGACGGATACAGCTCTTGCGAACTCAACGTGAGCTTGAGCGCCGGATCGAGCTGGCGCGCCGCGATCAACGCGTCGATTTCGCCATAGACGAGGCCACGGCTGCCGGTGAAGCGCTGTGCCGCCGCGCGCAACTGGTTGGCGGCCTCCACCGGCTTGCCCTGCGCCAGCAGCAACTGGCCGTTCAGGTATTCGAGCGCTGCATGCGGCCGGCCCAGCGCAGTGCGGGCTTCCGCCAAGCTGCGGCCCGCGCTATCCAGCTCGTTCACCCTCAGCTGCGCCAGCGCGTAGCCATACAGGTGCGCTGCACGGTTGATGAAGCGCCCCTCGGTGAGCGCCTTGGCATAGTAATTGACCATGGCGCGGGCGTCGCCCTGCAGCACCCGTGCCTTCTCACGCATGAACAGGAATTCGGCGCTGTCCGGCACTTGGCGGTAAGGCATGTCCTTGAGGCGCGCCTGCGCGTCGGCGATCCGCTTGTAGGTCACCGGGTGGGTGCGCAGGAATTCAGGTGCGTTGTTCTCGATCAGCCGGTTGTGCTTTTGCAGCCGCTCGAAGAAGGCCGGCATCGCCGAGGGATCGAAGCCGGCACGCGTCAACGTCTGCATCCCGACCCGATCCGCCTCCTGCTCGAAGGCATAGGTGAAATCGAGCTGGCGCTGCACCGCGAGTGCCGGGCCGGCGGCGGCCGCAGCGGCAGCCGCATCGCCCGCACCGGCGTGGGCGGCGAGGATGGCGAGCCCGATCGCAGCCAACGTCATCCACGGCGTGATGCGCTGGCTCTCCACCAGCCGCGCCAGATGGTGCTGCGAAACGTGCGCCACTTCGTGTGCCAGCACGCTGGCGAGTTCGGATTCGTGTTGCGCGGTGACGATCAGCCCGCTGTGCACGCCGATCACGCCGCCGGGCACGGCAAAGGCGTTGACCGAAGCATCGCGCAGCGGCAGGAAGGTGAACGAGGTCTGGGTATAACCACTGGCGTCGACCAGCCGGCCACCGAGCTGATTCAGGTAGGCCACCAGCTCGGGATCGTCGAGCAAGGCGCCGCTGCGGCGCAACTCGCGCATCGCCGCGGCGCCGATCTGGCGCTCGTCGCTGGCGGACAACGACGCGCTGGAGGTATCGCCAAGGTCCGGCAGATCGTTGTCGAGCGCCAGCACCGGCTGCGCCAGGTGCATGGCCATCGTCGCGGCGATCAGGAAGCGGCGCAGCAGGCTGGGCAGCATGGTTGAGCGTTTTCTCGTGTTGGATGGGGCGTCAGCCCAGCGCCTCGACCGAGGCAATCACGGCAAGATAACGCAGCAGCTTGCCCCCCACCAGCGCTGGCCATACCCGGCGCCAGGGCCAGCGCAGCCAGCCGGCCGCCACGCAGAGCGCGTCGCCAAGCAGTGGCACCCAGGACAGGCACAATACCCAGGCACCATGGCGCTCCAGCCAGGCCGCGCGCGCCGGCATTTCCTTGCGTGGCAGCCGTCGGCCCAGCCAGACGCTGATCGCACCGCCCAGGCTGTTGCCCGCGGTGGCGAGCAGCAGACCAAGCCATGGCGAGCCGGCCGGGGTGAGCAGGTAGGCCACCAGCACCGCCTCGGAGTTCCCCGGCAGCAGCGTGGCCGAGAGCAGTGCCGAGCCGAACAGCGTCAGCGGCCAGCCCCAATCCGCCGCAATCAGAACGCGAACTCCTCGCCGGCATGCAGCGCAATCGCCTGTGCGAGATCGGTATAGAACTCGCCCTCGCCACGAGTATTGCGCCAGCCGCCATCGCCATGGCGATAGTGGTAGCCACCGCTCTTGGCAGCGATCCACAGCTCCTGGTTGGCGGCATGGCGATTGACGATGACCTTGGAGCCGTCGTCGAACTCGATCTCGAGCACATTGCCGGCGCGGAGCGTGTCGACGTCGAGGCCCGCAGCATCGAGCGCGGATTCAATGCGGGCGAATACGGCGTCGGTCAGCGTCAGGAATTCGGATTCGGTCATGGGAGCGACTAGGGTGCGTGATAACATCGCGATTTTGCCACCAACGGCCTGACTGATGCGCGCCACCCTGATGCTGTTCGCCGCCCTGACGCTCGCCGCCTGCGGTTTCAAGGGCAACCTCTACCTGCCCGATGGCGTGCAGTCCGGTCCCGCCATCCGCACCACGCCGGTCACCGTCACCCCGGTTGCCGGAGCCGTTACTCCGCCACCGGCACTGACCGCATCCAGCCTGTAGTCCTTCAGTGCCCGGCGCGCTGGCGTTGCCGGTACTGCCAGGGCGGTAGCGGCTGCCTGCCCTGCCATAAACCCAGTCCCTGGCTGCGCGCATTGCGCTCGGCAGCGGCGTAGTGATCAAAATCCTCGCCTGGCTGTTTGTCCTCGGCATAGCGCGTGTAGTGCCAAGCCAGCCCCCGCCGCAACAGCGCGAGATTCACATCCTCGGCTCCGCGCCAGACTCGCGCCACGCCGCGACCGTAGCGATCGACATCGACCACCTCGGCCCGCACCTCGCGGCCATAGACCTCGGCCGATAGCTGCCACTTGGCGGCACTGCCGTAGGCCTGTGCCTTCTCCGGAGCATCGACGAAAGCCAGCCGCAATCGGTGCTCGACGAGCTGCGCATCGAGCAACGTCAGCGTATCGCCATCGGCCACGCCGATCACCCGGCCCTGCAACAACTCGCCGCGGCTGGGTTCGCTGCGCGGGAAGTCGACATCGAGGCAGCCCGCCAGCAGCAAGCAGGTCAGGCACAACCAGCGCAGCATCAGCGCTTCCTGAGCGCACGCCATAGCAGGCGCGGCCAGTCACTGGCGCCCAGCGTGGGCCGGTGACGGAACATGTCGTACTGCGCCTGCTGCAGCTTGGTAAGGATGGCATCGCCGCCGAGCACCGTCAGCCGTAGCTCCAGCCCGATCCGCCCCGGCAGTTGCATGGCGAGCGGCGCACCAGCCTGCAGCATGCGGCGGGTACGGTCGACCTGGAAGGCCATCAGTTGGCGCCACGCGCCGTCGGCCTTGCCGGCAGCGATCTGTTGATCGGTCACCCCATAGCGCGCCATCTCATCCTGCGGCAGGTAGACCCTATCCTTTTGCCAGTCGATGGCGACGTCCTGCCAGAAATTGATCAACTGCAGCGCAGTACAGATGCCATCGGACATCGCCAGCTTACGTTCATCGCGCTCGCCGAAGAAATGCAACAGGATGCGCCCGACCGGATTGGCCGAGCGCCGACAGTACTGCACCAGCTCGCCAAAATCGGCATAGCGCGTCTTGACCACATCCTGCTCAAAGGCCGAAATCAGATCGTGGCACAGCGCCACCGGCACTTGATACTGCGTCAGCACGGGCGCCAAAGCTCGGTAACGCGCGGTCTGCGGCGCTTCGCCAGCCTCGATGCGCGTGAGTTCGGCATGGCATTCGGCCAGTGCCGCCAGCCGTTGCTCCGGCGCGGCGTCGCCTTCATCCGCCAGATCGTCGGCATGTCGCGCAAAGTGATAGACCGCTGCCACCGCCTTGCGGTAGCGCCTCGGCATCAGAATGGAGGCGACCGGGAAGTTCTCGTAATGCTCGACCGACGATTGCGCGCTGATTCCAGCCATAAGCAAACCTGACGAACGGCGATAGCAAATCACACTTTGACGGCTAAAGTCAGATAGCGAGACATGCTCTCGTCATTTAACAAAGGAGGGAGTAAAGATGAAGCAATGGCTGGCCGCGCTGCTGTGCAGCGCATTCCTGACCACCACCGCCTGGGGCGCGGTGGATATTAACACCGCAACCGCCGCCCAGCTTGAAGCGCTGCCGGGTATCGGCGCCTCCAAGGCCCAGGCCATCGTCGACTACCGCAGCAAGAACGGGCCGTTCAAGTCGACCGACGATCTCAAGAACGTACCCGGCATCAAGGAAGGCACCTACGCCAAGATCAAGGGCGAGGTGTCGGTCGGCAAGGGTGCCCCCGCCAAACCGGCGGCGGCCAAACCAACCGCCGCACCCAAACCCGCAAAATAAACGCTGCGATATCAGGGCGTGCCACTCGCGCCCTGATCAACCCTGCGGTGCAGTGATCTCGGCAAGCGGCACATCCTTCAGCAATGCAGCCAGTTCCACCGCCGAACGCACGCGCAGCTTGGTGTAGATGCGGGCGCGGTGCACTTCCACCGTCTTGATGCTGATGTCGAGCGCATCGGCGATCTGCTTGTTCAGTTTCCCCGCCAGCAACTCGCGCAGCACCTCACGCTCGCGCGGTGTCAGCTCGGACAGGCGCACATTCAGGTTCTGCCGGGCTTCCCAATCGCCGCGGTTGGCCGCGTCGTCCAACAAGGCTGCCTCGACCTTGGCAACCAAGGTGCGGTGATCGCACGGTTTTTCCAGGAAATCGGTCGCGCCCTCCTTCACCGCCGACACCGCCATCGGCACGTCACCATGGCCGGTGAGAAAGATCACCGGTGGCAGGTAGGGCTGGGCCTTGAGCCGGTCGAACAGCTCGAGCCCACTGATGCCGGTCATGCGCACATCGATCACCAGACAGCCATAGGCCGGCGGATGGGCGCGCGCCAGGAAGTCCTCCGCGCTCTCGAAGGCTTCAGCCTCCCAATCGCGTGTTTCGAACAGCAGGGTCAGCGCGTCCCGCACGGCGACATCGTCGTCGATGATGGCGATGGTTCTCATGTTTCCTCACTGGTAGCGAGCTCGCTTGCCAGCGGCAAGCGGCAGATGAAACGGGTGCCGCCGCCCGGATTGGGCTCGACACGCAAGTGGCCACGGTGCTGCTCCAGCACCGAGCGGCAGATATTGAGGCCCACGCCCAGCCCTTCGGCCTTGGTACTGAAAAAGGGCTGAAAGGTCTGGCTGGCCTGTGGCATGCCAGGCCCCGTGTCGGCAATGCTCACTTCGAGCGCATCGTCGAGCAATTCGGCCCCGATGTGGATGTCGCGCGGGTGGCCAGTCGGCATGGTCGCCATCGCCTCCAGCCCGTTCTTCAGCAGATTGAACAGCACCTGTTCCAGCATCACCGCGTCGCCGGGGAAGGGTGGCAAGGGTTTGGGCAACACGACCGAGATCCGGGCGCGGGTCTGGCGGGTGAGTGGTTCAAGCAATTGCAGCGGGACCGCCAGCACCGCGTCGAGTCGACACGGCTCGGTGCGCGGCGCCCGCTTGGCGACGAAATCGCGGATGCCGCGGATGATCTGGCCGGCACGGCGCGCCTGCTCGCCCATCTTCACCATCACCTCGCGGGCACGCTCGACGCGCGGTTTTTCCAGCGCCAGAAGCTCCTCACCGGCCGCGGCATAGCTACCGATGGCCGCCAAGGGCTGGTTGAGCTCGTGCGCGAGGCTCGACGCAAGCTCGCCCATGCTGACAAGCCGCGCGGTGTGTTGCAGCTTCTCGCTCTGCAGCCGCACCACCTCGGCAGCGCTGCGCTGCTCGGTGATGTCGGAGGCGATGTCCAGCCATACCCGGCGACCATCGACCCAGTCGATCGCACGACGCTGCACGTGATACCAACGTCCGGAGACGGTATCGACGCAATCGGCGCCAAGCGAACCGTTGGGCAACAGCGGCACCAGGCAATAGTCGCCTTCCTCGAACAGTGCGAAGGTATCGGCATGATGGCGGTTGCGGTAGAGGCCGCGGCCGGTGGCCGCATCGGTCACCGACACCGCCGCCTCCAGTCCTTCCAGCACGGTGAGCAGCTGGGTGCGCGATGCGGCCAGCGCTTCGCGCTCACGCTTGATCTCGGTCACGTCGTACAGCGAGGCCATCCAGCCGCGCGACTCGCCGCGGCCATCCACCAGCCGGCTGGAATACAACCGCACGTCGAAGCGCTCGCCATTGCGGCGCATGAAGCGCAGCTGAAAGCCATTGGCCGGTGCCTGCCCTTCGAGGATGCCGCGGTATGCCGCCGCGCACTCCTCCAGCGCTTCCGGCGCCCAGTACGGCATCGGCGGCACATGGCCGAGCAGCTCCTCGGCCTGCCAGCCCACCATGCGACAGAAACCGGGGTTCACGTAGATGATGCGGCCGTCCTTGTCCATGGCGCGCAAGCCGGTGACCAGCGAATCCTCCATTGCCGCACGAAAGCGCATCTCGTCCTGCAACGCGGCTTCAGCCTGCTGCCGTTCCTGCATGCGCTGGCGCAACAGCAGCAACATCCACCACAGCAGTGCCAGCAATACGATCACCGAAGCGAGCAGCCACACATGCCGCACCGAGGTGGGCGCCTCGCGAATGCCGGCCACCAGCTTGAGGCCATGGCCCGGAGGCTCGAAACCGACCTCCTGCGTGGTTGCTTCCGGCTTCAGCTCCACGCCGGTTGGCGCCAGCACGCCGCCACGCCCATCGATCAACTGCAGATCGTAGCGCTGCACCATCCACCAGGGAATGCGCTGCTGCAGCAGTTGCGACAGTGAATAGGTGGCCAGCACCGCACCGGTGTACACAGTGCCGGTGAAATAGGGCACTACCAGCACCACCATGGGCTCGTTACGCTGGATCACATTGGAATAGACCGCGTGCCCCAGCGCCGCCGCACCGTCGACCGCTTCCTGCAGCTGATCATCCTCCAGCGGCACCAGGCTGTTGGGCCGGCCGCTGTAGACCGGCAGGCCACCGACGCGGACGTTGCGCGCATCCAGATATTCGACCGACAACAGCTCGGGGTTCACCTTCATCAGCGCATCGGCCCGGGCATTGAAGTCGCGAATGCTCAGCGCCTCGGCGGCGAGGCCATAGGCCAGGTTCTCCAGCACGTTCTGGTTGGTCTGCAGATGCAGGCGGATGCCCTGTTGTTGCCACAGCAGATCCTGCGCCAGCGTGGACTCCTGCGCTTTGTGCGTCTGGCGGTAATCCATCCAGGCATAGCCCAGCAACACCAGCATCACGAGGCCGATGGCCGTGTGGGCCAGCAACCAGGGCAGTCGGCCCTGCCAGTGCAAGGGGGAGTGATGGGAAGGCATGCGGCTAGGATAGTCGCAGCCGCCCGGATACTGCCATGCGGACTAACCCATGGCTGCGGCGGATGCGACAACGCCGCCCGAAGGCGGCGTTGTCAGGACAAACCCAATTGCCAACCGATCAGTCGCGGCTGTTGCCCGAGAAGGCCGACAGCAGGCTGAGCAGGCTGGTGAACAAATTGTAGATGTCGAGGTAAAGCGCCAGCGTGGCGGTCACGTAGTTGGTCTCGCCACCGTTCACGATCTGGCTCACGTCATACAGGATGTAGGCCGAGAACAGCAGCACGCACACCGCCGAGATCGTCAGCGACAGTGCCGGGATCTGCAGGAACAGGTTGGCGACGACTGCCAGCAGCACCACGACAAGGCCGATGAACAGAAACTTGCCCATGAAGGAGAAATCCTTCTTGGTCACGGTCGCGATGGTCGCCAGCGTGAAGAAGATCGCGCCGGTACCCACAGCGGCCATGCCGATCAGCTCGGCGCCGTTGGCGAACGTCAGCACGCGCTGCAGCATCTGCGACAGCCACAAGCCCATGAAACCGGTCCAGGCCAGCAGAATGACCACGCCCAGCGGGCTGTTCTTGGTGCGCTCGATCGCGTAGAACGCGCCGAAGCTCACGCCCATGAACAGCAGCAGGCCCCACATCAGGCTCATGTGGAACTGCAGCGCGATACCGGCCATCGCGCCGATCGCAGTCGGGATCATCGTCAGCGACAGCAGGTAGTAGGTGTTGCGCAGAACCCGGTTGCGCTCAACAGCGAGCGAGGCGCCGCCCCACTGGTTGGCGGTATTGGATTGCATGGTCATCGTCTCCGATTGTTGGATCGCAGCATGTGCTGCTCAGGGCATAAGATGGCGGGAAAGTCTGAAAAGTTCAAGTCAGCGATGACAACGTCACTCGCCCAGCCATGCCGCGAGCTCCACCGGCGCGGTGCCATGCAAGGCTCGGGGCTGCCAATGCGGCAAGCCGTCGCGGTTGATCAGCTTGGCGCGAATGCCTTCTTGGAAGTCGCCGTAGCGCAGCGCATGGTGCGCGATGCGTGTCTCCAGCGCCCAGAGCGCATCGTCGTCCAGTTCCCGCGCAGCGTGCTCCAGCAGGTGGATCAACCAGGCCGAGCTGGGTGAACCGGCATAGAACCGGCCGGCGCCCTCGCCGAATTCGGGGGTATCGAGTACATCGCGCAAGCGGTCGGCGATCTCGGGCAGGCTGCCGTGGCACAGCGTATCGATCCGTGCTGCCAGCGGTGCCCAACGCGCCGCCGGCAATGGGCACGGGTGCGCCGCCGCCCATGCCGACAAGGCCTCGCGCAGCAGGATGGCATCGAGATCCGGCTGCCCTTGCCACGGCAGCGCCTGCAGCCAGGGCTTGAGCTGTGGCCGCAGTGCATCGGGCAACGCCACATGCGCCGCGCCGGACCACAGCGCGTCGGCCGCGTTCAGCTCGCTCGCGGTCAACGCCAGCCAGCGCCCCAGCCTTCCCGGCAATTCGTGCAGCCAGCGGCTGGCGCCGACGTCGGGGAACAATCCGATACTGATCTCGGGCATCGCCAGCCGCGTCGACTCGGTGACGATGCGGTGATGCGCGGCGGCGAAGAGCCCCCAGCCGCCGCCCATCACGATGCCCTGGCCCCAGGCCAGCACCGGTCGAGGGTAGGTGCGCAGGTCGCGGCACAGGCCGTACTCCTCGGCGAAGAAGGCATCGCCGTCCGCCAAAGCACCGGGCGCCGTCATTGCGTGATGCAGCGCCTTGAGATCGCCGCCGGCGCAGAAGCCGCGCGCACCGGTACCGACGAGCATGATGGCGACCACCGATGCGTCGTCCTGCCAGCGCAGCAACGCCTCATCCATGCTGCGCACCATGGCCAGCGTCTGCGCATTGAGCCGCGCCGCACTATCGAGTTGCAGCACGCCCAACTGGAAGCCGTTGTCGGTGGGAATCAGGTCACAGTGGATCATGAAGGGAAAGTCGGACGGTGAAACGACAACGGCAGCCTAGCGCCGCCGTTGTCGTTTGCGCATCGGGGATGTTCCGCAGCGCGCCGTTTGAATCAGCAGACGATTAGCCGGTGCCACCCACGGTGAGGCCACCATCGATGCGCATCGTCGGCTGGCCGACGCCCACCGGCACGCTCTGCCCTTCCTTGCCACAGGTCCCCACGCCCGGATCGAGCGCCAGATCGTTGCCGATCATGGTGACCCGGGTCAGCACGTCCGGGCCGTTGCCGATCAGCGTTGCGCCCTTCACCGGGTATTGCAGCTTGCCATCCTCGACCCACCACGCCTCAGCGGCGGAGAACACGAACTTGCCGCTGGTGATGTCGACCTGGCCACCACCAAAATTGACCGCATAGAGGCCCTTCTTCACCGAGCCGATGATCTCCTGCGGATCGGCATCGCCCGCCAGCATGATGGTGTTGGTCATGCGTGGCATCGGCAGATGAGCGTAGCTCTCGCGCCGGCCATTGCCGGTCAGCGGCATGTTCATCAGCCGCGCGTTCAGCGCATCCTGAATGTATCCCTTGAGGATGCCGTCCTCGATCAGCACGGTGCGCTGCGTGGGATTGCCTTCGTCGTCGATGTTGAGCGAGCCGCGGCGATCGGCGATGGTGCCGTCGTCGACCACGGTCACGCCCGGCGCAGCCACCCGCTGGCCGATCTTGCCGGAGAACGCACTGGACCCTTTGCGGTTGAAATCACCTTCCAGGCCATGGCCGATCGCCTCGTGCAACAGGATGCCGGGCCAGCCATTGCCAAGCACCACCGTCATTTCACCGGCGGGCGCCGGCCTTGCCGACAGGTTCAGCAACGCCTGGTCCACCGCCTGCTTGGCATAGCGCTCGACGATCTCATCATTGAAATAACCGTAGTCGAAGCGACCACCACCGCCGGCGCCGCCCTGCTCGCGCCGACCGGCCTCCTCGACGATGACCTGTACCGACAGGCGTACCAGCGGGCGTACGTCGGCCGCACGATGGCCGTCGTGGCGGGCAACGAACACCACCTCGTATTCCGAGGCCAGGCTGGCCATCACCTGCACCACACGGGGATCGAGTGCACGCGCTGCCCGCTCGAGCTTTTCCAGCAGCGCCACCTTGGCCGCTTCATCAAGGCTGGCAAGCGGATCGATAGGCCGATACAGCGTGTGGCCAGTGTCGGGCCGGGCGATCACCGCAGTACCATTGCCACCTTGGCGACCGATGGCGCGGGTGGCGCGGGCCGCCTCCAGCAAGGGATTGAGGCGGATGTCGTCGGAGTAGGCAAAGGCGGTCTTCTCGCCGGATACCGCGCGCACGCCCACGCCCTGGTCAATGTTGAAGCTGCCGGATTTGACGATGCCCTCGTCCAGGCTCCAGGCCTCGGAGCGGCTGTACTGGAAATACAGGTCGGCGTAGTCGAGATCATGCCGCGCCAACTCGCCGAACACGCGCTCGAGCGCGGCATCGTTCAGGTCGAACGGGGCAAGCAGGGTCTGATCGGCGATCGCGAGGGCGTTCATTGCATCTCTCTGGAAAAACGTTGGATGACCGACAGTGCCAGCGCCACGCGGCATTGGCAAGCACGCGTGGGCAGATGCGGCACCCGCCGGGGTGGTCTCACAATCGGCGGTGCTGCAGCGCCGGCAGCGTCTTGCGCACGCGCTCCAGCTGGCTGGCCTTGAGTTCGGCCTGGACCACGCCTTCGCCTTGCGGCAGCACATCGAGCAACTGACCCCAAGGGTCGGCGATCAGGCTATGGCCAAAGGTCTCACGCCCGGTTGGATGCACGCCGCCCTGGCCGGACGCGACCACGTAGCACTGGTTTTCGATGGCACGGGCGCGCAGCAGCACTTCCCAGTGCGCCCGGCCGGTGGTGGCAGTGAATGCGGCCGGCAGCGCCCAGATGTCGAGCTGCTCGCGGCGAAACAGCTCGGGAAAACGCAGGTCGTAGCACACTGCCAGCCCAACGCGACCGAACGGGGTATCAAAAGCCACCGGCTCGGCGCCCGGCACAATGGTGTCGGCCTCGGCATAGCGTTCGCTGCCGTTATCGAAGCCGAACAGATGAATCTTGTCGTAGCGCGCGACGCAAGCGCCAAACGGATCGAAAGCGAGGCAACTGTTCCTCACACGGCCCGCATCGTCACTCGCCAATGGGATTGTGCCGCCGACCAGCCAGATGCCATACCGTGCCGCTTCGCCCGCCAGGAAATCCTGCAGCCGGCCGTTGCCATAGGTCTCCTGCACGGCCAGCTTGTCGGTATCGCGCGCACCCATGATGGCAAAGTACTCCGGCAACACCACCAACTGCGCACCACGCCCGGCCGCCTCGGCAATCAGCCGGGCAGCGGTAGCCAGGTTGTCCGCCACCTCCGGCGTGGAAATCATCTGGATGGCGGCGGCGGTGCAGGTCAACATGCTAAGGGCTCCGTTCAGCGCGGTTTGCCGAAATCCGGCACCAGGTTATCGATACTGCGCACGCGCTTCACCTGTGGATCGCGCATGCTGCCGGTAATCTCGTACTCATAGGCAATGAGGTTGCCGATCGGGTCTTTCAAGGCCCGCTGCAGCAGGAAGGCGGCCACACCCGCCAGCGGATTGACCACACCGGCGGCGATCGCCACGGTATCGCCGACCACCGGCACGATGCGTACCCTGAGGTTCTGCGTGCCGGCCACGATATTGGCCTCGCCCTTGAACAGCACCTGCGCGCCAGGCCCGGCGATGGTCAGGTCCTGGGTGCGGGCAATGCCCTTCTCGATGGTGGCCTCGCCCTTGATCTGGTCGAACTCGAAGCCATCGGAGAACACATCGCGAAAATCCAGCTTCACCCGCCGCGCCAGCGACTGCAGGCTGAGCACCGACAACAGCCGCGCCGCGCCCGGATCGATCTTGGCGAACTGGCCCGCGGCGATGTCGAGCTTGAGCGAGCCCTGCATGGTGGCCAGGTCCGGCGGGAACGGCGCCCCCTCCCAGGCCACTTCGCCGGAGAACGAACCCGGCGCGCGCCGCACGGTATCCGGATAGCCTAGACGCCCCAGCAATCGGCCGAAATCGGGGCTCTTGATCTCGAAGCGGCCGGACACACGTGAGCGTGCATCGGCGCGACGCCACAAACCGTTCAACGATAGTTCGCCATCGTCGCTGGTCAACGTCACATCGTTCAACCGCCAGTTGCCGGCCTGCGGCATGGCGGCGATGCTGAGCTGGCCCAGTGGGCGGTTCTCGTATCGGAAATCCTCCACCGCCAGTCGCAGTGAAGGCCATTGTGGCTCGCCCGTGACTGGCGCCGCGCTGGATCCGGCACGCGCGTCGGCAGCACGCTCGCCCTCCTCCCGCGCCAGCGGCAACGACAGCCGGCTCAGCTTCAGATCCAGGAGCGGCGGCACGCCGGCATTGGCCGAGCGCCAGGTGAAGCGACCGTCCGCCTGGTCCGACGCCAGATTGCCCTGCCAGCCCGCATCCTGGCGCTGCAATGCGAAGCGCACATTGCTCAACAACCGCCCGCCTGCCTTCACCTTGTCAAAGACCAGCTGCGCGCCCGCCAGCGACACGCCGCCTTCGCCAGAACCGGCACCGGCACCGGCACTAGCCAGCGCCAACCACGGGTCGAGATCGAGTACGGGCCAGCCACCGACCAGCGCGATGCCCGTCCGGTCCGGTAGTTTGGGCACGATCGATCCCAACCCCACCGTGCCGCGCCAGTCGTTGCCCGCCTTGGCCACCACCAGTTGCAGCAGCTTGCCGTAGCCGAGCTCAAGCTCCTCGCGGCCGCCACTGCCACCGCCGTTGACAACGAGGCGCAGTGGCCGTGCCTCGCCGGGCGGCTTCGCCAGTGGCGACGGTAGATCGAAACGGGCGCCCGTCAGCGGCGTATCGATCTCGAAGCGATAACCCTGATTGCCGGCGACCAGCTTGCCGCGATAGTCGATGGCACCACTGACCCGCTCGGCCAGCGGCAGACCATAGCGCTGCCAGGTATCGCGTACCTTGGCCTGGCCAGCGAGCTGCAAGGTGAAGTCACCGCCCTGCACTGCCCCGGAGAAACGACTGGTGCCGCCCAGCGCCTGCGCCTGCCCATCCTGGATGGCGAGACCTTGTTCGGTGAACACGATCTCGCCGCTGGCGGCGGTCAGCGGCGGTACCGCACCGCCGAATTCCAGCGCGTTGTCGCGAAAGCGGTATTGCCCGGCCACCCGGGCCGCTACGGCGTCGTGCAGGGGAATATCGAGCTTGAGCGCCAACTCCCCCTGCCCCTGGGCTTTGAGCCCATCGACATAGGCCTGGGTGACTGCATGCAGCGGCGACGTGCGCAGGAAGCCGAGGAAGTCGCGCGTCCCCGCCGTACTATTGCCATCGGCCAGCAGGTGCGGCTCGTGTGCGCCCAGATCGGGAATCGCAACGCGGGTATCGTGCAACGGCACCGCACCGATCATGGCGCGGTCAGCGCGGATGTCCATGCGCTGGCCGTGGAAATCGAGCTCGCCAGCGATACCGCTCAGCATCGGCCAGCCCGGTGCGTAGTCGAGCGCCACATCGCGCGTCTTGGCCGTGATGCGGAACTGACCGCCAGCGTCGTTGGGGAAAGGGAACTGCGCCAGCGGGCCCAGCACGCGGATCCTGCCATCGTAGGCCTGGCCCGACTTCAGCGCGCCGGTGAGCCAGGCCAGCGTCTGCTCGCCGATCACCCGCGGCAGGTAGGCATGGACCCGTGCCGCGTCGAGCCGTGCGATGGTGCCGGTCAGGTCGAGCAAACCGGGCCCGTGGCCGTCGTAGCGATAGCGAGCACTGGCACCCAGCGAGACATCGTCGTTGGCGAGCGCCAGCCGCTTCATCTGCACGGTCCAGCCGCCGCTTTCGCGGCGCCAGTTGCCGTCGAGCTCGAACCGGTCCAGCGACAACGGACCGACGAACAGGCGCGGCAGATCGGCCAGCAACTGGCGACTCTGCAGACCGGCCGAGCCACCACGCTCGTCGAAGCGGGTTTCGACATCGACGCCCGCCAGGCGGGTCACAACGTCGCCCCAGCCAAGGCTGGCGCCGGCCAGCCTGATCTCGCCCTTGTAGCGCTTAAGATCATCCTGCCATCGCAACGAAGCCTGCGCCACGCGGCCGCTGGCCGACAACGGCGCCAGCCGCTGCTGCCATGCAGCGGGCAACCACGGCCGGTAACCGAGCATGGGCGCGATATGCCAGCCGGCCAGCTGCAGCTGCTGCTCATGCCCTCGCGCGCTGTAGTGGAGCGTGCATTGCTCGCAGGCCAGGCCACGCTCAGCCACGATGCGATCTGCTGAGAGGCTGAGTTGGCGGCCATCGGCGCTACCCTGCCAGGAAAGTCGGCCATCAAAACGCGGCAATGTCAGACGATGGTCACCCTGCGTCCAGCGCAGTCCTTGCAGCAATACATCGCTATCAGCGGCGTCGATCCGCCCTGCCGCCACATGCACCGACAGCCGCCCATCGAGCCGGCCCGATACGCGCGATACCGGCAACGGCTGACCCGGCCAGCGCGCGACCAATGCTCCAAGGTCCAGCTGCTTCAGCGTCAGCTGCGCATCGCCCTGCCATTCGGCCCAGCGGGCCAAGCCGTCGCCACGCCAGTTGGCGGAGAGCGCCAGTCGCCCTCCCAGCGTGGCGGGCGGTGTCACCCCCAGTTGCAGGCGGTGGCGGCCAAACAGGCGGCTCAGCCGTAATTCGACTTGGCGCAGCGCCAGCGGCTCATTGCCATGCAGCGCATCGATCCACAGCAATTCGCCACCGCGTATTTCCACCTCGCGCTGACTGAGCACCCAGTCGAGGAAACGATGGTCGCCGCCGCCACCCGGCGTCAGGCTGAAACCGGCGACATGCCAGACGCCCGAGGCGTCGCGGGCAACTGCCAGCCGCGGCGTGCTCAATGTCAGCCGGCGAAACTGCACATCTCCGATCACCAGTGCCCACCACGACAAATCTACCTCGACCCCCGGCAGCGTCAACGCTGGCGTGCCATTGGCGGCGTGTACCACTACGCCGTGGATGGCCAGATGCGGCCGGATGCCGCGCCAGCCGCCGGCAAGGCGGGCCAGGGTAATGCGGCTGCCGCTCGCCTCGCTCAGCTTGCGCTCGATCGTCGGCCGGAAGGTCTCCAGCCTGGGGATGAAGTAGAACTGCCAGGTAGCCGCCAGCAGCGCCAGTGCCACTGCGGCGAAGAGCAGCAGTCGGTAGAAGGCGCGCCAGTGCCAGTGCAGCAGTCCTTGCGCCTTGCGCAGCAGGCCCCGCACGGCGTCGCGCGATGGAATCAGGGAAACATGCGACATTGCGGGCCAACGCACGCGCCCTTGCGGCACGCGGCTGTGTTAGGGTTAGTCGGACCGGGCTCGCCACGGCGGGCCGTCGGCGCGAACCGCAATATTCTAACCGCTTTCGATTCCAGTCCCATGAGCGACGTTGTGACTCTTCCCACGCTGGCGCCTGCCCTCGCCCACAGCCGGTATCTGGAGCGCCTGTTCCAGCGTGCGCCTGCACTGGCCGATGCGACCGCCGCCCAGCTCGATACACCATTCCTCGCCGACGAGATGCATGCCTGGCTGGCCCCGCCGGCCGAGGACGAAGCGGGCTTCATGCGCCAGCTGCGCCAGCTGCGGCAGGCTGTGATGGCGCGGCTGATCGCCCGCGAGCTCTCCGGCCGCTCCGACCTGGCCGAAGCGGTCGCCAGCGTCAGCGATCTCGCCGAGGTTACCGTACAGGCGGCACTGGCGTGGTGCGAGGCGCGCGAGACACGCTACGGCCGTCCGATCGGCGCCGACAGCGGCGAGGTACAACAACTGATCGTGGTCGGCATGGGCAAGCTTGGTGGGCGCGAGCTCAATGTGTCGTCCGACATCGATTTGATCTTCGTCTACGACGAGGACGGCGAGACCGACGGCGCGCGCCGCATCAGCAATCAGGAATACTTCGCGCAGATCGGCAAGCGCCTGATCAAGCTCCTGGCCGATGTGACCGAGGACGGTTTCGTGTTTCGCGTCGATATGCGACTGCGGCCGTTCGGCGATGCCGGCGCGCTGGTCTCGAGCTTTGCTGCACTGGAAAACTATCTGCTGACGCAAGGGCGCGAGTGGGAACGCTATGCCTGGATCAAGGGCCGCGCGCTGACCGGCGATGCTGCAGGCTTGGCCGAGCTGATCACGCCCTTCGTCTATCGCAAATACCTCGACTACGGCGCCTACGCGTCGATGCGCGATCTGCACAGCCAGATCCGCCGCGAGGTCGCCCGTCGCGACATGGCCGACAACATCAAGCTCGGCCCGGGGGGCATCCGCGAGATCGAATTCATTGCCCAGGTGTTTCAGCTGATTCGTGGCGGCCGGGTGAAGTCGTTGCAGGAACGCAGCACCCGGACCACGCTCGACGAGCTGGCACGGCTCGGCCTGCTGCCACAGGATGCCGTCGCCGAGCTGCAGGCGGCCTACCAGTACCTGCGCGATCTGGAACACCGGCTGATGTACATCGACGATGCCCAGACACAGAACCTGCCAGGCAATGCCATCGACCAGGCCCGCATCGCCGCCAGCATGGGGCAGGCGGACTGGACCGCCTTCAGCAATGAGCTCGACGCGCACCGCACCGTGGTCACCCGGCATTTCGAACAGGTGTTCGTGCTACCTGAAGGGCAGGACCGCAATCACCCGCATGCCGCGCTGTGGCAGCAGGCCGACCAGTGTGATGGCACGACGCAGGGTCTGGCCGAACTCGGCTATACCGATGCCGCCGACCTGCAGCGCCGGCTCGCCGCCTTCCGCAACGGCAGCCGCTATCAGCAGATGAGCGCCCGCAGCAAGCAGCGGGTCGATGCCATCCTGCCGCCGCTGATCGAGGTCGCCGCCGGCTATCCGAATCCGGATGCCACCTTCACCCGCATTCTCGACCTGCTGGAAGCCATCGGCCGGCGCGAATCCTATCTCGCGCTGCTCGCCGAGCATCCACAGTCGCTGCAGCGGCTGGCCAGCCTCTACAGCGCCAGCCCGTGGGTATCGCAATACCTGACCCGCCACCCCATCCTGCTCGATGAGTTGCTCGATCCACGTCTACTCTATCTCTCGCCGGACTGGGCAGCACTCGGTCGCCAGCTGCGCGAGGAGCTGGCCACGCTGGGCGACGATGTCGAAGCCAAGATGGACGCACTGCGTCACTTCCAACATACGCAGGTGTTCCGCCTGGTGGCGCAGGACATCGCCGGGCACGTGACCCTGGAAACGCTATCCGATCACCTGTCGGACCTGGCGGACCTGATCCTGTCCTGCACTGTCGAGCACGCTTGGCTGGAACTTGCGCGCAAGCATCGGGACGGCGCGCATTTCGCGGTGATCGGCTACGGCAAGCTTGGTGGCAAGGAGCTGGGCTATGCCTCCGACCTCGACCTGGTGTTCGTCTACGACGACGATCACCCCGATGCGGCCGAGACCTACGCGCGGCTCGCCAAGAAGATCGTCAACTGGCTGAACGCGCCGACCTCGGCCGGCATGCTGTACGACATCGACCTGCGCCTGCGCCCCAACGGTACGTCCGGACTGCTGGTGTCGACACTCGATGCTTTCGAGTCCTACCAGTGCGAATCAGCCTGGGTGTGGGAACACCAGGCGCTGACGCGGGCCCGTTTCGTTGCCGGCGACGCCCGCATCGGCCAGAGCTTCGAGGCGGTGCGCTGTGCCATCCTGCGGCGCGAGCGCGACCTGGATGCGCTGCGCATCGAAGTGATCCAGATGCGCAACCGCATGCTGGAAACCCATCCCGCACGCGTTGCCGACGTGAAGTACTGCCGCGGTGGCATCGTCGACGTCGAGTTCATCGTGCAGTACCTCGTGCTCGGCCATGCCCATCGCCACGCCGACCTCACCGCCAATCGGGGCAATATTGCGCTGTTGGCCACCGCCGCCGGTCACGGCCTGATCGATGCGCAGCTCGCCGAGCGGGCTCGGCACGCCTATCGTGAACTGCGCCGCCTGCAGCACCGCAGCCGGCTCTCCGGTAGCGCGCTGCAGCCCGAAGCGCTGATCCCGCTTGCCGACGGGCTCGCCGCAGTCCGCGAACTGTGGCTGCAGCTGTTCGCTGAAACGCTGGAGGATTGAAGGAACACGCACATGTTTGCAGGACGCTCGTGGGACGACTGGATCGCTGAATACGCGCAGAGCCACCGCCATCCGGTGAACCGGCTCTGCCATAGTTTCGGCATTCCGATGATTGCCGCCTCGATCCCGTTGTTCTTGCTGGCGCTCTGGTTCGACGGTTTCTGGATCTGGCCCACCCTGTTGTTCGTGATCGGCTGGATCCTGCAATTCATCGGGCATGTCTTCGAGGGCAAGCCACCCGAATTCTTCAAGGACTGGCATTTCCTGTTCGTCGGCCTGCGCTGGTGGTGGGCCAAGATGCGCGGTCGCGCCTAGAGTCCGTGGCTCCGGAAACGACAAAGGCGCCCGCGGGCGCCTTTGTGTCGGCCAGAACGACGATCAGTTGGGGAACGAGCAGAAATCCACGCTGGCCGCACCACCCGGCAGGTATTCGCCAAGCCAGGACATCTCCATCTTGATGTGATCGACCAGCGACACCACGTGGCGCGGATCGGTGCTGGTGGCAAACCAGAATTCCTTGCGCCACACCTCATCGGCGTCGCCGCGCGCCGTCGCACCGGGGGTGAGCTCGTCGCGCGAGCGACCGCGCTTGGCATAACCCACCGCAGCCAGCAGATCACCCAGTTCATCGGAGCCCTGCGATACCTCGACCACGAATGCGGCCATGCCGGGCGAAAGTTGCTGGAGGTTGACGTAAGCATGGGTTTCCAGTGACTGCTTGCGTGCCATTTCCCGTAGACAGTGGGCGCAGGGGAAGGCTGCGCGGATCAGATACGCTTCGTCCTGTTCGAACAGCGGGCCGTTGCTCAATGGGTGCCCGCAGCGATGCGTCAGTTTGCTGCTGCCAAGTCTGTCCATCACGCATTACCTTCCGTCTGTCTGATGAAATGCATTTTACACAGCAAGACAGGAAAAAGAAAAGGCACCCGAAGGTGCCTTTTCCATTTTCTGCAACAAAATCCGGCGTTTGCTGGATACCGCCTGTCAGCTTGCGGCTTAAGCGGTCGGCTGCGGATTGCGCAGGCGGATGTGCAACTCGCGCAGTTGCTTCTCGTCCACCGCGTTTGGCGCGTTGGTCAGCAGACACTGCGCACGCTGGGTCTTGGGGAAGGCGATCACGTCGCGAATCGACTCGGCGCCAGTCATCAGCGTGACCAGACGGTCGAGGCCGAACGCCAGGCCGCCGTGCGGCGGCGCACCGTACTTCAGGTTGTCGAGCAGGAAGCCGAACTTGTTCTGCGCTTCTTCCTCGCCGATGCCGAGCGCTTCGAACACGGTCGACTGCACCTCGGCCGAGTGGATACGCACCGAGCCGCCGCCCATTTCCCAGCCGTTCAGCACCATGTCGTAGGCGCGCGCCTTGCAGGCACCCGGATTGGTCTGCAACAGTTCCAGATGCTCTGCCTTCGGCGAAGTGAACGGGTGATGGCAAGCATTCCAGCGCTTGCCATCCTCGTCGTACTCGAACATCGGGAAATCGACCACCCACAGCGGCTTCCATTCGCGCTTGAAGTAGCCGCCCGCCTCACCGCGCTCGTGGCCAATCTTGATGCGCAGCGCGCCAATGGCCTCGTCGACGATCTTGCGCTTGTCGGCACCGAAGAAGATCAGGTCGCCGTTCTGCGCGCCGGTGCGCTCGATGATGGCCTTGAGCGCCTCGTTCGACAGGAACTTGACGATCGGCGCCTGCAGGCCGGAGTTGTCCGGATCGTTGCTGATGTTGGCAACGTCGTTGACCTTGATGTAGGCGAGGCCCTTGGCACCATAGATGGCAACGAACTTGGTGTACTCGTCGATCACCGAGCGGCTGAAGTCCGCGCCGCCCGGAATGCGCAGGCCAACCACGCGGCCGCCGTCCATGTCGGCAGCGCCGCGGAACACCTTGAATTCCTCGGTCTTCATCACGTCGGTCAGTTCGGTGAACTTGAGGTCCACCCGCAGATCGGGCTTGTCCGAGCCGTAGTAGAACATCGCGTCGTCGTACTGCATGCGCGGGAATTCGCCGAGGTCGACGCCGATGGCCTCCTGGAACACGTGGCGCGCCATTTCCTCGGTGATGCTCATGATCTCGTCCTCGTTCAGGAACGAGGTCTCGATATCGATCTGGGTGAATTCGGGCTGGCGATCAGCACGCAGATCTTCGTCGCGGAAGCACTTGGTAATCTGGTAGTAGCGATCGAAGCCGGCCACCATCAACAGCTGCTTGAACAGCTGCGGCGACTGCGGCAATGCGAAGAACTGGCCGTCGTGCACGCGGCTTGGCACCAGGTAGTCGCGCGCGCCTTCGGGCGTCGAGCGAGTCAGCATCGGGGTTTCGATATCGATGAAGCCCTTGCTGTCGAGGAAGTTGCGCACCAGCAGCGCCACCTTGTAGCGCAGGCGCAGGTTCTTCTGCATGGCCGGGCGGCGCAGGTCGATCACCCGGTTCTGCAGCCGGGTCATTTCCGACAGGTTCTCATCGTCGATCTGGAACGGCGGCGTAACCGCGGTGTTGAGCACCACGATGTCCTTGGCCAGCAGCTCGATTTCGCCCGAGACCAGGTTCTTGTTGGCGGTGCCAGCGGGGCGGGCACGGACCAGGCCGGTGATCTGCAGCACGTATTCCGAACGCGAGGCGTCGGCGGTCTTGAAAGCGTCGGGGGTATCCGGATCGATCACCACCTGCAGCAGGCCTTCACGGTCGCGCAGGTCGATGAAGATCACGCCGCCATGATCACGGCGACGATGGGCCCAGCCCTGCACGGTCACGGTCTGGCCCAGGTAACGGGTGTCGATCAAACCACAGTAGTCGGTACGCATGTGAATGCTCTTTCGTTTCGGTTTTGAAGGCAGCGCAGGCGCTGCGGGCAAAGCGCTATGGAATGGATTTTGGGGCGGGTTGAACCGGAACTGGCTCAACCCGGCAGATTGGGTTCGGGTGCTTCGAGCAAGGCGGCCGGACGGGCCGCGGGCGTGACCACGCCCATCGAAATCACGTACTTCAGCGCCTCGTCGACACTCATGTCGAGCTCGCGGACATCCTCGGCACGCACCATGATGAAGTAACCCGAGGTGGGGTTGGGCGTGGTCGGCACGTAGACGCTAACGTACTCGCCCTCAAGCTGGGTCGCGACTTCGCCGCCGGGCACGCCGGTGAGGAAGGCGATGGTCCAGCTGCCCTGGTGCGGGAACTGCACCAGCAGCGCCTTGCGAAAGGCCTCGCCGGAATCGGAGAACAGCGTATCCGACACCTGCTTCACGCTGGAATAGATCGAGCGGACGATGGGAATGCGGTTGAGCAGGCGCTCGCCCATGATCAGCAGGCGCCGGCCCAACACGTTCGCCGCCACCACGCCGGTGAGCAGCACCACGAACACGGTCAGCACCACGCCGAATCCGGGGATGGCACGGCGCTGCGACAGCCAGGGCATCGACGGCTCGAGCATGCGCAGCAACCAGTAATCCGGCCGCCAGCTATCGGGCAGGATCGCGCCGATCTGGTCCATGGTGCCGACCACCAGCTGGATCACCCAGATGGTGATGGCGAGCGGCACCCAGATCAGCAGGCCGGTCAGCAGGTAGCGCTTGAACCGGTCCATTGCGGTTTCACGAGGTTCAATGGCAGGCACAGCCACCCGCCGCACATGCCCCGCCGGCAGCCGGCGCAGGAGCGGCTTCGGCCGCCTGGGTGGCAGGCGCGCTGGTACCGCCCGAACCGCCACGGAAATCGGTGGCATACCAGCCGGTGCCGGTCAGCTTGAAGCCCGCCGCGGTCACCTGTTTGGTATAGCTTGCGGCATGGCAGCTGGGGCATTCGGTCAGGGCGGTGTCGCTCATCTTTTGCAGATGCTCGTCCTTGTGGCCGCAACTCGTGCATTGATAGGCGTAGATCGGCATGGCGTAATCCGTGTGTTCCTTTGCAATCCGGCATGTGGCTGAACGTCTGCGCTAAGCCACGGAAAACACGCGATTATACCCGAAGCCCCGCCCGCTTGCGGCAACTGCCGCCCGCGCCGATGGCGCGGCAAAGCCGTTCAGTAGACGTCGCGTCGGTAACGCCCGGCAGCAGCGAGCTCAGCCAGGGTATCGTCGCCGAGCAGCTGCTTCAGCGAGTCGGCCACGCCGCCGGCCATGCCGGCAAGGCTGCCGCAGACCAGGATCGCCGCGCCTTGCGCGATCCAATCACGGACCAGTGCGCCCTGCTGCTGCAGGCGATGCTGCACGTATTCGTGCGCTTCGCCATCACGCGAATAGACAAGGTCCAGCCGCGCCAGCACGCCCGAATGCTGCCAGGCAGCGAGCTCGTCGGCGAACACGGCGTCGTGCGCGGCATTGCGCTCACCAAACAGCAGCCAGACCGGCGCGCCACGCTGCGCGGCACGGGCCTTGAGGTGGGCGCGCAGGCCGGCAATGCCGCTGCCGTTGCCGATCAGGATCAGCGGCACATCAGCGGCCGGGCCATGAAAACCACGGTTTTCACGTACGCGTACGGCAATGGCGCCGCCGATACGCGCATGCTCGGTCAGCCAGCCCGAGCCCATGCCAAGCCGGCCGCCGTTATCGCGTTGTTGGCGCACCACCAGTTCCAGCCTGCCGTCTTCGGGCAAGGATGCGATCGAATACTCGCGATGCGGCAATGGGGGCAAGGCGGCCAGCAAGGCCGCTACATCCATGCCCTGCAGGCCAGCCAGCGACTCAGGCCACTGCCGCCGGGCCAGCGCGCGACGTTGCACCGGGTCGGCCACCACCAGTCCGAGATCGGCCAGCCACGGCGTCAGCGCCGCATCATCATGCGCGGGGCCGATCTCGACCAGATCGCCGGCCTGCCAGCTTGCATCGACCGGCGTCTGCAACGCGACGAGGTAGAGTGGATCACCCGCGCTGCCTGGGTTGAGCAGTTGCCGTTCCAGCAACGGCCACTCCTGATAGTCGGGCGGCGCCCAATCGTCGATCTCGACGTGGCCGGCCACAGCAGCCAGCTGTTGTTGCCAGTGCCGCAGCGCGGCCGGATCGCCGTTGTCGACCTCCACAAGGTCGAACAGGGCATGCGCTCCAGCCTGCTGCAGCCAACGGTCGAGCACATAGCCGAACGCGCAATACTGGCGGTAGCTGCGGTCGCCCAGCGCCAGCACGCCATAGTGCAATTCATCCAGCCGGGGCTGCAGTTGCATGATGCGGGTAACGAAAGCTGCGGCGGTATCCGGTGCATCGCCCTCACCCGTGGTGCTGACGACGAACAACACGCGACGCAGCGCTAGCAGGCGGCCGGCGTCGAGCGTGGCCAGCGGCAACAGGCCACATTGCAGACCAGCGTGTTGCAGGGCTGCCTGGGTTTGTTGCGCCAGCAGTTCCGCATAACCGGTCTGGCTGGCGTGGACTACGGTCCAGTCACCCACCTCCTCGACTTCGGCCGGCCGTTGCCGGGCGCGGTGGCGCCAGGCGATGACGCCACAGAATCCGGCGTAGACCAGCAGCACCAGCAACATGGCCGGCGCGCGCACGGCGGGCGCCAGCGCCGCATGCGCCAACGCCGGCAGGCCGAACAGAACGACGGCGAGCGCACGCATCAGGCCAGCATCTCCATCCAGGCCACCGATTGCGTGACCGTGCCGTCGCGGCCGACCACGCGTGCGGCCAGCCGCTGCTGGTCCGCCAGCGCAATTGCCGTTGCCGGCGGCAGCACCGTCAGCGCAGTGGCCCAGGCATCGGCCAGCATGCACTCCCGGTGCAGTACGGTCACGGCGGCCGGCGCTTCAAGCAGCGGTGCGCCGGTTTTCGGGTCCAGCGTATGGGCGTAGTAGCGCCCCGCATGCTGAAAGCCGCGGTGATAATCCCCGGACGTCGCAACCGACAGGCCGTGCAGCGCCACCATGGCAGGGGCCAGCGCGATACCGTGCGGCGCCTCCAGCTCCACCCACCACGGCTGGCCATCAGGCTTGATGCCGAAGCCGCGCAACTCGCCGCCGACCTCGATCAGATGACTGGGGTAACCAAGCCGCGCCAGCGCTAGCGCCAGCCGGTCCACCGCGTACCCCTTGGCAATGCCGGAAAAATCCAGCGCGAGGCCACCGGGCTGCTGAGCGCGGTGCGTCGCCAGCTCGAGCTGCAGGTGCTGCCAGCCACTGCGTGCCCGGGCGGCGTCTACCTCCGCCTCGCTTGGCGGCGCAGCGCGCGGGCCGGGCGGGCCAAAGCCCCACAGGTCGATCAGCGCACCGAGCGTGGGATCGAACGCGCCATCACTGAGCCGCGCCAAGGCCAGCCCGGTGCTCAGCACCTGCCAGAACGGCTCGGGCAGCACATGCCAGCTCCCAGCAGCGGCATGGTTGAAACGGCACAACAGGCTGTCCGGTTGCCAGTGGCTCATCTGGGCGACGACGAGACCCAGCTCTGCCTGCAGCACCGCCTCGATGCTCGCGAGATCACAACGGGCCGGGCCGCAGAAGCGGACCGACCACGTCGTACCCATGGTCTGGCCGGCGAGCGCGTGCACCGTCCCGGCGAGCGGCTGCGGCACGAAGGCCGCCGGCTCGACCGGGATCAGCAACTGGCGCTCGACGGCGAGACTCACTGCGGCAGCACTTCCAGCGTGGCGGTGTAGGCGAGGCTACGCTGCTTGGCGGCCTTCACGCTGACCTTGTCGTCCTGCACATCCGCATCGAGCCAGTACATGCCGGCCTGCGGGAAGGCAACGGCGAACTTGCCATCCTTGTCAGTGGTGACCTTGATCTCGTCCTGCGCATTGCGATAGCGGCGCTCACCGCGCACCAGCGTGACTTCAACACCCGCAGCCGGCTTGCCATCGACCAGGAACTGGAAGCTGGCCTTTTCGGCGGCGATCAGGTCATTCGGATGGGTGATGGGCTGCAGCTCCAGGCCCTTGCCGCTGACCTTCAACGCCGACGGCGCACCGACCGACACGAAGCTTTCCAGGCGGCTGATGGTTTCCGACACCTGCAGGTCCGGCGCATCGGCCGGCACTTCCTTGGCAAAGGCCTCGGCAGTGCCCATCCAGCGCTTGGGCTTGTCGCCTTCCTTCCAGTTGGCACGGATGCCGGCGCGGACCAGCTCCAGGCGATAGGTACCCTTCTGTTCCAGCTTCACGTCGAAGGTCGAGCGCAGCTCTCCCTTGCTGACGTTCGCGGGCGCCACCTTGCTGCCATCCGGCGCAACGATGACCAGCGGCTCGATGGCGAGCGGGCGATGGTTGAAGTGGAACATGTCGTTCGATACGGCGGCATCGACGGTGATCCACTGCGGCGACGACAGCACGGTGCTGGACGGCACCATCCAGTAGCTGTGCGCCTGGGCTGCGGTGGAAACGGCAAGGGCGGCGGCCAGCGCCAACAGCTTGAATGTACGTTGCATCAGGATTTCCTCCAGGGGAACGATCAGGGCTTGAGTTGCAGCGAAACAGCGCCGAGCTCTTCCTTGCCCTCGGCCTTCAGGGACTGGGCGCCCTTGGGCGGCCAGGTGAACGGCACACGCACCAGCTCGCGGCCGCCCACTTCGCGTGCGGCTTCCACCACCAGCTGGTAGTCACCTGCCGGCAGCTTGGCGAACGGAGCCTTGCCTTCGGTGAAGGACAGGCCATGCTCGCCAGCCGGTTTGGTCGCGCCGGAAACGCCATCGAACGGCATGTTCAACTCACGCCCACCCTTGCGCCACCACTGGCGCAGATCCTTCAACCACTTGGTGCCCTTGCCTTCCGGGCCATCGCTTTGCTGATACCACACCGCCAGATGCGTCGCGGTACTTTGATCCGGGCGCTCCAGCCAGACCGCGACATAGGGGCGGTGGTACTCGGCCACGTTGAGGCGCGGGATCTCGACCTTGACGTCGATGCCGGCGGCGAACGCCTGGCCGCCCCAGGTGGCGCTGATCAGGGCCGGCAAAGTCGCCGGCAACCACTTCTGCATGGGTTAACTCCTCGAAGATCAATGAATGAATGCAATCGCCAGCAACAACGGCACGACCAACCCCAGGGCCACCAGCGGCCAAGTGGTGGGGCGGTTGCCGGCATGCAGGTGCAACAGGAACAAACCGGTAATACAGAACACCAGCGCGGTGCCGGCGAAGATGTCGATGAACCAGGCCCAGGCCCGGCCCGCATTGCGGCCCTTGTGCAGGTCATTGAAGTAGGCGATCCAGCCGCGATCAGTGAGCTCGTAGCTCACGTCGCCGCTGGCACGATCGATGGTCAGCCAAGCGTCGCCGCCAGGGCGCGGCAGCGAGACGTAGACTTCGTCCTCGGACCACTCGCCGATCTTGCCGGCCACATCATCTGCCAGCTGTGCCGACAACCATCCGGCGATCGCCGCCGGCAGCGGCTGCCTGGCCTCCTGCGGCCCCTTCGCCAACTGGGCCAGCAGCGGCGCCGGCAGGCTGGCCGTCCGGTTCACCACTTGGGGTTCGGTCTCGATATCGGCGGCGTGATTCAGCGTGATGCCGGTCGCAACGAACAGCAGCATGCCGATCAGGCAGATGGCCGAGCTGATCCAGTGCCAGCGGTGCAGGTGCTTGAGCCAGAACGAACGCGATTGCCGGTCGGAAACGGATTTCATTGCAGGATGGGATGAGAGCGCAGCGCGCATCAACGCGCGGGCGCTGCGTCAGGTTGACAATAACAAGAACGATTTTTACTTGGCTTTACGCCGGCGTGCCGTCTCACAGCTCCGCCCATTGCCGCAGCAGGTTGTGATAGTGGCTGGTCAGCGCCACCACCTCGGGGTTGTCGCCCAGCTGGCCGCGCAAGCGCTGGATGGTCTGATCGAGCTCGAACAGCATGCCGCGGCGGCCATCGTCACGCACCATGCTCTGCAGCCAGAAGAACGACGCGATGCGTGCGCCGCGGGTGACCGGCGATACGCAATGCAGGCTGGACGACGGATACAGCACCAGATCACCCGCGGGCAACTTCACCTCGTGCTGGCCGTAGGTATCGTTCACGATCAATTCGCCGCCGTCGTATTCGTCCGGCTCGGCGAGGAACAGCGTGCACGACAGGTCGGTGCGTAGCGTGCCACCGCCCGGCAGGCCGCGTACCGAGCCATCGACGTGAAAACCGTAGTGCTCGCCGCCTTCGTAGCGGTTGAACAGCGGCGGCACCGTACGCAAGGGCAGGGCCGCCGAGAAATAGAGCGGCTGCTGCGCCAGCGCCTGCAGGATGACTGTGCCCCAGTGCTGCGCCAGCGGCGAGCCTTCGGCCAGCTGGCGATTCTGCTTGACCCCCGCTCCTTGCGGCCCGACGGTCTGGCGCCCGTCGACCCAATCCGTGGCATCAAGATCGGCGCGAATGGCGCGCACCTGGTCGGCAGTCAGAACCTGGGGAATGTGCAGCAGCATGATGGCTTTCCTTGCCGGCGCCACCAATGCCAACGCCGCCTCGGCAAGAGGCGGCGTGGCAGCGGCGAGCCGAAGCGCTTAGAACGCGAAGTTGGCAGTCAGGCGAGCCGAACGCGGCGTGCCCGGGGTATAGCGATAACCGCTCTTGTTGATCGCAGCGACGTAGTCTTCGTCGAACAGGTTATACAGGTTCAGCTGCAGATCGACGTTCTTGGTTACGGCATACGATGCCATCGCATCCACCACCCAATAGGCTTCCGCGTACTTCGGCGTGCCCACGGCGCCATCCTTGCCGCGCTGCAGCTTACCGACGTAGCGCGCGCCACCGCCCACGGTCAGGCCATGGCCGAAGTTGTAGGAAGTCCAGGAGGTGAAGGCGTTCTTCGGGGTGTAGTTCAAGTCGCGGCTATCCGCATCGTTGCCGACGCTGGCGCCGCTCAACACCTTGGTATCCATCACCGTGAAACCCGCGCTGACGCCCCAGTTCTTGGTGATCTGGCCCACCACGCCCAGCTCGACACCCTGAACGCGCTTCTTGCCAGTCTGGTAGTACTGCAAGTCGACTGGATCCTGCTCGATCTCGTTGCGCACCACCGTGCGGTAGACCGCAGCGGTCAACGACAATTGCTGATCCAGCAGGTCCCACTTGGTGCCAAGTTCAGCGGTCTCCGCCTCTTGTGGCTCGTAGTTCGGGTTGCCAGCGTTGTTCGCGCTGCTCGACAGCGTGAAATTGGAGCCGCCCGGGGGCTGCTGCGAGGTAGCGAAGTTGACGTAGATCGAGCCATTGGGCGCCGGCTTGTACAGCGCGCCGAGCTTCCAGTTGAAGAGATTGTCCGAATCCTTGAGATCCGCAGCCGTCACCAGAGAGCCGGTCAGCGCGCCCCCGCAAGGGATCGCGCTGTTGCCGGTACCACCGCAAGCCGCGATATTCTGGTACGTGGTCTTGTAGTGCTCCAGACGCACGCCACCATTCACCTGCCACTGCTCGTTGATCTTGATGGTATCGAACAGGTAGGCCGCTACGGTGCGGGTTTCGCCGTCAGCATGCCCGCCATTCTTTTCCCAGCGAAGGCCACTGACATTAGGATCCGGGTCATACAGGTTGGCAGCCGGCCAAGCGCCGGTACGCACCACTGAATAATTGGTCTGCTGCTCGCTGGTAAGTTCCAGGCCCGCGCTGATGTCGTGCACCAAGGCGCCGGTTGCCACCGTGGCATTCAGGTTGGTCTGGTTGGTCAGGATCTCGTTGACCTGGTTCTTGTTGGTCGGAGTGCTACGTGCCAGCGTCCAGGTCGAGGGATCGACCGGATTAGGCGTCAACAGGTTGGCTGCCGTGCCCATGAAAGCGGTCAGCAGATAGTCCTGACGGGTCTTGCCCCAACGGGTGGTGTTGCGCACCGTCGCATTCGGCGACAGATCGTGCTCCAGCGTCAGCGTCAGCATGTCGGTACGCACATCGTCGAAATCGGACGTGGTGCCGTAGAAGTTTTCCGGGTTGACCTTGCCAGCGTTGGTGAGGAAAGGACGAGCCGGATCGGGGCTGGTGTAGCCCGGCAGACCGATCGTCGGTACGCCACCATCCGGCATATTGTTCTGTTGCACGTGCAATACGTCGAAATACGCGCGCGTCGACGAACCAAGGCCATAGGCCAGCGAAGCGGCCACGCCCCAGCGATCGTTCTCGACCTCGTCGCGGCCATCCACGCCAGCCTTCTGGCCCATCACATTCACACGCATCGCCGCGCCTTCCACCGCGGTGATGGCACGGTTCAGGTCGGCAGTGGCGCGCAGGTAGTCGTCACCCACAGCCAGCGAGCCGGAACTGGCATCATCCTTGCCCGCGCGCTTGGTCACCAGATTGATGGCGCCGGTCGGCGCGCTACGACCATAGTCGGTACCAGCCGGCCCCTTGGTGACTTCCACCGAGGTGATGTTGAACATATCGCGGGACACCGAGCCCAGATCGCGCACGCCATCCACATAAATGCTGCTCGAGCTGTCGAAGCCACGCATGTAGATTGCATCGCCGGTATTGGTGTTACCGTTCTCGCCGAGGAAGAAGGTGCTCACGCCCGGGCTGTTGCGCAGCGCTTCGGTCAGCGTGGTGGCACCTTGCTCCTTGATCAGTTCTTCCGTGATCACGGAGATGGTCTGGGTGGTATTGATCAGTGGCTCGGTAAACTTGGGCGACGATACGCGGTCCGCCTTGTATTCGGCCTGCTCGGTCGGCGCGCTCACCGTCACTGTGGGCAGCGTGGTTTCAGCGGCAACGACCGCGCCAGGAACGGCGAGTGCAAGCAGCGTGGCGGCAGTGGTGGATTTGAGAACGGGCGCGGCTTGCGCACCGTGTTTGCGGCTACGGATGTAGGCCATGGTGAAGCTCCCTGAACGTGTTATCTCTGAGCGATGACGTTGTAACCACGTCATTCGGAATGCGAATTTTTCGCAATTGTAACAAAGAAGATGAGAATTTTTCTCATTTATTTTTCGTTATGAACAGGAAAGCATTTAGAAAGCAAAAGGGCGCAACCTTGCGCCCTTTTGCTTTCCTTGTGGACTGCGCCGCGATCAGCTGTCGAGCTGGAACCGCACTGGCACGTTCACCGTCGCCTCTACCGCTTCCTTGCCTCGCATCGCCGGCTTGAAACGCCAGCGCTTCACCACATCAAGCGCCGCATTATCCAGCCGGCTAAAACCACTGCTCCTGGCAAGCTCAGTCGATACGGGCAGGCCTGCCTCACTGACGCGTACACGGACCACTACCGTGCCCTCTTCGCGCAACAGCTGGGACTGGCGTGGGTAGGAGGGCTTGGGGTTGTTGAGATAGGCCGCATTGAACACCGGCTCGCTGAGTGGCGTTTCCGCTGCGGGCGCTGGTGCCGGTGCCGGAGCGGGCGCTGGTGCGGGAACAGGGGCTGGCGCCGGGGCCGGCTCAGCGGGCGGCACCACCGGGGAATTCTCCGTCGGCGGCGCCTTGAGCGGTGCGGGTTGCTGCACCTTGGGCGGAGACTTCTTCGGCTGAGGGCGGGGCTGCGGCTTCGGCGGCTCGGGCTGCGCCTTAGGCGCAGGCGGCTCCGGGCGTGGAGGTGCCGGCAATTCGACATAGGTCAGTACCGGCATCACCACTGGTTCCGGCGGCTTCACCAGCCCAGCAGCGTGCAAGGCTGCATAGATCAGGACGACGTGAGCGGCAACGACGCCGCCCACGACCACATAGCGATTCGTAGACATCCCTGCATTCTAAATGATAAGAATTCTCAGCTTCAAATCATTTGCACAGCGCCCGGGTGACCGACCGGGCAAGCTTGGTTACAATGCGGCCCTGCCCCACCCTCGGGGCAGCTCAAGACGGAAGCGTGGCTGAGTGGTTTAAGGCAGCGGTCTTGAAAACCGTCGGGGATTCACGTCCCCCGTGAGTTCGAATCTCACCGCTTCCGCCAACTACCCGCCATCGCCACGGCCGGGTAGAGTGCCTCGGCCAGCTGAGTCAAAAAACTCCGTCCTTCCTCCGATTGTTCCTGCTCGATAGCGACAATTTTCGTTAGAAAATCATAGCTATAGCCGAGTTCTAGCCCGACCTTCACCGTTGCGGCAGGCGTCATTCTTCCGCGCTGCTTCCAGTTCGTAACCGTGTTGTCCTTCACACCGCATAGTTCAGCCACGCCTCTCTGACCGTATTTACTTGCGTATTCGGTAAGCAATTCGACGCTGGTTTTCATTTTTGGTCCTCTAGCGCACGTTGATTTCCCAGGCTGGGAAATGCTTTCATCCACCGCGTAACTTTCCCACTCTGGGAAATCCCGCTGTGTGAACTCATTCGCATCCTAAACCAGCGATTAAGTGGAAAGCCATCATGAGAGCTAGCCGGACTGTTGGTCGCGACGTGCGCACGCCCCCACCGCGCCCCCAATACCGCTGCAAACGCTTCGCCATCTACAAGCGTCACGGCTTCTACCTGACCCTCGCCACCGGCCCGCTCTCGGCCGCCTCCGGTATCTGCCACCAGTACGAAATTCCGTGCATGGGGCGCCGATGAAAACCCACGACCTCAAGATCCGGCCGGTGTGGTTCCGCCTCCAACGGGAAGGCCTCAAACCCTTCGAAGTGCGTCGCGATGACCGTGATTTCCAAGTCGGCGACCGCTTGTTGCTTCGCGAAATCACCGAAGGCCTGATGCCCGAGTACACCGGGCAAACGTTGCTTGTCGAAGTGACGTGCGCCCTCGACGACTCTGTTCCCGGCATCCAGCGCGGCTACGTCCTGCTCGGCACCCGTCATGTCGAGGGTCACCAATCATGAGCACCGAAGCGATGATGGTCGAGCTGTTGCAGCGCGTGCTGATGTGGCTTGTCGTGGGTGCAGCTTCCTCGGTTGCGGCCCTCGCACTCATCGGCCTGGCGTATGTCATCCCCGACCTGCTCTGCTGCCTGGCATCCCGAGTTTTCGGCCGGGGGCGCAAATGAGCCGCCCCATCTCCCTTTTCAACCTGGCATTGCAGCAGCAGCGTGACCACGCCGCTGCACGCGGCGCGTGCGCCGGCGCCGCAGGCGACGGCGGAGCGACGCCCAGCAGCGCGGTGTTGGCTCTCCTTGGCAAGAATGGGAAATCCGCTGACACGGAACCGGGTAAAGCGGCGATCCGGGAGCGCGAGGGCAAATCGGGGAATCTGCTGTCTTCCCGGGGTCGTCGGTACCGGATGCAACGCACCGCCCAGCAACTGCTGCCGGACGAATCCGTCTCGGGCTGCCATCGCTTCATCAGCAACGCCAACTGGTCCGGCGAAGTCCTGGTGGTGCAACGCCCGGAAGGCGGCACCAGCTACCGGGGCGTGCAGACCTGCGGCAGCGTCTGGCATTGCCCGGTGTGCGCCAACAAGATTGCCGAGCAACGCCGCGCCGAGCTGTTCGCCGGCATGGCGACCCACCGCGCCCAGGGTGGTCGCTGCTACATGCTGACCCTGACCTTCCCCCACCGCATCGACCAGGATCTGGCCGAATGCCTGGAAGGCCTGCGCAAGGCGCTCAAGACCTTCAAGGCCTCACGCCAGTGGCGCACGGTCCGCGAGCGCATCGGCTTCAAGGGCACGGTCCGCGCGCTGGAAGTGACCCACGGCGAGAACGGCTGGCATCCGCACACCCATGAGCTGGTCTTTGCCAATGGCGACGAAGAATCGGTGCTGGCCGAGCTGGAGTCACTGCGCGACTACTGGGCCAAGGCGGTGCACAAGGCCGGCCTCGGCCAGATCAGCATTCACGGCTTTCAGGTCGGCGGTGCCGACAAGGCCGCGTCCTACGTCACCAAGTACGGCGACACCGATCCGGCCGACGACAGCCGCTGGGACGCCTCGCGCGAGATGACGCGCCAGCATTCCAAGCTCGGTCGCCGCAAGGGCCGCACCCCGTTCGCCCTGCTGCACGACGCCATGATCGGCGACGGCGAAGCCAAGTTGCTGTTCCAGGAATACGCCCGCGAGTTCAAGGGCGCGCGACAGCTCTATTACACCCCCGGCCTGCGTGCCTATCTCGGCCTCGATGACATCAGCGACGAGCAACTGGCCGCCGCCGACCAGGACGACGCACCGGGCGATGAGCCGCAGCGCGTGCTGTGGCACTGCACCCGTGACGAGTGGAAGTTGCTGCTGCTCACCAACATGCGCGGCGAGTTCCTCGACATCGCCGCCAAGCACGGCACCGACGGGTGCTTCCTGTTCCTCAAGGCGCTCCGCCTTCGGCAAGCGGGGCGTGACGTCACGCCGACCTTTATCAATCCGGAGATTCAACCATGAGCATGGATGCTGTTTACAGCGCCAAGGTCGTCGGCGTCACGTCGGCCAAGGGCAGCTTCAAAGACGATAGCGGCAAGGTGATCGAGTACGACAACACCAAGGTGTTTGTCGAGATCGCCCTGCGCGGTGAAACCGCCCGTGGCATTGCCACCGAGGCGTTCAAGATCGGTCCGTCGAATGCCTACCTGGCGCACCGCTTCGCCACGGTGAAGCTGCCCTTCGACGCCAAGCTGACCGTGCGCAAGACCACCAACGGCCGCGAGACGCGCGAGGAAGTCATCGCCTTCGAAGTCGTTGGCCAAGCCCCGGCCAACCCGCTCGGCCCTGAGTCCAAGGCCGCTGCCTGATGCCCACCTGCGCCCTGGTCAAGCCCTGCGGCACCGGCCCTGCATCCTGCGGGCCGATGGATGCCCCCAGTACCGGCAATACGCTGGTGCTGCAGGACGTCCCACTTGACCAGTGCACCGGCATCGTCCTCATCACGCCGAGTGAATACAAGCTCATTTCGGCAAACCCATTTGCGGCGCTGACTCCCGAGTTTGCGGCGCAGATCGTGGCCCTTTGTGGGCTTATCTGGTTTCTCGCAGCGGGCATGCGAGACGTCATCCGTTTCATCAAATCAAAGGACTCTGACGATGAGTAACAAAATCCAACAAGCCATGTTGCTGCTGACTGCATTCATGGCGATGGCTGGCTCGGCCTATGCCGACATTACCCTCCCTACGGTCAGCACTGCTGATGCGGTTGAAGTCGGTACTTGGGTCATTGGCCTGATGGGCGCCTTCTTCGTGGTGAAGATGGGCCCCAGCCTCGCCGCCTGGGGCTTCAAGAAGCTCATGGGCTTCATTGGTCGCTGATAAGCCATGACGGCCGGTTGCCTTGTTTTGCTGTTCGGACTGCCTGCCTTGTGGTTGATCTGCTCGGCCTGATGGCCAGCGATACACCGGGGCCATGTGCCCCGGTTTTTCTTGGTGCTCTCTATGCGTCGTTTCTTTTTGCTCTTATTGCTGATGATTGCCCCGTCCTATGCATTGGCGGCGGTGCAAGCGTGTGTTGCTCAAATTACTGGGCAAAACAGTTACAACGTGAGCGTCGGCTATTGCGCATCGAAGACGTATGAAACCCAGCCTATGTGGACCGAGGGCTGTAAAGATATTTCTGCCGATATCGGTGCGCCGGTCGCCGATTGGGATGCAGCTGCATGTATTAGTCGAGCTGACCCTTGGGGCAATTATTATTCCGTCTACACGATTCGTTTTCAGGCTGTGACAACTGCCCCGACGCCGACGCCTGGACCAGATGTATGCCGCGACAAGTATGGTCAAAAAATGGATATGGCCGGCCGGTATTTCGAAGGTCGGCTTGGTGAAGTGACGTTGTGCAATAGCGGTTGTGAACTGTATTTGAATTCTGCCAAGTATCAAGCCGGCACAAAGAATGGCGTCTTTCACGGCACCATGATTATGGAAGGTACCGCCCAGTTCACTGGCCAGAAATGTCCAGCCGACTCGCCGAATAGTTCGCCTGGCACTAAGCCTTCTGACGTGAACGTCCCGCCCTCGGGTCCGGGTGACTGCGAGTCGGGTGAGCGCTTCATGCCGAACGCCGTCAACGGCCAGAACGTGTGCGTCAAAGGCGACGGCACGCCGGAAACCGAAAACGACTTCTGCAAGGCCAATCCCAGCGACGCCAAGTGCAAGCCCGGTGGTGATGAGTACTGCAAGGCCAACCCCACCTTGGCCACCTGCCAGAAAGGCTCCGACGAGTTCTGCAAGACCAACCCCGGTAGCGAATCGTGCGTGCCTGGTGGTGACGACTTCTGCAAAGCCAATCCCGGACACGGCTCCTGCACACCGGGTACGGATCAGTTTTGCAGCATGAAGCCCAATGATCCGTCGTGTGCGCAAAAGAACGACGACGCCTGCAAAGCCAATCCGAACTCCGAGCAATGCAAGAAAGCCAAGACCTGCGCCAATAACCCGAATGATCCGACTTGCAAACCGTCTCAAGAGGGCTTTTGCAAAAGCAATCCGAATGACGACAAATGCAAAAACGCCTTCACTGGCTCCTGCGAATCAACATTCACCTGCCAAGGTGATCCGGTGCAATGCGCGATTGCCAAAGAAATGCATAAGCGCAATTGCGAGATGAGTAAAGAGCCGGAGGGCTGGTCCGATCTCACCAAGAAATCCACGACTGAATCCGGCATTGCATGGGAAGGCGCCATCGAAGAAAACGACTTCCGCAGCAAGTTCACCCTGCAAAACCCTGAGCAATACGCCGGCAGCTGCCCCGTCCGAGATCAAAACGTCCGTGTGCCTGGCGTGATGGGCTTCGGTGGCGGCTCGGTCGAATTCAAGCTGTCCATGATCTGCGAACACGGCACCGCAATCCGCATGGTCGTGAACGCACTAACCACGCTCTCCTGCCTCTGGATCATCTGGATGTGGGTCGGCCGGAGATTCTGAGATGCCATTACCCGCCGTCCTGGGCGCCGCGATCTGGACCACGCTGGCCGCCGCACTCCCTACCATCATCGGCCGCATCCTGCTCGCCTTGGGTCTGACCGCTGTCTCCTACACCGGTATCGACGTGTTGTTCGACGACGGCCTGCAATGGGTGATGGGCCTGTTCGGCGATGTCGATCCCGAGGTGTGGGCCATCCTCAAGTTCCTCGGCGTCGAAGGCATGATCAAGGTGCACAGCGCGGTGTTCGTCTCCATCGCCACGCTGATCATGGGCGAGCGCTTCATTCGGATGCTGGCCAAATGAGCAACGCCGTCGCCACGCTCTTCACTGGCCTGCAGGGCAACGGCAAAACGCTCGCCGTTGTCACTCATATCGCCGAACTGGCCGCCAAGCTCACGGCTGATGATCCGCCGATCTACACCCACGGTATCAAGGCACTGAGCATCAACCGGTGCGCCTCGTTGCTCGACCCGAACAAGTGGTATGAGCTCGAAGTGGGCGTCACCGTGGTCATCGACGAAGCGCAAAAGGTCTTTCCCACACGGCCGAACGGCTCGGCCAGACCGGCCAAGGTCGCCGCCTTCGAAGATATGCGCCACAGCGGCAAGCAAGCCATTCTGATCACCCAACATCCCGGCCTGATCGATAGCGACCTGCGCAAGTTGATCAACCGGCACGTCCACCTTGAACGGATCATGGGCCGGCAGATGTCGCAGTGGCTTGAATGGCCGAAAGTGCACACGCCGGAGAACAAGGCCGACCGCAAAAAGGCCGCCTCGCACTTCTGGGCATTCCCGACGAAGAACTACGCGCTTTACAAGTCCGCTGAGGTACACAACCTCAAGCCGGCCATGCCCAAGGCGCTCAAGTACACCATCGGCATCATGCTCGCTGGCGTCCTGCTGGCGATCGCAGCCGGTGTCTTCATCATGATGCAGGCCAAAAACCCCGGCATCGCTTCGGCCGAAGCTTCCAGCCCAGCGTCTGCACCAGCTGGCCAAGCTGCACCGCAACCGGCTGGCCAATTTACCCGCGAAGAAAAGCTCGACTACTTCGCCGCACGTGTCCCGCGGCTGGCTGGGCTACCTCACACCGCCCCGGCCTACGACGACATCACCGCCCCACGCATCGCGCCAAAGCCGGTCGCCTGCGCCGTGATGGGCGACACCTGCAAGTGCTTCACCCAGCAAGCCACCCTGATCCCGCAAATGGATCAAGCCACCTGCAAACGCATCGTGGCCGAAGGCTGGTTCGATGAATCGGCCGACCAGGTCGCGGAATCGCCAGCACGTATCCCCAAGCTCCCCTCGTAAAGGAAACCAAGATGAAAGCCACACTCGCCATGCTCGCCCTGTTTGTTTGCACCTCGGCCTTGGCCGAAGAGCTCAACGCCAAGTACTGCGCTGATCTGCGTGCCGCCAAGGCCAACATCGAGTCACAACAGCGCCAGCGCTCCACGCAATCCCTGCGCGACCAGCACAAGTACGTCAGCGACCAGCTCTACAGCTACAAGTGCAAGTGGTAGTGTGACGGTCACCAAATAACAAAGCCCCCGATCGGGGGGCTTTGCTTTTAACCGTTGCCGACCTCGTTGCCGCCGTCTGCCATCAACTGGACTATCGTCCCGCCCTGGTCGAGCCAGTCGGATACCCACTGCGGTCGCTTCCCTTTCCCTGTCCAGGTCTGCGACGCGTCTTTGGGATTGATGAACAGTTGACCAGGTGTTTTTCTCGATGTCGAAACACCAAGTGTTTTTGCGGCAGTGGGCGTGCTCGATGCTTTTGCGCCTGGCGCTTTACCATCGAGCTTGGCCAGCTGCTCGCGTAGCTCGCAAGCGACGTCCTGCATACGCTGCGCCAGGCCTGCTTGTTCGGTGGCGCGAATCTCGGCCTTGTGGCGTGCCTCGCGCTCAAGCTCTAGTTTTCCGCCAAGGTCTTTGCGTACCTTCTCTATCTCCACGCTGCAATCCAGGGTGTATTGGGCTAGGGTGCGACCCATTGCGATGACTTCGCCCTTGGCTTGTGCGCGTTCCTCATTTGCCTCGTTAAGTGCCTCGGTCAATCGGTCCACCTCGGCTGCCAGGCTATCGCGATCGGCTTGCAGATCTGCGAGCTCGGTCTGCAGCTCCTCAATGGCTGCGGATCTCGCCGCCTCGATCTCGCCTAGGATGGCCTCCACGATCTTCTCTGGCAGCTCAAGTGCTGCGTCCACCTTGTTGGCTGTCTGACGCTTCCCGCTGCCCTGAAAATCAGCCAGGTGGCGCTGGATGGTTGTTAGCGACCCTTCCCCCAGCTCCGCCCTCACCGATCGTAGTGTGATGCGCTCCCCGCGCGCCTGGACACGCTTAGCTGCTGCCTCGACCTGCTCGAAACTCAATCCCGTCCGTGCCATCTCGATATCCCCGAATACGTATCACCCTGATACATACATATCATAGCAACGATACGATACGATATCAATGCGATACGTATTGATATGATATGATATCTGACGAACGGTATGATACGTAAATGCTACGATACGATATGATA